>CAVCXB010000114.1:0-9833 GCA_963605535.1 Wujia chipingensis
ACATAATCTCTTGTCTCCGAGTTGATGGGATGTGCGATATCACGATATTCTCCTGTTGCCGACTTGCGGCTTGGCATCGCAACAAATACTCCCTTTTCCCCTTCGATCACCTTGATATCGTGAACCACAAATTCATTGTCCAGTGTAATAGAGACGATCGCTCTCATCTTGCCATCCAGTGCGACCTTTCGCACTCTCACATCTGTAATTTCCATCCCACTATTGCCTTTCCGTCCTCTGCACGCCTTTGTGCAGCTGTTTTTCTTTATTCTTTTTTATTTATATTTGATAATCGGTCTCAAGGTCAGAAGCCACCTCTGACAAGCATGATCCGCTTCCGACTTTGATCCCCTGGTATTATCAGATAATGAATCTCTCATTCTTCTCCACAACGATGCGGATATCGCCCGGCTCTGCCTTGTAGCAAGCATTTGTCTCGATGGTTCCTCTGCTCTCGACGATGCAGTTCTCGATCACGGCATTGTCACCAATATAGACATCGTTCATGATAATGGAGTTCTTGATCACCGTATTGTTTCCAATATATGCTTTCTTGAAAATAACGGAATTCTCAACGGTACCGTTTACAATACTTCCGCATGCAATCAGGCTGTTTGAAATATTTGCGCCTGGATTGTACTTTGCTGGCGGCAGATCATCTACCTTAGTAAATACGCTGTCGCCTTCCTTGAAGAAGTAGTTGCGAACATCTCTCTTTAAGAAATCCATGTTGGTCTTATAATAAGCTTCAACAGAAGAAATGTTGTTCCAATAGGTACCAATCTGGTATGCGTAGATTCTCTTGATATCCTTGTAACGAATTAAGATATCCTTTACAAGATCATATCGATCCTCCTCTGCCGCACGCTCGATTAACTCGATTAACAGACGTCTTCTGACAACATAGATACCACAGGATACGTTTCTGGAAGCCTCAACAACTGGCTTCTCCTCGTAGTCGCGGATTCTTCCGTCATCATCGGTCTTTACCTGTCCGAAACGGCTTATATCTTCGCCTTCTGGCATCTGCTTGCAGACAACGGTGATGTCGGCACGCTTCTGAATGTGATACTCCAGAACCTTGTTGTAATCCAACTTATAAATTCCATCGCCAGAAGCCAGAACCACGTATGGCTCATGGCTTCTCTTGAGGAAATGCAGGTTCTGATACAGGGCATCGGCTGTACCCCGATACCAGTTGCTATTTTCTGCGGTTATAGTAGGGGTGAATACATATAAACCGCCCTGCTTTCTTCCAAAATCCCACCACTTTGAAGAGTTTAAATGCTCATTCAGAGATACGGTGTTGTACTGTGTTAAAACAGCTACCTTCTGAATACGGGAGTTTGACATATTGCTGAGTGCGAAATCAATGCTGCGGTAGGTTCCTACCATTGGCATAGCAGCGATCGCACGATTGTATGACAGCTCCTTCATTCTCTTGTTGTTTCCGCCAGCTAAAATTATACCAATCGCTTTCATTCTTCCTCGCCTCCCTTGATGATATATCCGCCGCTTACCAGATTTCCGTCCGGATAATCTTCAGCAACCGTCTTTCCGGAAATTGCTACATTCTTACCAATGGTAACGCCGTCCGGAATCTCGGAGCCTTCTGCAACGGTGACAAGGTCGCAGCAGTATACCTTCTTATTATACTGGCTATCTGCATACTCGCCGACACCAATCGTACAATTCTCACCAACCACTACGTCCTGTGCAATGATGGACTTGTAGATCTTCGTTCCCTTCTTGATCACAGCGCCCTGCATCAAAATGGAATCGTAAACCTCTGCGCCCTCTTCAACAGTAACACCTGGTCCAATGACGCAGTTTCGCACTCTGCCGTAAATCTCAGAGCCATCGCCTATGATACAGCGCTCAATCTGTGCGGAATCAGCGATATACTGCGGCGGCTGGTTATCCGACTTGGTATAAATCTTCCAGAACTCCTCATATAAATTAAAGACAGGAACAATGTCGATTAACTCCATATTTGCTTCCCAGTAAGAATGAAGGGTTCCAACATCCTTCCAGTAGCCATTGAACTCGTAGCAGAATACACGATCTCCACGCTTGTGGCAATATGGAATGACATGCATACCAAAGTCACAATTCGGGATATCTTTATTGGTGATCAGTGCCTCACGAAGCACAGACCATGTAAATATGTAAATACCCATGGAAGCAAGGTTGCTTCTTGGATGTGCCGGCTTCTCCTCAAAATCGGTGATACGGCCTGTCTCATCGGTAATCAAAACACCGAAACGGCTCGCTTCCTCAATCGGAACCGGCATTGCAGCCATGGTAACGTCTGCATTGTTTGCCTTGTGATAATCGAGCATCACCTGATAATCCATCTTATAAATATGGTCGCCGCCCAGAATCAATACATACTCTGGATTGAGGCTGTCGATGTAGCGAATGTTCTGATAGATCGCATTTGCTGTACCAGTATACCAATCGCTGTTCTCGTTTGCCTCGTACGGGGAAAGAATCGTTACACCACCATAGTTGCGGTCAAGATCCCACGGAATACCAATGCCGATGTGGGTATTCAAACGAAGCGGCTGATACTGTGTCAGTACACCAACCGTATCCACCCCTGAATTTATGCAGTTACTTAATGGGAAGTCAATAATGCTGTATTTCCCGCCGAAGGATACAGCCGGCTTCGCTACTTCTGAAGTCAAAACTCCAAGGCGGCTTCCCTGTCCGCCCGCCAATAACATGGCGATCATTTCCTTTCTAACCACAAAATCACCCCTTTGTCTATGTTGTATTACGAGTTCACACGTTAAATAAATAGAGATTTCTTATTCATTTTGTGAACTGTAACCATGTAGTACTTGTCGTTATTATAGCACATCTCTTTCAAAATGTGAACAATTTACCAAAAAAATTTTATGCATTTTTAAATATTTATTACACCTTGTTTAGATTGTTTTTCATTGTCTTTACACATTTTCGATCATTTTATCCAATTTTTTCCATTTTTTGTCAATCTGTGTAATTTCATTTCACGCGTCCTGTGTTTTTGCAACTGGGCGTCCCGTAAACAGTAACTTTCTGATCGTTCCCTGCAACATTTGCGCTTTACAATCCTTTAAAATCGAGTATACTTAAATTAAGATAACGATTCATTTTTGTTTCTTAATCCCGTTCATTATTCATTGATTTGAAATTTAAACTTGATTATTCGGAGGAATTACCATGTATCATATTAATTTTGAAAAACCATGCCATATTTATTTTATCGGCATCGGTGGCATCAGCATGAGCGGACTTGCTGAAGTTTTAATGAAGGAGGGCTTTACGGTGAGCGGTTCCGATTCCACGGAATCTCCACTGACCGATCATCTTTCCTCCCTCGGCGCTGCGATCTTCTATGATCAGTCCGTTTCCCACATTCCAGAGGGAACCGATGTCGTTGTGTACACTGCTGCGATTCATGCCGGGCACCCAGAGATTGTGGATGCAAATTCGCGCAGCATCCCGCTTCTTACAAGAGCAGAGCTTCTCGGACAGCTGATGCGAAACTATAAGACCGCAGTAAACATTGCCGGTACTCACGGCAAGACCACCACGACCTCTATGGTAACGGAGATCCTGTTAGCAGCTGGTACCGATCCGACCATCTCTGTCGGTGGAATTCTTCCGACAATTGGTGGCAACATCCGCGTGGGCGGCTCGGATCTATTTGTCACGGAGGCATGTGAGTATACAAACAGCTTTCTGTCCTTCTATCCAACGATGGAAGTAATCCTTAATATAGAAGCAGACCATCTCGACTTCTTTAAGGACATTGACGATATTCGCCACTCCTTCCGCCTGTTTATGGAGAAACTGCCAAAGGACGGCGTGCTCGTCATTAACGGTGATATCCGCGATCTGTCCGAGCTGACCAAAGGACTGGAGTGTGAGATCATCACTGTCGGCCACGGTGAGAATTGCGATTACCGCGCTGCCAATATCGCATACAATGAGTTCGCTCAAGCCTCTTTTGACGTCACAGACGCACATGGAACCGTGCTCGGTCACATTCAGTTAAGCGTTCCGGGTGAGCATAATGTTTACAATGCACTCGCTGCGGTTGCCCTGTGCCGTAAGCTTGACCTTACACTGGAACAGATTGCCGCTGGACTGTTAAACTTCCACGGCACACAGAGACGTTTTGAGAAGAAGGGCGTGGTAAATGGCATCACCATCATTGATGATTATGCACATCATCCACAGGAAATCACTGCGACACTGACTGCCGCAAAGAAGTATCCACATAAGAAGATTTGGTGTATCTTCCAGCCGCATACCTACACAAGAACAAAGGCACTGTTAAACGATTTTGCAAAGGCGCTGTCCTTAGCCGATGAGGTCGTTCTGGCAAAGATTTACCCGGCAAGGGAGACGGACGATTTGGGCATCAGTTCCGACAATATTCGCGTTTTATTAGAGCAGGCAGGCACAAATGCCCATTATCTGGAAACTTTTGATGAAATTGAAAAATTTATTTTAGAGAACGCTATCCCCGGCGATTTGGTGATAACTATGGGTGCCGGAGATGTAGTAAAAATCGGAGAAAGCCTCATTTCTAAGTAAATTTCAAACGAGTTATCCACATTATCCCCAATTTATCCCCAACCCTCCTTGGGGATAACTATGGGGATAACTTTTTCTTTTTTCATCTTCAAAAAATGGCTTATTTGCGCCATTTTCCTGCATTCTTTTCCACTCTTTTCTGAGTTATCCACATTATCCCCAAAAAGTTTCCTATACCCCCTGTTCTTTTGGGGATGGCTTTTCAAAAAAAGCAATTTGTGCTATACTTCACTTTACTAGTACAGGTGAAAAATTTACCGTAATTGATTGAATTAATTATAATTAATTATACTTGATCATAACTGATTGAATTAATCAATTGATACATGACACGATTTTGGAGGTTTTTTATGTCCTTTCTTTTACTGGAGAACCGGCTCAGCATTGACACACTTGTTGTTCCCGGCTATTTTATAGACCGTTTTCTTCCTGCCGCCTCCGGTACGGATGTAAAGGTTTACCTATATTTGCTGCGTGCGATCTCGATGGCGACGTCCGGTTTAAGCAGCGCTTCGATCAGTGATCATCTTGAAATTTCAGAGCGCGAGGTTTTGCGTTCTCTTAGCTACTGGGAAAAAGCAGGGCTTCTTCGTCTTAGCTTTACCTCGGAACACGAGCTGTCGGGCGTGGCCTTTACCGACCCGCCAATGCAGACAACACAGGCAACTGCAGATAAAGCAGCTGCTGGCAATATACAGGCTCAGGCAGTCGCTCAAACTGCGGCATCGCAGGTAACAATGCAAGGGACTGGTGCGCAGTCCGTTCTTTCTGCGCCCACAAATTCCATGGGAACGCCAGCCGATGCTATGGCTGCTTCCACCGCTAATTTGGCTGCAAGCAACACAGTGGCATCTTCTGGTACTGCAACAGCTTCCGTCAAAATGACCTCCGCTGGCAATTCTGCCTCCGTGCAGTCGAACCAGACAGCTTCATCGACACCGACCATTTCCGGCTCGATGCCACCGCTTCATCTTTCCCAGGAAGAGCAGATTCTTCTGGAAAATGACCCAGAATTTAACATGTATATGTCCGCCTGGGCACAATATTTCTCGCGCCCGCTTACCTATTCGGACACGGAATCCTTTGGCTACTGGTACTTACAGTTTAACCGCTCGCCTGATGTGATTGACTATCTGGTTGACTATTGTGCCAATCACTGCAAAGGCAAGCTGAGTATGAAATTCATTGATTCCGTAGCACAATCCTGGCACAAAAAAGGACTTCACACGCTCGATGCGATCCGCGAGTACAACCAGCTGCACAATGATACCGTCTACGCAGTTATGAGAGCATATGGTCTGTACAATCAGGCGCCTTCGCCGTCACAGTTAAATTATATCAACCAATGGATTCGGGACTATGGATTTTCCACGGATATTTTTGTCTATGCCTGTGACATCACGATGCTAAAATGTCAGCGTCCAAGCGTGAATTTTACGGAAAGTATTTTAAAGCGTTGGAAACAAGAACATGTTAAAACACTCGAGGATGCGAAAGCCTCCGAACAAAAGCGTGAGCAAGACCAGAAGGCAAAAGCCTCTGCCAAGAAAAATACCTCGAACCGCTCTGCTTCAAATCATCCAAATGCTTCTGTTGCAAAGGGTACACAGCAGTTTCGCAATTTCACGGAGCGTCAGAATAACAACTATATGGAAAAGATTTTAAAGCAGTACAGCCAGTACCCAAAAAACTAAAAAGAAATGGACTAAAAATAAGACCTATAATCGAAGAAGAAATGATTAAGAATAAACGATTAAAAAGAAACGCTAAGAAAGGATTGACACATTATGGCTCTGACCAATTCACAATACAATGAACTGATGCGCCGCTACAGCCGCACACGTTTTCAACACCAGCATGAAATGGAAGAACGTCTCCGCCATATTTATGCGAAATGTCCGAGACTTCTTGAAATTTCAAAGCTTCTTCCGACCGCAAGTGCCTCCCTTGCAAAAGCGAAGATTACCGGAAATGCAAGCGAAGCGGCAAAAGCGCAGGCTTCTATTGATGCACTGCGAAAGGAGCGCGCTGCTCTTTTGTCATCACTTCACTATACGCTTGAAGATCTTCAGCCCAAATATAGCTGTCCTGACTGCAAGGATACCGGCTATCTGGATGGCAACCGCAAGTGTCATTGCTTTGAGCAGGCTGCTATCGGCCTACTCTATGAGCAGTCCGGCATTCGTGACCGTCTTGAAAAAGAAAACTTCAGCACGTTTGATATCAATCGCTACTCTGACGCACCGAACCCAATCCTTGGTGGAATGAGCAACCGCGCCCATATGCAGCGCCTTCGTCTGATCTACGAAAAGTATGCTTACCAATTTAAGGATGGCAGCCCCAGCCTCTTAATTTTTGGAAATCCGGGCGTTGGTAAGACATTTCTTTGCAATTGCATCGCAAAGGTGGTTCTGGATCGCGGCTTTTCCGTTCTATATATGACCGCCCCAGAATTTTTTGAAGCTGCAATGCAGCGATTTCATTCAAATAATAACGATGATTCAAATGACAATGATTCTTATGCGCTGACCTGCAGCCTGTTAGTCATTGATGATCTGGGAACCGAGAATTTAACTCCTTTTGTGATCAGCCAGCTGTTTCATGTGATCAATTCACGTGATCTGGCGAATAAAACCACGATTATTTCAACAAATTTAGGACCAGATGAGCTTAAAACGGTCTACACGGAGCGTATCTCCTCGCGCCTGATAGGACAATATACGGCGATTCCTATTTTTGGAGAGGATTTAAGGAACTCGTAATGTTATTTTTGCACAAATTTTTCCATGATTTTACACAATTTTCTTTTTTATCCATTTTGACGGAAACCTTGAATCTTCGACCGCTTCATGCTATGATTATTTAAGGTTCGTATTTTTGTACGCAGGTAAGCTGCGTCTCACTATCATGGAGGTCATCATGCCAAACGAAAAGAATCTGAACACGATACCAGTTGGAACACTGGGTCTTATCCCGCTTGAAAGCTGTGCAACCCTTGGACAGAAGGTAGACAACTATCTGACACAGTGGCGCTCAGACAGAAGCCACGCTCAGTCTACTGCACTTCATTTTTCCGAGTACAGCAAAGACAGCTACATCATCAAAGCAAAAACACCGAGATTTGGTTCCGGTGAAGCAAAGGGCGTTATTGAAGAATCCGTCCGTGGCTGCGATCTGTACATCATGCTGGATGTCTGCAACTATAGCCAGACCTACTCCCTGTGCGGATATGTAAATCACATGTCACCAGATGATCATTATCAGGATCTGAAGCGTATCATCGCCGCAGTAGAGGGCAAGGCCCGCCGTATCAATGTCATTATGCCGTTCCTTTATGAAAGCCGTCAGCACAAGCGTACTTCCCGTGAGTCTCTTGACTGCGCTATGGCACTTCAGGAACTGACAAAGATGGGTGTATCCAACATCATCACCTTTGATGCTCACGATGCTCGTGTTCAGAACGCAATTCCGCGTGACGGATTTGAGAGCGTTCCGTGCGTGTACCAGTTTATCAAAGCGCTTCTTCGCGTAGAGCCAGATCTTCAGGTGGACAACGATCACCTGATGGTTATCAGCCCGGATGAGGGTGGTATGGGGCGTGCAATTCAGCTGACCAACTACCTTGGTGTTGATATGGGTATGTTCTACAAGCGCCGCGACTACACTCGCATCGTAGACGGAAAGAATCCAATCGTTGCTCACGAGTTCCTTGGAACCAACGTAGAAGGAAAAGATGTCATCATTATTGACGACATGATCTCCTCCGGTGACAGCATTCTGGATGTTGCACGCGAATTAAAGCGCCGCAAGGCTCGCAAGGTTTATGCTGCTGCTACCTTTGGTCTGTTTACAAATGGACTGGCAAAGTTTGATGCTGCATATGAGCAGGGTATCATTGATCATATCCTGACCACCAACCTGGTATATCAGAGACCAGAGCTTCTGTCCCGTCCTTACTATGTAAATGTTGACCTCAGCAAGTACATTGCGCTTCTGATTGATCATCTGAATCACAATGTATCCATTCATGAGCTGTTAAATCCGACCGATAGAATTAACCGCATCCTTGAGAAGCATCGCGCTCAGTTAGCTGCAAAGGCTGAAGCAGAAGCTGCTGCCACCGAGGACGCACAGAAGTAATCATAAAACCTAATTTAACCGAAAAATAAATTTCCCCCGAGACACAGTCCCGGGGGCTTTGTTATTAGTGGGACACCAGTCCGCACACCGTTCCATCGGCCGCTGCTGTCGTCAGCTGCCTAACCGCCTTCGTCCGGCAGTCTCCCGCCGCATAGACACCCGGTGTCTTTGTCTTGCAGTCCTCTCCGGCAATCACATATCCAGCATCATTAAGATCCACAAGTTCCTCAAACGCCTCATTGTGCGGCTCCATTCCGATTGCGACAAACAATCCGTCAATCGCAATCGTCTGCTTATCACCTGCCGTATTTGTCACCTCAAGCGCAGTCAGCTTTGGCTCACCAACAAGCGCGGTCACATTGCTTTCCATCACGCACTCAATATTCGCCGTATTCGCTACCTGATTGATAAGGCTCTTCTCTGCACGGAAGGTATCTCTTCTGTGGATCAGATATACCTTGCTGCAAATGCCTGCCAGATACAACGCATCCTGAAGCGCTGCACTTCCGCCGCCGACAACGGCGGCCGTCTTTCCTCTAAAAAATGGTCCGTCGCATACCGCACAGTAGGACACACCCTTTCCAATCAAGTCTTCCTCGCGCGCAATTCCCAGATGACGATGTGCCGCACCAGACGCGATGACAAGAATTTTACCCTCATAAGTCTCGCCATCCTCAGTACGCACCTCAAAGCTATTCGCTGTCTTGCGGGCAGAAATGACCTTTCCATAAGTAACCTCACCGCCAAGATCACCTAGCTGCGCCATCAGTCCATCCGCGAACTCCATTCCGCTAATCTTTGCAATTCCCGGATAATTTTCCACACATGGGGACAATGTAATCTGTCCGCCCATCACCTCACACTCTAAAATAAGCGGCTTAATACCGGAACGAAGTGCATAAATACCTGCGGTCAGTCCAGCTGTGCCCGCACCTACTATAATCATATCGTAATTCATAATTTTTGTTTTCCTCTCTATGAAATCTTAAAACGTTGCTACGCCAACACAAAAAATGCCTTTCACAACCTCTTACAACTTCTGTAACCTTCCTATAATGTCAAGCCCTAAATCATTGATTTTTCAGGCTTTTCTCTAAATA
>CAVCXB010000115.1:0-9665 GCA_963605535.1 Wujia chipingensis
CAATCGCTGATCTTGCAGAGTTAAAGTATCAGATCGTTATCACACACAGCAATGGTCCGCAGGTTGGCATGATCCACATGGCAATGACCGAGTTTGGTAATGCCCATCAGGATTTCACCGTTGCACCTATGGCAGTCTGCAGCGCTATGAGCCAGGGTTACATCGGATTTGACCTTCAGAATGAGATCCGTACTGAACTGCTTCGCAGAGGCATCTTCAACACCGTATCTACGATCATCACACAGGTTAAGGTTGATCCGTTTGATCATGCATTCAGTCATCCGCTCAAATCCATCGGACGTATTATGACCGCTGAGCAGGCACAGGCCGAGCGTGAAAAGGGTAATTTTGTTCGTGAAGAGGAAGGCGGTTTCCGCCGCATCGTTGCCTCTCCTGCCCCGATTGAAATCTATGAGATCGACGCAATCCGTGCCCTTGCCGATGCAGGACAGGTCGTTATCGCAGCTGGTGGCGGCGGTATCGCTGTATTAGAGCAAGGCCCTGTTTTAAAGGGTGCCAGCGCTGTTATCGAGAAGGATGCAACCGCAGCAAAGATGGCTCACGAGTTAAATGCAGATGTTCTATTGTTCTTATCTGCTACTGAGCGTTTTGTCATCCATGCAGATACCCCACAGGAATTCTCCCCGGATCATCTGTCCGTTGAGGATGCGATGGAACTGATCGACAGTGGAACCATGGCAAAGGAGACGAAACTGCCAAAGCTTGCTTCTGCTGTAAGCTTTGTTGCTGCTGGTGAGAACCGCAAGGCAATCATTACCTCTCTGGATAAGGTAAAGGAAGCCCTTGCAGGAAAGACTGGTACTTCGATTACGAAGTAATTACGCTTTGACGCAAATTCTTGTAATTTGTTTTTTAGACAATCAAGAGGTCATGTCCCAAAAAGACATGACCTCTTTTTTTACATTTTTCGCTTATTTGATTTCATTCAATGCTCATATGAAAAATGTATTGTCTCGTAGCTTACTCGTAATAAACGGTCTGGAATAATCCAACACTTCCAAGAATGGTTGCTGCATAGGAAGAATCGCCACCTGCATTACCAGTACGGTATGCAGTCAGTGCCTGATTCCAGCTGCCATATGTATAATAATATTCTGCAAGCAGATCGATTCCAACTAAGATATTGGATGCCGGATCGTACAGGTTTGTCACACCAAGCTTTGCCATACGGGCTGCGCTATAGTTCGGAATGATCTGCATCAGTCCCTGCGCACCCTTTCCACTTGTCGCACCTGCGTTAAAGTGGCTCTCATGATACATAACAGAGAAGATAACAGAACTGTCTACGCCGTACTGACTACACAGATTCAGTGTATACTGCGTCAGATCACTGCTAAGTGAAACGTTGCTGACACGAATATTTCCGGTCGGTGTCGTCTCAGATGGTGTGGTCTCTGGTACGGTTTCCGTTGGCTGTGTCTCCGTCGGCTGTGTCTCCGTCGGTTGAGTCTCAGTTGGCTGCGTCTCACTTGGCTGTGTCGGATCCGGCTGCGTCTCTGGGTTGCTCGGCTCTGTCGGCTGCGCAGATGATGCTGCCGCTACGGTAATCACAATGTTGGAAGAAAATCCGCCATAGGAAAGTGTGATCACATTCTCTCCTGCATGGAGCATCATACCAATATCGTTGCTAGACCAGCCCTCGGTAATGGTCGCAAAATTGTCATCGCTGTATGCAGCCACTATGTAAACCTCACTGCTGTAAACCACATCACCCTCAGCTTTGGTGCTGCCAGTGTAAAATGCCTCAATACCAGTCAGTGTAACTGCCTCACTCGATGGCTGCTCTGGCTCTGTACTTGGCTGTACGTTCTCGGATGTCGGCTGCTGTGCAGGCTCAGAAGGAGTAGCTGTACCATTATCAGAAGAATCCGATGCGGCGGAAGATACTGGTACTTCATCCGATGCGGCCGGTGTCTCCTGCTGTGCGGCTGATGTCAAAACGCTTGCTGTTTCCTGTACCTGAACATCATTGCTGGATGCTGTGGACTCCTGTACTGCCATCTGTGCCGGTGAAAGCACACTCAGCATTGCAGTAGTCGTAGTGTTTTCTGCTGCGGACGTTGTAGTTTCATTCTCATTAACTGCTGCATTGCTTGTCTTTGCAGAGGCATGTGCAAAATTCTCAGCACTGCTCTCATTTACTGCAACGCCAAGCAGCTTTGCATTTTTCTCGGTCAATGCAATATCGGTATTGATCCAAGTCTCACCAAGTGAATACGAAACTGCCATGCAGTCTGCCGAAAAGTATCCCTTCATCGGACCATCGTATACACAGTATACCCAGCCATCCTCCAGCATGCTAACCTCATATGCATCGTACTCATATGCTACGTCCAGAATATCTGCAGATGTGGATGGACGAAGACGAATATTCATGTTCGGAACGGTAACTCTCGCATAAAGTGTACCATTTTCCTGCATATACTTCGCTGCATCCTCTCCTGTCAGAAGATACTCACTCTTAACCCAGCCCTCTACATCATCAACACTGATTTTCGTCCAGTCGCCGTCCTTTTCCAGAACAGAAACCAATTCTTCACCACAAATAGTATTTACTACCTCTGCGCTCTCATCTGCCTGTGCACGCACATTCAGATAATTGCCTACGGTATTCGGATCAACCAGTGCCTGATCAGAAAAATAATCCGCTAACGGACTCTTTGCAGATGCTGCACTAAAGGAAATTTGTCTGGTCTGCGTATTCTTTGCATCTGCCTCGTCATCTGTCTCTTTTGTTTCCTGTGTCGTTTTGTTTGTTGTCAGCTCATTCTCCCACAGCATGCCCAGCTGATAGCGGTCAGCGCTGGCGAGTTCTGCATCGGTCTCACTCTGTGGCTCCTGCTCTCTTGTCATCTCTTCTTTCGTCTCATCAAGCTCACGTGCAGCGAGAATATCATTATTCTTTGTCTGGAGTGCACCTGTTGAGGTAAAAATAAGTCCGGCTGCAACTGCACCTGTTAAAAGCGTTGCCGCCGCTCCATTCACAAGAATTTTTACTCTAGCTTTCATAAACAACCTCTCCCAATTTTGATTTCACTCCCAAAGAGATCAAAAATCGACTCTCTGAGAGTGAAAAGTATCACAATTTTGTAATATCTGTCTTAACTTTATTAAACTTATTACAATTTTGTTACAGACGCATTGTAACATTTTTAATAAATCTTGTCAACAGCTTTCTGGAGGAGGTGATCGCGCGAATTTCGTAAAAAAAGCCAGAGGCTGTCCACTGGCAGATTAGTTTCTTCTCTGTCTTGCTGCTTCAAACATCAAAACAGTCGCTGCCATAGCTGCATTTAAGGACTCTACTTTTCCTGCCATCGGAATTAAAATTTTGCAGTCGGCAAGCGCTGCAACTTCATCTGACAAACCATTTGCCTCGTTTCCGATCATGAATGCACAAGGCTCTTTGTAGTCGGCTCCCTCGTAGCTGATGGTTGCGCCCAGATGAGCCGCATAGGTGCTGACACCGGCCTTCTTTAAGCGCTCAATGTCACCAGCCAAGTCTTCTGATACGACAAATGGTACCCGGTAAAGCGCGCCCATTGTGCTGCGGATGGTCTTTGGATTGTAAATGTCAACACAGTCGCTGCTCATTAAGATACCCGTCACACCGGCTGCCTCTGCCGCACGCATGATGGTTCCAAGATTTCCCGGATCCTGTAAATGATCTAAAATAAGCAAGAAGGATGGGGTATCTTTTCCAAGCAGATCCTCAAATGCGTATGGCTGCTGTTTTACTACAGCAAGGATTCCCTGCGGTGTCTTTGTATCGGAAAGTGTCTCAAAAATTGAGTCACTTACGACATCAAATCTCTTTCCCTTAAGGAGCGCTGATCCTTCCTTGCTCTTGCTGAAGGACTCGGATGCGACAATCATGGTCACACGATCGGCCGGAGCCTCCTCAAACATCTTTCTTCCCTCAATTACAAATGCCTGCTCACGCTTTCTCTCTCTTGATTTGCGCTGCAGATTGATAATGTATTTTTGCTGCTGATTCATAAACTGCCCTCGTTTCTTATCTTTTCTTTATCTATTTGTCTTGTTTCATTCACATGAACATTTCTGCCTATAAAGAGAGCCCACAGATCAAACTGCGGGCTTCTCACCATTGTTATTCAATTCAAGTAGTTGTTCCCAACACTTATCTGGAAAGCATCTTGCTTACTTCGTACTCGTATGGAGAAATGGTCTTCTTCATTGCAAGTGCCTCGTTGATATCGTAATCAACAAACTTGCCATCGCGGTATGCTACAACACGGTTGCTTGCACCCTCGCACAAAAGATCAACAGCACGCGCACCCATCATGGACGCATAGTAACGATCCATACATGTCGGACTTCCGCCACGCTGCATATGACCAAGGATGGTTGCCCTGGTCTCGATACCGGTGGCAGCTTCGATTCTCTTTGCCATGCTTGCGGAATGACCGACACCCTCTGCATTGATAATCAGGTGATGCTTCTTTCCTTTCTTACGATTCTCGATGATCTGGTTGATCAGTGCCTGCTCATCACCGTCATAGTACTCCGGCAGAAGAATGTTCTCTGCACCGTTTGCAACACCGCACCACAATGCAATATAGCCTGCGCTTCTTCCCATAACCTCGATGATACTGCAACGCTCATGAGAGGTGGAAGTATCTCTTACCTTATCAATCGCCTCCATTGCGGTGTTGATTGCGGTATCAAATCCGATGGTGTAATCGGTACAGGCAATATCCTGATCGATGGTTCCCGGAAGACCGATGGTATTGATGCCTAAGTTTGCCAGCTTGCATGCACCGTTAAAGGAACCGTCACCGCCGATTACAACGATGCCATCAATTCCGTGCTTTCTGCAGATCTCTGCTCCAAGCTTCTGGCCCTCTTCGGTACGGAACTCCGCACATCTTGCCGTGTAAAGGATGGTACCACCTCTCTGAATGATATCGGATACGCTGCGGGAATCCATATCAATGATCTCTTCCTTCAGCAGTCCGGCATATCCTCTCATAATACCCTTTACGTTTAAGCCCTTTGCAATACCGGTACGAACAACTGCACGGATCGCAGCGTTCATGCCAGGAGCATCTCCTCCACTTGTTAATACACCGATTGTCTTTACTTTATTTGCCATGACGTTTCCTCCTTGCTGTCTGGACATGTGTCTTATCATCTTGCTTTTGCATTTTGTGTTTTTCGTGCTCTGTGGTAAAGTGTGTTAAAAATTTACCAATACCTATTCTAATTGATTTCCCCAAGTTTTTCAATACAAATTAGAGCTTTTCCTTGATTTTTTTCAATGTTTTTATATTTTCTTTTCCAAATACTCGGTCAAGCTGGTCAATCAACTCCGGACAAATACCAACATTTCGGCTCGGCGGCAGTTTCTGATACTGTCTCACATTGGAAAGATAGACAACTACCGTGTCCTTGCCGTCCCATGGAGCGAGTAACGACAGCATCTCTCGCTCTCTTGACTGATACGTCTCAAGGTCTGGAAACTGAATCCACAGCTCGCCCGGAATCTCCGAAAACGCAACAATCTTTTCACAGATTAATTTGCCCTGCACCTCATCGCCAAGCGATACGCGTCCCTTGACGAAAATCTTCTGATCTGGACTTAGAATCGCTCGGTACTTCTCGTAATCCTTTGGGAAAACGATAATTTCAAGTGTGCCTCGTAAGTCTTCCAGCGTCAGAAATGCCATCATCTGGTTTGTCTTGGTCGTCTTGACGGTTTTCGCCGCAATCATTCCTGCCACGGTGACAACGGCCTGATCGCGCACCTTTGCCATGCCGGTCTCCTCATCCTGAATAAAATCGCTGCTGACAGCTGTGATATTCTTTTCGATGAAGCTTCGGTCGGCCTCGAGCGGATGGCCGCTGATGTAGATACCAAGCACCTCTTTTTCCATAGCAAGAAGCGCGCCCGGCTCGTACTCTGATACTTTTGGGAAGGAAATCTTGAAATCATCCTTCTGCGGTCCTTCCAAAAAATCCATTAGGCTATACTGTCCTGTCATAGAGTGTTTCTGTTCTCGCGCCAATTCATCCATGATGGAAGAATATACCTCCATCTTTTGTCTGCGATTTCCATCAAGGCAATCCATTGCACCTGACTTGATCAGGTTCTCCACAGCGCGCTTATTTAACTCGCCGCCATACATGCGCTCCAGAAAATTTTGTAAACTCGTATATACGCCATTTTCCTCGCGCTCCCGAACCAAGCCTAAAATAACAGTTCGGCCGATGCTCTTGATCGCAGACAATGCATAGCAGATCTTTCCATCGCGCACAGAAAAATCCCACTCGCCGGCGTTGATATCCGGCGGAACGATCTGAATGCCCATCTTACGGCAGACCTGAATGTAATCGGAAACCTTTCCTGAGTTTTCAATAACAGATGTCATCAATGCTGCCATATATTCGACCGGATAATAATATTTTAAATAAGCCGTCTGATAGGCAACGACAGCATATGCGGCTGCATGAGACTTATTGAATGCATATCGGGCAAAATCGATCATCTCATCGTAAATGTGATTTGCCGTCTTTTCATCAATTCCCCGTGAGATACAGCCCGGAACGCCCTCTTCTTCATTTCCGTAAACGAAGTTTTGCCGTTCTTTTTCCATCACAGCGGCCTTCTTTTTTGCCATCGCGCGGCGCACCAGATCGCTTCGGCCAAGCGTATATCCCGCCAGATCACGAACGATCTGCATAACCTGCTCCTGATAGACGATACAGCCGTAAGTCGATTCGAGAATCGGCTTTAGCTGCGGGCATTCGTAGGTGATTTTTTCTGGATTGTTCTTTCCCTCCAAATAACGTGGGATAAAGTCCATCGGGCCTGGACGATACAGCGAGATTCCGGCGATGATATCTTCGAGACTGGTTGGCTTTAGCTCCTTCATGAAGTTCTTCATGCCGGCACTCTCCAGTTGGAAAATGCCCTCGCAATGACCTGTTCCAATGGAAGCAAGCACCTGCGGATCGTTCATATCGATATGACCGATATCAAGCGTAATCCCCTGGCTTCGCTTTACATTTTTGACGGCATTCTGGATAACCGTCAAGGTACGAAGACCAAGAAAGTCCATTTTCAGAAGTCCCAGTTCTTCAAGTGCCGTCATCGTATACTGCGTGACAATAGCACCATCGCTTCCCCGTGACAGCGGCACATACTCATCGACAGCACGCTGGCTGATGACAACTCCTGCGGCATGCATGGAAGTGTGGCGTGGAAGGCCTTCAAGTCGCTTGGACAGATCAATCAGCTTTTTGACCTGCGGATCACTCTCATACAGGGATTGAAGCTCCGGATTGACATTCAATGCGCGGTCAATTGTCATGTTTAATTCTGCCGGAATCAGCTTTGCGATCGTATCGCACAGCGAATACGGAAGATCAAGCGCACGGCCGACATCGCGGATACAGTTCTTTGCGGCAAGCGTACCAAATGTGACAATCTGGACGACCTGATCCTTGCCATACTTTTCGACGACGTAATCAATGACCTCCTGACGGCGCTCAAAGCAGAAATCCACGTCAATATCTGGCATGGAGACACGTTCCGGATTTAGGAATCGCTCAAACAGAAGCTGATAGCGAAGCGGCTCGATATCGGTAATCTCAAGGCTATATGCGACAACACTTCCGGCCGCCGAGCCTCGTCCCGGGCCAACCATAATATCCTTTGACTTAGCAAAGTGAATGAAGTCCCATACAATCAGGAAATAGTCTACATAACCCATCTTCTTGATGACGCCAAGCTCATAATCCAGGCGTTCCTCAACCTCAGATGCCTGATCCCCGTAGCGGCGAACCAATCCCTCACGGCAAAGCTTTTCCAGATATTCTTCCGATGTGTAGCCGTCTGGCACCGAGAATTTGGGAAGCTTTGTCTTTCCAAACTCGATCTCCACGTTGCAGCGCGCCGCAATCTTCGCGGTATTGTCAATCGCCTGTTCGGCATAACGAAACAGATCACGCATCTCCTGCTCCGACTTCAAATAATACTGACCGCCCGTGTAGCGCATACGATCTTCCTCATCGACCTTCTTTCCAGTCTGGATACACAACAGTACGTCATGCGGCTCGGCATCGGCAGCATTGATATAATGAATATCATTTGTCGCAACAAGTTCAATACCGGTCTCCTCACTCATGCGAAGAAGTGCCTGATTCACTGTCGTCTGTGCGCTGATGCCGTGATCCTGCAGTTCCAAAAAGAAATTGCCCTTTCCAAAGATCTTCTCATAGGAAAGTGCTGCCGCCTTTGCATCCTCATACAGTCCTCTCGTGATATTTCTTGCTACCTCACCTGCCAGACACGCACTCAGCGCAATGATGCCCTCGTGATACGTTTCAAGAAGCTCCTTATCCACACGCGGCTTATAATAATAGCCCTCGGTAAAACCTCTTGAGACAATCTTCATCAGGTTGTGGTAACCGGTGTCATTCTCCGCCAACAATACCAGATGATAATAACGATCATCGCCCTGTCCTGCCGGTTCACGGTCAAATCGGGAACCCGGAGCCACATAAACCTCGCAGCCAATAATCGGTTTGATGCCTGCGGCAACTGCCGCTTTATAAAAATCAATCACGCCGTACATGACGCCGTGATCCGTAATCGCCAGAGAATCCATCCCCAGCTCTTTTGCTCTATCAATTAATTCTTTTATCTTACATGAGCCGTCGAGCAGACTGTACTCTGTATGCACATGAAGATGTGTAAAAGCCATAGCCCCCCTCCTTCTTTTGTGATAAATTTATACTGTTCATCATCATATCATTTTTCTGTTTCAAAAGCAATAACAGGAACCAATAGACTTTTTTGTGACTTTATGGTATACTCGTGCAAAAGCGTTCGCGCATTAGAAAGGAACAGGTAATTTTTATGGAGCAAAAAGATATTTCCAAACAGGAAAATGAAATCAACACCGCTGCATCTGAATCCGCAAAGGACGGCAAAAATAAAAAGGATGAAAATACCTCGCCTATGCACACAATTCTCGAATATGTAATCAGCATCGGCATCGCTCTTGTTGCCGCACTTTTGATCAACAATTTCATTCTGCTGAATGCCAAAGTACCCACCGGCTCAATGGAAAACACGATCATGACGGACGACCGGCTATTTGGTTTTCGGCTGTCTTACATGTTCTCCGATCCGGAGCGCGGTGATATTGTCATTTTTAAGTATCCGGATGATGAATCGGTCAACTATATTAAGCGAGTAATCGGACTTCCGGGCGAGACCGTCACCATTACAGACGGAAAGATTTACATCAATCACTCCGATACTCCTCTAAAAGAAGATTATCTGAAGGAAGAATGGCTTGTTAAGAATGACGGAATGGAGTTTCAAGTCCCCGAAGGATATTATTTTATGCTGGGTGATAATCGAAACAGTTCAAAGGATTCGCGATACTGGACAAATACATATGTCGCGCGCGATAAAATCCTTGCCAAGGCGATTTTTCGATACTGGGGCGGCTTTAAGCTCCTTATAAATACGGCTGATTATGAATAATTACTCAAAAAAGAATCCTGCCTCACGGCGGGATTCTTTTTTCTTATCATAAATATATCATATGATGTTGGGTCAAAATGCCTTTTGACCCCTTTGATACCAGATTGCTACGTGCTTTGCACTC
>CAVCXB010000116.1:0-9605 GCA_963605535.1 Wujia chipingensis
ATTACTCAGCTGCGCTGGAGCTTGCTTCCTCAGAAGAAGCTGCCTCAGTGTTAGCCTCGCTGGAAGCTTCCTCAGAAGATGCCTCCTCAGACTTAGCCTCGGTCTTAGCCTCAGTTGCCTTCTCGGTCTCCTTCTCAGTAGCTGCCTCAGCCTTTGTGGAAGCTGCGGTGGTCTCCTTCTTATCATTGGACTTGCTGCCGCATCCGGTCATCATTGCTGCTGCCATAGCGATTACTGCGATAGATGTAACGAATTTTCTCATGATTATATTCCTCCTGTTTCTAACCATTAAATCATTCTAATAGTTAATACCCGTTGCTCAGAAATGGTCTCTTCTTACCTTTTCTGCGGGCAACTGCTATACTAGTCCTTTTTGCTAGCAATGTCAATAGGCCATATGAAAATTTCATAATAAATCAATTATCTCATACATAATTTACTTCCCTAACACCTCGCCTTTTTCACCTAATGAAGGATGATTTCTTCCTGTGTCTCGGTATTGGTCAATGTCATGGTATGCTCATCCGCATTGTAACTTACATCATACGTAAGAATCGTGTCTGCATTCGCCTCGTCAAGTCCTGCAAATTCCATGGTGAAAGTGTTGTCATTCTCGCCCGGCTTGCAGCTGTAGCGGTAATGCGTTTCGAGTCCGGCATCCGGCGCCACCTGTGACTGGATGGTTACAATTCTTGCATAGCTGTCAAACTGGTAAGATGCATCCTGCGTCGTCCACGTATCCTTGATGGACTCGGAAAGCTCACGCTCTTCTACGCTCTCATATACATTGATGTAGCGACCATCGGTGATCTGCTCACTGGAACGAGTCTGTGCAGCAATGCCATAATCATTGTCCGAACTGCTTAAAAGCACGGTCACAGCACCGTCCATCATACCAGTTGCGGTATCGTAAGAATCGAAGAAATAGTAGCCGCTTTCATTTTTTCCCTTTGCAATATATCCTTTTTTCAAACTATTTTCAAATACAGCCTCATGAATGTAATACCAGCCATCTGCGTAATATACATCTTCAACTCCTGTATTTGCCGGATGATAATCCTGCACCCAAAGACCGGTCAGATTCAATATGGCTTTTCTTGCGCTAAGCTCCGGTATACGAATCCAGCCCTCCGTGGTCTGTTCTGCCGCGATACCAAGAAGAGTCGCTGCCTCGCCGCCTGCCTTTGCGCTGACACCAAGATTACCAATGATATTCGTGTACAGCGTTCCATCTGCAGTGGATGAATTAAAGTCTGTGACAAACTTGCATACCATCTGTAAAAATGCAGCCTTCTGCTCATCATTCACGGCTCCTCCTGTAAAAACAACTGCCCCCGTGCCGCTGCTCCAGTCAGATGCCCATCCCGATGACAGTTTACTCATATATACAGTCCGGCTAAATGCACATGTAATATTCTGAGAAGCACCATCTGCAAAAACCTGATTTCCCATCTTTCTGACATCAGCCGGAATGGTAAGTGAGGTCAAACGCACACATCCTGCAAAAGCGCGGCTTCCAATCGTGCGAAGTGCTGACGGAAGCACCAATCCTGTGCCGACACCGCTTCCCTCAAATGCATTGTCACAAATTGTAAGAAGAGATTGCGGAAGTACAATGCTCTGAAGAGATATTGCATTCTGGAATGCAGCTACGCCGATATAGCGAATGCCTTCTGGAATCGTGATACTCTTTAACTCCGTACAATTACGGAATGTATAATCACGCACTGCTTCGATTGCTGCCGGCAACTGAGCCGATACAAGTGCCGAACAATCTGAAAATGCACCCGCACCCAGATAACTTACACTCTGCGGCAGATTAGCACTTGTGATACCAGAATCGGAAAAGCTCTCTGCGCCAATTGAAGTCATTGTCTGTGGAAAACCAAATGCGGTAAGCGCAGACGTTCCTGCGAAGGCACGGCTGCCAATTGCGGTAAGAGAATCGGACACCTGTACCGTGGTCAATGCATTGCAATTTTCAAATAATCCAGAACTGATTTTTGTAATACTCTGCGGCAAAATCGCAGATGCCAGACTGGTACACCCTGCAAATGCACTTGCACCCAGGTAATTTACATTCTGCGGAATGGTTATGCTTTGCAATGCGATGCAATTTTGGAATGCGCTGCTTTCAAGAAAGGTCACACTGGTTGGAATCGCAATCTGACTGAGTGCCGTACAATTTTGGAATGCACCGTAGTGAATGGTCGTAAGAGTTGACGGCAGCTGTACTGTCTGAACCGATGTATTTGCAAATGCAAGTGTACATATCGTTGTGATTCCTTCCTGAACAACTGCATTTGTATTTGGAACAATCTGTGTCGCAATACCAGACTTCGACGCTGAAGCTGCATCCTGATCGCTTAAGGAACCAGTCGGCTGCTCGGCCTGCACGATACTCTCTGCCGGCACACGATATAGCAGATCATTGATATAGATCATCTCGTACTTTCGTGCTTCATACCATTTTGTTCCGTCAAATGCGTTTGCTACGATATCGCGCACACTCTTTGGAATCTCGATCTCACTCAGTGCGCTGCAATTTTTAAATGCGTTTGATCCGATATAGGTCACGCCATCCGGCACGATGACGGCTGAAAGATTTACACGATTGAGAAATGCCTCCTCTGCAATTACGGTCGTTCCCTGACGGATGGATACGGCAGCCGCATCGCTCTGACAGCGATACAAAATCGTGTTGATATAAACAATGTCGCCTGTCAGTGTGGAATCATACGGTGTGCCTTCAAAAAGGTTCGCTCCGACCTGAGTAACACTCGTCGGAATCTGCACATGCACAAGTGCACTGCATCCTGCGAACGCTTCTCTTCCTATATAAGTAACACCTTCCGGGATAACCACGTCGGTAATCATCGTCTGTCCACAGAATGCGCCCGATGCGATGGACGTTACTTTTGCGCCGCCGTAGGTCTGCGGTATCTCTACAACACTTCTTGAACCGTCAAAGCCTGTGACACTTACCGTCTGCCCATCCTCGCTGAATGAAAATGTAAGTCCTCTTGTGTCTTCTGTCACAGTCTGCTCTGACCATTCAGGAACTTCTGTTGTCGTCTCCTCCGGTGTGGTTTCCTGTGTAGTTTCTTCCTCGCTCGTCTCTTCTTCGCTGCTTTCCTCCTCGGTGCTTTCCTCTGCACTGCTTTCCATCGTACTTTCCGGTGTACTTTCGGAGGCTGTTTCCGATGAAGAAGTCGGTGTTATACTCTCAGTCGGTATCTGTGCGGATGTCTCTGGTGTACTTTCGGATGCACTTTCAGTCGATACCTGTGCAGATGTTTCCAGAATGCTCTCAGTCGAAACCGGAGTGGAGTCCGGTATACTTTCCGATGGTGCTGCACCCTCTGTTGATATGTGATCCGCTGTCGTATTTTCAGATAACATCACGGCATCGTTCTGTGTATCTTCCGGCTGAGCGTTCTGCGTCTGTACTTCCTGATATGTGGTTTCCTCTGCTGATGCATACTGTGGTATGTAAGAAACGGTCATCGCAGCAGCCATCGTCCATACAGACGCTTTCTTCTTCCATGATCCCTTCATAAATTTTCCCTTCCTTTCTAAAAAAACAAGACCGGTCCCTATGAACCGGCCCTGCAAACGTTCCGGCAGTAACTCTTTGTTTGAGTCCATCTTACCAGACATTGCCCGAAATTAGTACTTTCAAAGTTATTAAAAGTCTTAAGAATCTCTTACGATGATCGTATTGCAAAACAGTTCCGAATATGGAAGCCTTAATGTCGCTGTCGTCCCAGCGCCCGGTTCGCTGCTATACGTAAAAAATTCCATGTTAAAAAACTCCACACTGGAAATAGATCATTTACAATATGGCAGATCCTGCTGGTCTGAGCGAAATCAAGGAAGAACTTGCAACTCAGTTAAATGCATTCTTTAAAGGAAAAAAATGCCGATTAAAAATGCGCACTTCAAAAGAGCCGACTCTTAGAGGGTTGGACTTAGGGATTTGCCAAAACAAGCAAATGCAAGCCAACCTTCTGCAAGCGAGACAACAGAAGAATGACCATGTAAGAGTAGAAATGCTCCTGCATGGCCGTTTTCTTTATGCCATCGGTTTAATGCTGTTCTCTATGAGGTCAATTTCTTCCTGTGTCAATCCGAAGTGGGCATAGATTTTTTCATCTATCCATTCTTCATTAAAATCAACTACAGGTACGAAGCGGTAAGTCTTTGAAGTCCCGTGCTGGCTTATCTTTGTCAAACTTAATAGAAATCTGGCAAATTTTGTCCTCAAATAATTAGACAGGTTAATGCACTGTTCCTTTTCGAGATTGTCATTCTGACCGACTGCAAGGAATGTTTCTGTGCAGACGGAGTTTGGTTCACCAAGGAACGTGTTTTGATTGTCATCGTTCAATTCAGTCCCGATGTTATTCGCATAAGGCATAAATACCTTCCAGCAATCAATCCATTCTTGATGTGATGGAATAGACGCTTTTTCGATGTAACCTACAGTTTTTGCCTTACCATAGCATTTGATTGGCTCTTTTAATCCCTGTTTTGTCAAGTGGAATTCTGCTGATTTCACAAAGTTACCATCTAATCCAAACGGGCGTCGAGGTGAAATATGATTTGACAGAACATCAATTGTATCATCTGGGACAACTTTATCCAAAATACTTAAAGCTGCACTATTCCTCACAAAAATGTCCAAGTCCCGCGTTTTCATAGAGCGAATTGATTCCATCGTTTTACCCCCACCATTATGAGTAACTACCCTCATCTGATCATCAGATTCGTTATTATAACTGGAATCCCACAGAAAATAACACAAACCTCCACGATTGTTGGTATCCGGGAATATTTCCTCAGGATGCAAACAATCGTGCAATTCTCTGACATGAACATCATCGAGCATGGACTGCCGGAATTCATTCAGATGCTTTCCTCCTGTATACCATCTACTTGGCATGATGATTGTTGAATACGAAGCACTTAGAGTTTTGGATGCATCCACAAAGTACGGGTATATCGGTCTCGCACTTGCAGCTGCCCCACCATCTGCTTCCTGATACGGCGGATTTCCAACCACAGCATTGAAATTCACTTTATTCACCTCCGTTATACCACTGACATCATCAATAAGGCTGATATCAGCAAAGTCTTTCTTTTGAGAGAGAAGATTCTTTATCTTTTCATAATCAAGCTTATCGCCTTCTGCACCATCGTCCTTTATTTCCTTTATGTTCAAAAGTTCATAACTGTTAAATTGCTCCGCTATGGCAGATATGTCAAGTCCTAAAACCTCATAGACCTTTCGCGTAAATTCATAGGCGATGGATGATGTCGGTATTGATAATATCTTACCTTTTATCTCGCCAAGGGAAATTCCCAATGCCTCACACCGTTTTAGAACGGCAACGGCAAATTCTCCCATTTTGCTTGCAATATCCAAAATGCGAACATCCTCACCATCACGCAGAGAATAAAAACAATCATCCGGAATAAGATTAATCATATTCATCGCCACATTCTTTGGTGTGGTTATCTCGGAATCAGAGATTCTGCCAAATTTGCGAATTGCCACAGTGGCTCTCTGCATAGGCTCAACAGTTTCGTCATGGGCAAGGGTATTGATATTCTGAATCTTATAATCCAACTGACGCAAAATGAAAATGTTCATATGCTCACACATAAGTTCAAGAATATTTTTATAAAGGCTCAGATTGGATGCAATTCTTGCATTTTCTCCGTTATCAATTTTCCAGATAATATCACCAAGAGAGGCAACACTATCCTTTGTCAAAAATGCAAAAAATAGGATCCTTGAATAGTAGGTTCTGAACTTATTTTCCAGCTTTTTGATATCATCTTCCGATTCTGAATCACTGCCAAAGGGTGAATCACTGTCTGTTCCGCTTTCTTCTTTGTCACCGGAAACGTTATCGTCATCATCCGAATCCATATCAGTGCCTTCTCCCTGATGTGCTTCAACGGACAAACCCTGCCGGGAACCGAGTTCAGCCTGTCGCTCAATCTCTGCTTTGATAGCGTTTAAATCAAGTAAGGTCATATCTACTTGGATATCCCTAGTTGCATCGAGGACACCTCGACTGCTGGAATATTCGCTGATTACCGAGAGAATATCTGTTGCTGCCACCTGCTCAATACGATTTTTATTGAGCGTGATAATCGGTGATATTCGGAGTTCATCTGCAAGACGCTCTTTTAGACGCTCATTCCCAAAGGCATCTGTGTTAGCATTATATATCTGTGATTTCTGTTCCTGCATAACAAACATTCGATGCGGATCAAAATCCACAAGGAGTGTCTGTGGTTTCATATTGAATTTAATGGTATCTCCATCTTCCCCGACATATTCACGAATGTACTGGTTTTGCAGCCGGAAGATAGCTTGATCGTATTCCTGCGGAGAGGCTGTATCCTTCAGGAAAATCATTGTATCCCACTGTTCAACTGTAGACCCTGTCAGCATACGATTTACAGTAAGAGTAAGGGTTTTCTTGCCTTCGGCGGCACACTGTTTTATTTTTGCTTTGACCGCTTTAATATCACGATATTTGTTTGGGCTGTCCACACCAGAAATATTGATGATTGTATAGTTCTGTAGATTTCTGAATTTAGGTGCATTATCCTCAAGTAGCTTCTGCAAAGCATCACAAGAAGCACAGTACGGCAGAACACAAACCATGTGTTCACACATCTTGCCGTCTTTGATTTTATCGTAATCCAGAAAAGATAGCAGACCTTCGTCCTCCTTGCTGCCATCAATAGCTTCAAAGAGTTCAAGAACCTCTGCTTCATACACGAATTTTTTATGAAAAGAATATTCTGTATCTTTCTTGATGGACTGCGGTTTCAGCAATGCTGAGAACGCATAGGTAGTACCACAACTTTTTAAGCTATCCAAAAGTGCAAGTGCGGATTTACTCGGAACAAAAGCAAAGCGTACCATCTGCGGGAAACCATAATACGGATTTTCCCATTCCTTTACATCGTATGCATCATCCAGCAGATGTTCTTTATCCCATTCTTCCTTATCCTTTACGATATCGGAGAACTGATAGAACGCAATGATATCCTCTTTAGAAAATTCGTTGCCCATAAGTATTCGGTATGGCGTTCCAGATAGATGGAGCGTAATTTTTACATCAAGAGATTTCAGCTGTTCTTCCGCAGCATTTGCCTCTATAAAGTCATCATCGGCGTGTTTTTCCTTGACATCTTGTTCGTAGTTGATACTACGCAAAACTTTTCCGTAGTTCTCTGCTCTTGCACCATAGTGGGTTTCGTCTACAATAAGCAGATCAATCTGACTGCCGAAAACTTCTCTGTGTTTATCCTTGATAGTATCGCCCTGCAGATCTTGAAGCGTAAGAAATACAACTGCGCCTTTTTCTTCTGCAAGGGTGTTCTTTATTATGAATTCATCCCTGACAAGATCATCACTTGATATAAAAATATAGTCTTTGTTAAAGTTCTCCGCACTCTGGACGGTTTTCTTCCACTCTTCACAGACATCTGCCTTGGCAGATACTACAAGCACCAACTTATATCCCTTTGCCTTCGCACAACAGAGAGAAGTAAAGGACTTGCCAAAACGCATTACAGCATACATCAGCAAATTAGTATGACCGTTGTCTACTGCGCGGACAAAATTATCAATCGTCGTCTGTTGATTTGGACGAACATCCCACATCCCCGAAGAAGCATATGTAAAAGTCTCTGGCAACTGGTTTGTCGCATCATAATACTTGTATTTGCCCGTGTTTTGTTCGTAGTTTTCTTTTATGTCTGATATGGCATCAGATACTTGTCTTGGCTGAACATCCGCGAAAAATTCATTTGAATAATACTCCATTGGAAATTCACTGCGTTCCAACCTGTGTTTTCCTAAATCCTGTTCAAGATATTGATGGACAGAATAATCTCTAAAGAAAATGTCATCCCCGATAATCGCTAAATCTTCATATTCTTTTCTTAGCATCGGGAAGTGCTGCATCCACTCACGTAGACGCACTGCAACAGGTCGGTAGGTGTCACCGACTTTCAAATAATTCGGTATTGTATTCGTAGTGAATGCGTATATATGTGGCTTTACCCGACCAACGATTAATTCATCGAGAAGCTCGCTATTCTCACGATTTATCATATTGCTCAGTCCCCCTCTTTTCTTAGCAGCGAATTGAATGTTACAGTTTCTTTTGCTCTCCAATCACGGATTTTGCAAAAGCAAGGTTCAGGCTCTGTTCCATCAAGGAGATCAAGCATACTCATCTGTTGATATTGTTCAGTAACAGTAGCGAAAGGAACTGTATTTTTTAAGCCATCCATCTGCCATATATTCCACGATACGATATTGGCAATCGGTTTTAGTTCTTTAAACGATAGTTCTTTCTCAAATTTATCCTTGTAATAATCGATAAATGTATAAAGGAGATTTTCACGTGCAAGAAGCAGATTATCGCCCTGATACTCAAAACCATAAATGCTTTCAAAGGCTCTTTTTGCCCATTTCATCCAATCATCGTATGTGTCTGTATTTTCCGACACAACACGCATTTTTCGGTCAAGCAATCCAATACGACTGCCAAGAGGTATTGCTTCTCCAGTGACAGCATCATATCTGCTCACAAGGTACGGTGCTTCACCGCAAGTGATTTCCAATCGCTTCGCATCCACATAATCTGTCCAACGCTTGCCTTTTTGCGATGAGAATTCAACGGGCTGCGTGGTCGCTGTCCATTGTTTGTGGCTTGGAATATTGAAAACGCATTCTCTGCCAAACCATGCTGTATCAACAAGATTATTTTGCTCATTGCACATCCATGATGGTGTGAAAACCTCGGCTTTCGATTTAGTGCGACCAAACTGACTGATCTTTTCCTTATATATTCGAGGCTGTATGATACTCTTGTTTTCACCAGTAATTAAATGGAGGTTGATAGGGAACTGAGCCTTGTATTCTTCACCATACTTTTCGTAGTCCGATGTCCCCCAGATAATATTTCGACGTGTGGTTCTATCAAAAAGGAGGATACTTAACAGAGCTTCGCCGTATTTTAGTATTTCATTTTCAAAAAGATCTATTGATGCATTGATACTCACGGTACTCCTCCTCATTTTCTTCCACTGGAATAAACTCGACTATATCATCCACCTTGCAGTCCAGCACTCGGCATGTCTTTTCTATGGAATCGAAGAATACGTACTCATCCCGACACATCTGTGTTGAAATATTGACACTGTACCCGACTCCCAACGGTTTTCTCCATACCGACATTATAGCAGAGTAAAATAACGATTTCAAGGAATAATTTACAAGGCTCCTCCCACGGGAAGTGGAATAAACCTATGACAAACGAAAGGATTTATTTATGAGGCGAAGCAGAAAACGCTCGAAAGCCATGTGTCGGAACCGAGGGTGCAGATTACAGCCCAACAGGAAAGTAGCGTGAACATCGACCGTTTTCTTCCAGGGATTCCTAAATTTCTAAGTTCCGACCGCCCTTCGGAGCCGACTCTTTTTCCATGCCTTACCTATCACGACGCCTGCTCAAACTGACTATTGTAGAGATCGGCATAAAATCCCTTCTTTGCAAGCAGCTCAT
>CAVCXB010000117.1:0-9561 GCA_963605535.1 Wujia chipingensis
ATTGTAGGTTCGGCAACGTACTCATTTTTTGCGGAGCGTAAGCTCTATCAGTTAAGTCCATATTCTGAGGTGGAAAAAACGAAGATCAGGACGCAGCAGGAAGAAATTATTCAGGCATACCGTATGAGTGGCTATGGTCCATGGAAAATTCCGGAGATAATGATGGAGTTAATCAGTGGATGTGTAATGATTATCATGTCAATTGTAATGGGAGGCGCTGTTTTTCTTCCAGTTCAGGGGGAACGTGTACCGTGGGCAACTGTGGTTATGTTGGCTCTTACTGTCATATCAGTCATTGTATCGGTAGTTTCACAGAGACAGCTGCTTTTGCTGAATCAACAAAGTATTGGTGATATGGGAAAGATATTCATGAAAGAGAATTATCTGTTGTCTTACATGGATGAGCAGAAGGCGGCAAAGGATATCCGTATCTATCAGCAGCAAAATGAGATTATTGGGCAGCTTGCTTCTGCGTTTGGTGTATTTCATGCATTTATTTTTCAGAGAGGAAAGAAGGAAGCTCGTAATTTAGCACTGCGTAGTTGCTGTGCGCAGCTTCTTACGGCGGCATCTTATGTGATAGTCTGTGTTCGTGCAGTAAATGGAGTGTATTCAATTGGAGCAGTTGTCCAATATGTGGGAGCAGTTGTTCAACTTTCGGAAGGAATCCGAATGCTTGCCTCATCGCTTCAGATGATTCAAATACAGGCACCATTCTGCAAGAAATTTCTTGACTTTATTGATATTGACGAACATTCCGAACAGAAAAAAACGGGCCAGAAGATGCTCGCACCGGAAAATGTGCAGGAGATCACATTTGATCATGTATATTTCTCCTATAAAAAGGACGGAAACTATGTATTGAGAGACATTAGTTTTTCACTTCATAAGGGGGAGCATATTGCAATGGTTGGCATGAATGGAAGTGGAAAGACAACTTGTATTAAATTGTTATGCCGTTTGCTAGAACCAGACAGTGGAACGATTTGTTTGGATGGCACAGATATCAGGGAATATACAAAAGAGTCTTGTTGGAAATTGTTTTCAGCTGTATTTCAGGATTTTCAGATGTTTGCGCTTCCAATTGGAGAAAATATTGCTGGAAGTACCACATATTCACAGGAAAGAATCATGAAAAGTTTGGATGATTGTGGAATGGGGGCTTGGATTAAAAAGCAAAACAAGGGACTGAGCCAGGAATTGTTTCGTGTGAATGAGGATGGTATTAATGTTTCAGGTGGAGAAAGCCAGAAATTAGCAATTGCCAGAGCATTGTATTTTAATCGACCATTTATTATTATGGATGAGCCGACGGCAGCACTTGATCCGGTTTCAGAATCGGAAATCTATGAAAAATTTCATATGTTGGCGAAAGGAAAAGGAGCAGTTTATATTTCACATCGCCTTTCCTCTTGCCGTTTTTGCAATCAAATTTATGTGTTTGATAATGGGGAATTGATACAGAAAGGAACACATGAAGAGTTAGTTGGACAGAAGGAGGGAAAATATAGGCAGCTTTGGCAGGCACAGGCAGAGTTTTATGAAAAGAAGGTCAGAGCATCACAGAAAATTTGATAAGAGAAAAATGCTTAACGTGGGTGATATGAGATTATATTTTATTACCAATGAAAAAATGGATGATAAAATAAACCATCGGGTAGCTTGTGTAAACACATAGCCAGTCCGATGGTTTTTGACGCGGGTTTTTATTGATATCAAATATTTGCCGATTATCATACATGGTACAACAACCGCTTCGCATAGGATTCCCGGTATGCGGACGGTGACAAGCCGGTACATTTCTTATAGGTGCGGGCAAAATTATGGGCATCGGTGTAACCAAGCTTTACGGCGATTTCACCGATGCTCAAATTTGTATCGGTTAGAAGATAGCTTGCCTCATCCATCTTTGATTTTAAGATAAATTGTTTTAACGGAACACCAGAAAGCTGCCGGAAAAGGTGTGATAAATATTTCTCATTGTAACCAAAATGGAGCGCAATGTCTGAAACACGCAGATTACTGGCACGGTTTAGCTTTATGTAGTCAAGCATATCGGAATAGATCTGCTTCTGTGCAAGCTTATCCGCATCCATTTCTTCTTTTGTCAGCTGAGAATACAGCTCACATACAAGCGATGTCGTCTCATAATTTAATGCAAGATGACCGTGACCGTCACGTACATTGCTTTGCAGCTGTTTCATTAAGGCAATCAATTTTGCCGGGTTTGGAGCAGTTCCCTGAACCGGAATGCAAATTGAATTCGCATCTTTTTCGTTCCCTTGATTGATTGTGTCTGAGGGTGGGCCTGGTGGAAGCAACGTGTGCGGTGCACAGGATGAAAAATGAATCCAATAAAATGAACAATTCGAAGCTTTCAGACCTTTACGGCGGTTATCTGGTGCTGGAAAGGGCGGAAGAAGCAGATATTCACCGGGATGAACGGTAAATGGAATATGATTGTATTCCAGATATAAAATATCATCGGTCATTAAAATTAGTTCAAAATCAGTCAGATCAAAATCTTCATGCATCCAGCTGTCCGAGGGCGCTTCAAATTTACCGCTCATATGATAGTCTAGGGGGGCATTTAATGGGATCTGTATCAACGAATTTTTCATGGTCGTTCCATTTCCTTTCTGCATTAATAAAAACACATGGCTTGAGTATAGCACAAGAAAACGCAAAAGAAAAGGGTAACCTTTTGACACATTTTCTATCTTTTTGATATTCGGTTGTTGCACACAGGACACCTATCCGCCCTGTGTGAACGATTAAATGCCATGTTCCTCTCTAATTTTCTTCCAACCGTCAATAAGATCTGGTCCACCTTCACGGATAAATACCGGAATCTGCTCGATTGGGGCGGTAACGCATACGGTCTGACCACCTTCATAAACGGTACCATCAGAAAGCAGTGTCCACTTTGTACCAGCTGGCAGATAAACCTCACGCTTTGTCTGATCCTCATACAAAATCGGTGCAACGAGCAGGGAAGGACCAAACATATACTGTTCCTTTAAAGTCCAGCAAATATCCTGCTCAGGGAAGTCATAGAACATCGGGCGCATAACAGGCTTGCCATACAGGTGAGCCTCTTCCATCAGCTTTCTGGTGTATGGGCGCATCCGTTCTCTTAAGAAAATATAGCTGGTTAAAATCTTTTCGTTTTCTTCGCCAAAACTCCAGATTTCATTGTTGCCGCCAGTAAAGAGCGCCGGACGGCCATCTGCATGGAGCACGCGTCTGTCATCGCATTCACGATCCCCGTGCAGACGCATGACAGGGCAGAAGCATCCCCACTCAAACCAACGAACAAGAAGCTGTTGAAAACGTGTATCTTCCGGGCGACCACCAGAGAAGCCGCCAATATCCGTTGTCCACCATGGAATTCCAGCAATGCCCATGTTTAATCCGGCACTTACCTGACGGCGGAAGGTTGGCCAGTCACTGTGAATGTCGCCTGACCATACAAGCGCACCGTAGCGCTGACTGCCAGCCCATGCACAGCGAACAAGATTGACAACTGTTTCCTCACCCTGCTCCTTCAAACCGTCATAGAAGGTACGTGAAAAATACTGCGGGTATACATTTCCAATTTGATTATCTGGTCCGAGATAGTAGCGATAGTTGTCATAGTCATAGCCGAGATATTCTGGTTCCGCCTCATCCAGCCAGAAGACGCGGATTCCCTTGTCGTAATAATTTTGACGGCACTTTTCCCATACATAGCGGCGTGCAGCCGGATTTGTCGGATCAAAGAAAACGCTCTCACCGCCAAAGCGCATGCAGATCTCAACACCGTGATCGGTCTTTACAAGCAAGCCTTTCTGCTTCATTTCTGGATAATTTTCGCTTTCGGTATCAATCTGTGGCCATACGGAAACCATCAGCTCCATGCCCATATCCTTTAATTCCTTCACCATGGCCTCTGGATCCGGGAAGAATTCTTCCTCAAAACGAAAATCACCCATCTTTGGCCAGTGGAAGAAATCGCATACGATCACATCAACTGGAATTTTCTTCTCGTGATAGGTTCTTGCAACGGAAAGCAATTGTTCCTGATTCCAATAGCGCAGCTTGCACTGCCAGAAGCCAAGACCATATTCTGGCATCATCGGAGCCGTGCCGACTGCATGGCCATATGCCTGCTCAATTTCATCTGGGGTATCGCCAGCCGTGATCCAATAATCCATCTGTTTTGTGCTTGTTGCGTACCAGTCGGTAACATTCTTTCCAAATGTGACCTGACCTACGGCCGGATTGTGCCATAAGAAACCATAACCGAGACTGGAGAGAACAAATGGAACACTTGCCTGCGAGTTGCGGTGCGCCAGTTCAAGTGTCGTGTATTTCAGATCCAGATCGTCCTGCTGATACTGGCCCATTCCAAATAATTTTTCATTTTGAGCAGAACAGAAGGAGACGTGAAGGCTGTATGCGCCACCAGTAATTCCACGGAAACGTCTGCTGTCCTTATTCAGTGCGCCACCGTCACCTGTTTCACGAAGCAATAGCTTTCCATTCTGATTATAATAAGAAAGAATGCATTTGTGATTCCAACTGTTCACTTCAATGCGCGCTGTGATTTTTCCATTTGTAATGCTTGCCTCATATTCAGAAATGGAGATCGAAGGCAGCGTTGCCTTATCATTTTCGGAAAGAGGAAGTAAGGCATAGTCCGTGTCACATATTGTTCCCTGCATAACAGAGCGTACACGCAAACTGTTTTCGCCCCACGGTTCCAGACGTAAGAGTTCTCCGTCATTTTCATAGATGAGGGCGTTGCCCTCCTGATGCATTGTGTTCATAAAAACCGCCTTTCTGCCAATTCATTGGCGTTAAATGTTTTCGTGATAGTTTCTTGATGCTGTTGCTGTATTGATACTTTCTGTGCTTTTATAATACAAGAAATCCAAGCAAAATACTTGAAAAATGGTAGCAAAAAGTAGCACTATATTGCGCATTTGAAAATATTGTGTTACCATAACAAATAGAGTTAGAAAAACAAAATCAAAAACAAAAGCAAAATTAAAAGCAAAGTCCAAATGCAGAATCAAAAGATAGGAAAAAATAACACAGAATGGGAGGTTGAATGAGAAAATGAACACAAAAAAAGAGAAAAAAGATCGCTATAAAGAGCAGATATTGCACCGTTCCCATTTTATTCCGGTATCGGTACATACAACGGAAATAAAAATGAACTGTCAGGACGAGTTGAGAGCAGAAAAGAAAACAGAAAAGGATATAGAGAAGAATACAAGTACCTTGGCTCTCTATGTACATTGGCATCAGCTATTTTAATCGCACGTTTTTGAAAATGATTGGAATGACACCATCTGCGTATCGTAAGGAAATCACAGATGCAAAATCGTAAGATGCAGTATCGGGCTAGTTGTGCAAAAAGCATAGTTGGTCCGATATAAATTTTGGTAAAAAGAAAAAATATGCACGATTCAATCAGGAAAAAGAAAAAATCAATTCCTAAAACTATGAAAAAATCACGACAAAGTCATGAAAAAAGTGTGAAAATGACACCAAACCTAGGAAAGTGATATTTACTTTTGGGTGGCAAATCGCTTACAATATAACCAACACAAAGAACTGAGCGATTGGAAAATATGTATATTATATACATACGCAGTTCGGAGAAAAAACTTGGAAAAAGAAATATTTTACCAAGAAACCAATCAAAAAGAAAGGCGGGATTGTTTATGAAAACAAGAAAACTGATGGCTATGGCAATGGCGGGAGCAATGGCACTGCCGGCAGGTACTGCGTTTGCAGAGACTACGGAGGAGCCTGTTAAACTGACCGGTCTGTTTATTTCGCATTCGCTTACCAAGAGTGTAGATGATATGCAGTGGCTGCAGGAGATTGAAGAGAAGGCTGGAGTTGAGATCGAGTGGGAACAGATTTACAGTGACTGGGATCAGACAAAGTCTACCAGATTTGCATCTGGCGATATTCCGGATATCCTTATCAATGCGACAAGTGACTCTGATTATGCAACTTACAAGGGTCTGTTTATGGAATTGACCGATCTGATTGAGCAGTATGCACCGAATGTACAGGCGATGTTTGAGGAGGAGCCTGATACCTTATCACTTGCAAAGACCTATGAGGGTGAGATTTACGCACTGCCGAAGTTCCAAGGCAAGTGGCCGGATTGCAACGGCGTTATGTTTATCAACAAGACATGGTTGGATAATTTAGGACTTGAAGTTCCGACTACATTGAGCGAGTTAAAGGACGTTTTAATTGCATTCCGTGATAACGATGCAAATGGCAATGGTGATACAACAGATGAGATCCCAATGGATTTCAACGGCTGGTTTGGTGGTGCTTACTCTCTGACAAACCTGATTGGTTCCTGGGGCATTCAGTTAACCAACTGGGGTACTGACGGTTATTTCGTAGAAGATGGAGAGGTTAAGAACTATGCGGTAGACGACAGATATAAGGCTATGATTTCTTATCTGGCAGATCTGTATTCCGAAGGTCTGATCAATGAAAATGCAATTACAAACGATTATTCTATGTTCCAGTCGCTGTCAAGAGGTGACGAGGATGGCAATGCTTTAGTCGGTGTCGTAATGGGATGGGAAGAGACTGATAAGTTTGGACCGACTCTGTATGAGCAGTATGTTCCGTGTGGCCCGTTTGCAGATGATGTAGACGATCTTGGAACAGATGAGCCGCGTTGGACTTACGATTATTCCGGTCTGAATATGAGCTCCAACCGTATCTGCATGAGCGCAAATTGTGCAAATCCGGAAGCAGCAATGAAGTTCATGGATGAGTTCTATGATTCTGAAGTTTCTGTACAGGTTCTGTTTGGCGGCATCAGCGACGGCTGTGTAGAAAAGACCGGTGATGATTCTTATAAGGTTCTCGATCCGCTTGATCCGGATACAGATTCCGGTACATGGAAGTGGACCAGCACCATGGCAGATAATGGCCCTATGTACATCAGAAGAGCAACTACTATCGAGATGGCACAGGATATGACTTATGCAATCGAAGAGAGAGAGCAGTACAAGGAAGCTCTTGCAAGAATCGACATGGACAACGAGTATTATCCACAGATGCTGATGAAGTACACATCTGAAGATCAGAACAACATGGCAGTTACGCAGGCAAACGTTACTAACGTTACCGATGCTTACTGGGGTCTGTGGCTGACTGGACAGTCCAACGTCGAAGATGACTGGGATTCTTATGTAGAGGAAGTAAATGCAGCAGGTCTGCAGGATATCCTTACAATTCGTCAGGCATCCTATGATGCATGGAAGGCTCAATAATCAGACTGTTATGGCTTTTTATAAGATGCGATGTGAGATAAAAGCAAAATAGAAAAGGGCGGGGGCGGAGCAATCCGCACCGCCTCTTTTAAAAAGCGATTGAACGAAAAAGTGTATTTGAGTTGAGAAGGGAGGAACATCATGGCAATGAAAAAAACGATAACCGGAAAAAAGAAGAGCATTGGCTGGTATCTGGCTCATGATTGGCAGTTGTGGGTCATGCTGCTTCCGGCAATTATTTATATTTTTATTTTCTGCTATGTTCCTATGTATGGTGTGCAGCTGGCATTCAGGGAGTATGACTTTCAGGCCGGCATCTATGGTGGAAAATGGGTTGGATTAAAGTATTTTAAACAGTATTTTGAAAGTGCGATGTTCTGGACAACGCTTCGCAATACGTTTGTAACAGCAGCACTCAGTATTCTTTTGGGATTCCCGGCACCTATTGTGCTTGCGATGATCATTAACCAGATTCGTCAGCAGAAATGGAAGAGAATTGTGCAGACAACCGTTTATATTCCATATTTTATTTCAACAGTTGTCATGGTTTCCATCTTAAATATTATGCTGGCGAGCAAGGGCGGCGTCATCAGTGAGGCAATGAAGGCGATTCACCTGATTCCGGAGAAAGCAAATCTGTTCAGCAATGATTATTTTGTGTGGGTGTATGTATTTTCAGGTGTTTGGCAGAGCATGGGTTGGAATAGTATTATTTACATAGCAGCTCTTTCTTCTGTTGATACGCAGTTGTATGATGCATGTAAGATTGATGGAGCAAACCGTTGGCAGACCATCGTACATATCGACTTTCCGGCACTTGTTCCGACCATTGTTATTTTGCTTATCATGAACATGGGTGGTATCTTAAATGTCGGCTTTGATAAGATTTATCTGATGCAGAACACACTGAATAAAAAGACCTCAGAGGTCATCTCAACCTATGTATATACGGTTGGTATCAAATCGTCACAGTTCTCGTTTGGTTCAGCGGTAGGATTGTTCACAAATGTAATTAATTTTGCATTCCTGATGTTGACAAACTGGCTGGGTAAGAAACTGACCGGTACCGGTCTGATGTAAGGAGGTGTGAGTATGGCAGCAAAAAAAGAAAAAAAGATTCGTGAGCGTCATGCCTCGGACCGAATTTTCAATGCAGCAGTCTTTATTTTGAGCATTACGACATTTATTGTAATTGCCTATCCGCTCTGGTTTATCGTGATTGCGTCCATCAGTAATTCAAACATGGTCAATCAGGGAAAGGTTATTCTGTGGCCGGTGGATATTCGTTTCTACGGTTATCAGCAGATTTTGGACGATTCTCGTATTTGGACCGGATATCTGAATACGTTGATCTATGTAATAGTCGGAACTGTTCTGAATCTGGCGGTAACGCTTCCGGCAGCATATGCGCTGTCCAGACCGGATTTCAGGGCGCGTAATGCAGTTATGATGTACTTTGTTTTCACGATGTATTTCTCTGGCGGTCTTGTTCCGCTGTATATGACGATCAAGAGTCTTGGTATGATTGGAAGCAGATGGATCATGATTGTTATGGTACTTGTCAATACCTACAACTTGATTATCGCAAGAACCTTCATCCAGAACACCATTCCAAATGATCTGTATGAAGCGGCACAGTTGGATGGCTGCAGCCACTTTACATTTTTTGCAAAGGTTGTTCTCCCGCTTTCCAAGGCGATTATCTCTGTAGAGCTTCTTTACTATGCAGTTTACCATTGGAATGATTATTTCACTGCGTTGATGTATACCAATGGTGATGCAAAGATTCAGCCATTACAGACCGTTTTACGTCAGATTCTTCTTCTGAATGAATCGTATGCAAATGGAAACGGTGGTGTACAGGGTGGTTACGGTCAGTCTTCTGCTGATCAGGTTAAGTATGCAGTTATTATTGTATCCACAGTCCCGATTTTGTGTGTATATCCGTTTGTACAGAAGTACTTTGAGAAGGGTGTTATGATCGGAGCCGTTAAGGGTTAATGGGTCAAAAGGGCAAAAAAGGCGAGAATACAGAAATTGAAAAGAGATAAGTCAACTGAGAAGTAAGAAAAGACAAGTAAGAAAGATAAGTTGACGAATGAACAAGTTCCAGTTACTTGGAACAATGTATGTGTCTGGAGACAGCAATCCTCGATTTGGAGTAAGAAAAGTGAACGAAATATGTTTCTGTCGGATATATTTTGGCAGAAGAAAAAAACGGGCGTTGTCAATCGCCCGGTGATGTATCCGCAATCTC
>CAVCXB010000118.1:0-9467 GCA_963605535.1 Wujia chipingensis
TTCAGTATAATGTATTATAGTGTTTGACACAAGCCCACCCGTGAACAGTAACTATGTTTAAAATATTTTTTTAATTTTTTTCAAAAAACTGTTGACAAATTCATTGTGCTATGATATTATACTGAATGTCGCGTGAGTGACAAACAAATAAGCGCTTCTAGCTCAGTTGGTAGAGCACCTGACTCTTAATCAGGGTGTCCAGGGTTCGAGCCCCTGGAGGCGCACGATTGAAGGCATCTGACTTAGTCGGATGTCTTTTTTGTTGTTCATATAATAAAAAAGCCCCGCTCTGAAAGCGGGGTATCACGTTTGCACCTCGTAACGTAAACGGGCGGTGAGGTGAATGTGCTTTCCTGAGACAACCGTCTGCTACGCAGCCGGGGACGTTGTAGCTGGCCCGTCGACAAAGTCACTTCACCGAGGCCGCCCTTCATAACCTACCGGGCTACACTTTCGTAACCTACCGTGTTGTTTTCTCCTCGGGCGCACTCGTCAGCACATCCTTCTCGATAAAGATCGGCCTCTGCTTCCCCTGAATGTACATTCTCGCGATATATTCGCCCATAATACCAAGAATCAACAGCTGAATGCCTCCAAGCAAAAGAATCAGCGCAACAATTGTCGCATATCCTGGCACATCCACGCCGAAAATAATCCGCTGCAGCACAACCACAACAAAATAAATAACCGCAAGCAGCGACGTAAACGATCCCAGCACCGTTGCAATCTTTAGTGGCGCAGTTGAATATCCAATAATGCCTTCAACCGCATACTTAAACAGCTTCCAGAAGTTCCACTTCGTCGTTCCCGCATGGCGCTCCTCTGCCACATACGGAATATAGTAGGTATCAAAACCGACCCACGAGAAAATTCCCTTTGAAAAGCGGTGATACTCCGGCATACTCAAGATCGCATCCACCATCTTTCGCCTGCAGGTACGAAAATCACTCGCACCATTGACAAACTCCACATCACTCATTCGATTGATCAGACGATAAAACTCTCTTTTGAAAAAGGCCAACCCTTTTCCCTCGTTTCGCTCCTTCTGAAAAGCGGCTACACAGTCGTACTCTGGATGCTCGTCCAAGATCTGCACCATCTCGCGCACAATTTCCGGGCGCTGCTGCAAATCGGCATCAATCAGTGTCACCAAATCACCTGTCGCATGCTTCATTCCCGCTAAAATCGCAGCTTCCTTTCCAAAATTGCGTGAAAACTGAACAATTGTAATCGACGTTTCATCCTTTTTCTCATAGAACAGCTTCTTTAACTCAATCCCTGTATTATCCCTGCTTCCGTCGTTTACCATAACAAGCTCATACTCGTAACCGCAGCCTTCAAATGCATGCACGGCGGCATCATAAAATGCCCTTACATTGTCCTGCTCATTATAGCATGGAACCACCAGTGATAATTTCATTCTGTTACCTCCTGTTTCCCACACTTGTCATACTGGTCTTCTATCTTCATCTTCTATCCACACAAACTGGACCGATTATCCCATTACACTCCAGTCTGGTATCCCCGTTTTTTGCTTCATCGCTTACTATAGCACAATTATGCCCCATTGGAAAGCGCATTTTGCTGTTTTCCTTTTCTTTTCACAATTTTTGTGTTATGATGAATGCCAGTCTAACGAACATAAAAATGTTTTTCAAACGAAAATCTGTGCATGTCTGCCCAGATTTTGCATGTTATGGAAAGGTATGGTTATTAATTTATGAAAACGTTTCTCCGTTCTTTTTTCTCGTTTTTCCTGTGTCTTTGCATATGCCTCAGTTTTCTACTGCCATTTGGCTCTCAAGCATATGCCGCCACCAAGGCAGAGATTGACACAATGCAGGCGCATCTTCCAGAGGAGTGGCCAGAAGCACCTGAAATCACAAGCGAAGCTGCGATCCTTGTTGATATTGACACAGATACGATCCTGTACGCCAAAAATGCGACAAGTTCCATGTATCCGGCCAGCACGACGAAGCTGATGACAGCCTATCTTACTCTGTCAAACGCTTCTCTCGATGATATCGTAACCTTCTCAAAGAATTCCATCTACAGTCTCCCGACCGGAAGCAGCCATATCGGCATGCACATCGGTGAGTCCCTAAGCGTAAAGGACTGTCTGTATGGTCTTCTGCTGCCTTCTGCAAACGAAGTGGCAACTGCACTGGCGGAGCACATCAGCGGCTCGGTATCGGCCTTTGTGGAACTTATGAACAGCACTGCGGTGGAGCTTGGCTGTGTCAACACAAACTTTGCCAACGCAAACGGCCTTCAGGACCCGAATCACATGACCTGCGCTTACGATCTGTACCGAATCATGCTGGGCTGCCTGCAATACTCTGATTTTATCACGATCTCCTCCACACCAGCCTACTATCGAAAGGCGGATGAGGTTCTTGACCGCGATATCCCGATGGGCACGACAAATAAATTAATCAAAAAGGATTCCGATTATTACACGCCATTTGTAATTTGCGGAAAGACCGGATGGACCGAGGAAGCCGGTCGCTGCCTTGTCACCTATGCCTCAAAGGATGGACGCAACTTAATTTGCGTCACAATGAATACCGAAGATCCAAATCAGTATAAGGATACGATTCAGCTATTCAATTATGGATTTGACCATTTCAGTGTTGCAAAGGCGGCCGAGCAGGATCAGTCCTACAGCACACAGGCATTAAGCTCAAATAGCCCGCTTGGTCTCTCCGAGCAGAATTCCTCTTTTCTGACACTCGACAGCGCATCGCGCGTCACCGTACCGGATACTGTATCGCTCGATGATCTGACACGCCGTCCTGTTACAAACGAGGACGGAACACGAATGCTCTCCTATGAGCTTCACGGCTATCCGCTCGGAACCGCCCTTATCATCAATCAGGTGGCTGAGGACACCAGCGATCTGTACGTTGCTTCCGTCGACTCTCTGCCAAATGCCATCCGCACTACACCACTTCACGAGATCAAGCTTTGGCTCATTGCCTGCATGATCATAGTTGTCATTTTAATTATCTTACTGACTGTATTCTTGCTTCGCTTTAACCGAGCACAAAAGAATAAAAACAAGCGTCAGGCGCCGCCGGACCACCAATATCGGATGCAATAAAAAAGTGGGGCTGCGACACCGTTTACTCGGTGCGCAGCCCTTTTTCTGCCGCCTTTTCAATGCGGCGCTTTTTAATTAATTCCGATCTTGCCTTAATCTTCCTGGCCCCCTCTGCATCGGTCAATTTCATCGTCTTAATTAGAAAGACCTGCCCGTCGCAGTGCTTCACACGAATCTTTCCCTTGAGCCATCCGTGTCTCGGGCAGTACGCCAGTCCGAAATATTTCTTATTATTATTGGAGAACCAGTTCATTCGTCTCGTGACATTTCGACCGCACTTGTAGCAGACCATGGAGTTTACATTTCGCATCTCCATCGCCTCCTCGCGGCTCGGATACAGTCTCGACACAAACTTTGAATAGCGCTCGAAGACCAGATAAATCTCCTCGTCTGCGCTCTGCGGTGGTCGAAAATAATCCACTGATACCATGCCCTGCCAGCTTTGCTTTTCCAGCTGCCCCAACACACAGCCTGTATAAGCGGCGTCATACACGGCACGATGAAATGGCCATCTCTTTGGCAGCGCAAGCGTCTCGATGACGCTCTCAAGCGATGCACGCGCATGCCCATCCAGGCATTGTAAGCTATACAGCTTTTGCACATCATAAAAGAACAGTGGAAACGAAAATGGGTTATCCAGACCAAAATAGGCGATGTTTCGCTGCAATTCGGTCAGATCCATATCTCCCCACGTAAAAAATATCGGATCTTGTCCACACCACTTCCAGAAGCGTTCCATCGCGTCCGGAAACGGTATTCCCCGAGCCTCAAGCTGTTCCATGCTGATGCCAACCACTTCCCGCACGCGGTAAAACAGTTCCTTATACACGCACGGCCGGATCAGGCAGCTGAAGCTGTCTGTCTGGTTTCCGTGCTCATCCAGACGTACCGCGCCGATCTCAATGATCTCAAACGTGAGCCCCGGTTCCTCACGATCGCGCATCTGCGCCTGGTTCCATTCCAAATCTAATACAATTGAATTCATAAAATTTAAAATTCTTTCTTACTATAGTCCCCCCTAGGCTTTCACCTCAGGCATAATTTTTTCTATAATCTTCCTATAATAATTTTTCTATAATAATCTTTCTATAATAATCTTTCTATAATTTTTTGTTTCTGTCTTCCTTTGCAGCATTCCTTACAGGGAAGAATCGTCTCCCGGAACCAGCATTTCCAGTCCCTCAACACTCTCTACTGCCTCACTGATCGAGCTTGCCACATGACGAAGGGAAACCAGTCTGGAGTAAAACTTGGCGTATCCCGGCTGAATCTCACAGCCGTGACGGCCATAAAAATAGCTTCGCATCATCTCCTCAGCCGCCAATGTAATGCCATTTCCTGCTGCCTGATCCATCGCATCCAAAAACAGTTCCGGATCGGCCTGCGCCTCTAAGCCCAGACGATACTCGCCAGCTCCGTACAGTCCACAATACTCGGCACATAAAACGCTGATCGTATGCTGAAGATTCTTTCGCTCCTTCTCATCAAGTGTCTCGGAAAGCACCTGATGCAAACGATTGATCTCGGTGAGCACTGCCGTCACACAAGGTACTGCCGCCTCATATACCTGCTGTCCATTTCGCTCGGTGGAAAGTAACGGTGCAAATACGGCCATCTGAAGAAGTGCACCACTGACCGCGTCCTCTCCTGCAATCTGACCACAGCGCTCGATTACCTTCTTCGCTGCATCTTCGGTAAAGCGGTCCAGATAAAGCGTTGCAAACTCCTCGAATCCATCCTCAAGAAATGCACACAGCACCTGCCCCATCAGCTTTGCCGTATCGTTCTCTCCGTTTTTCTCCATATCCAAATCTGGGTGCAAAAGCGGCAGCAACTCGTCGTAGACCATCTGCGTATTCAGCGAATCCTGCGCCTGCAAATATTTTATTACACGCGAGAAATTCAGATACAAATACAAAAAACTCTCCGTCAATAACAGATGCTTTGCCTCTAAGATATCCGGCTCATAACCACTGACGCTGTTTTGATCCATCACCTGTGACACTGAAACGAGCGTCCAGTAGGAACGCAGATGAGGGAAATCAAGTCCCTGCTTTTCACGGTACTCTGCCTGTGGCAGACGCTTTGACGCCTGACGGCGCAGTTCCATGAGATCGCTGCGATATTTATCGGGCTGACAAAAACACTCTTCCTCAAAATAGTCGAGCACATCGGTAATTCGATCGTCACTGATATCGGCAGCCTCATTGCTGTAGAGCCAGACAAAATCGCTGACCGCATCCTTCAGACGATGCATCGAATGCTGTGCGTGCTTGTACATCACCTGATCCAGCGCAAGTTTCAATGCCACTGCCGCTTTCTCATAGTTTCCCTTTGCAATCAGTCTGTTTCCTTCCTCCTGAAGCGTTTTAAAGTCCCAGCCCTCGTTGCTGTACTCTTCATACCACAGATCTGCCTTACAACTGGGACAAAAATGTGGATTTCCCCAGAAATGTGCATGGCAGTTCCTACATCTTCCCATTTGTATCACTTCCTTTCTTGATCTTTCTGAATCTTCTCTGATCTTTCTAGATCTTTTTCGATCTCTCTGGATCTTTTCGGATCTCTCTGGATCTTTTCGGATCTCTCTGGATCTTTTCGGATCTCTCGGATCTTTTCGGATCTCTCGGATCTTTTCGGATCTCTCGGATCTTTTCAGATCTCTCGGATCTTTTCAGATTCTTCTTCGCTCTGAATAGTGACATTTTAGCACAAACCAATTAAAATAGCAATGCAGCCGCTTTCTATTTTGACCGGATTGTGCTATGATACGTACAGTTCTATTATTACGGCAATTGGTAATAACACAATAAGGAGGTAATTATTGCTATGAAACTTCAAGAAATTGAAAGTCTGGCAGCTTCCATTATGGAAAAGGCTGTCTCTGAAAATGAAGTGGCAGGTATGAATCTGCTTGTCTTAAAGGATGGTGATCCGATGCTCTCTTTGCAGTCTGGCTATGCCAATCTGGAAAATAAGATTCCCATGGCACCAGACACAATCATGCGCCTGTATTCAATGAGCAAACCGATCACCGCATCCTGCATGATGATTTTGATGCAGCGAGGTCTCGTTGATCTGAATGATCCCGTGTCCAAATTTATCCCAGCATTCGCCAATCAGACCTACGTAAAGGGCAACTCCCTTGTTCTGGTCAATCGCCAGATGACGGTACATGATCTGCTGTTTATGACCTCTGGTCTGTCCTACGGAAGCGATTCCGCTGCAGGTAAAGCAACCTTCGACGTATTCGTTGAGATGGACAAGCGTCTTTTCAGTGACGATCCGATGACGACACGCGAGTTTGCTGACCGCATTGGCAAGAATCCGCTCGAGTTTGAGCCTTCCTCCAGTTTTATGTATGGTGTTTCCGCCGATATCCTCGGTGCACTGATTGAGGTGATCTCCGGCATGAGCTTTGCTGAATTTTTAAAGAAGGAAATCACCGATCCACTCGAGATGGCAGACACCGGCTTCTTTGTTCCAGAAGAAAAGCAAAATCGCCTTGCTACCGTTTACAAACGTGTTAATGACGGCTTTGAGCGCTACACTGGAAATCATCTGGCAATCCGAAATCCAATGGATGCCCTTCCGGCCTTCCAGTCAGGCGGCGCTGGCCTTGTCTCTACTTTGGTCGATTACTCTCATTTTGGTTCTATGCTGTTAAATGGAGGCAACTACAAGGGACGTCAGATCTTAGAGCCTGAGATTGTCCGCTACTTCACGCAGGGCAGCCTTCAGCCATGGCAGCAGGAAGCACTTTCCAGAGGTTGGGGCGGCTTAGAAGGCTACAGCTATGGAAATCTGATGCGTGTCATGAAGGATCCTTCCAAAGCCATTATGTACACGACCCTGGGCGAGTACGGTTGGGACGGTTGGCTGGGACCATATTTTTCCAATCACCCAGACTGCAACATTACCTTCCTTGCCGGTCTTCAGCTGACCGACGCCGGCACCATTCCTGCTGTAAGAAGACTTCGAAATGCTGTTTTGCCACGTCTTAACAATCAGGATAACAGGTGATACCGATGATGACATCTATAGAAGAACTGATTTCACGGGCAGTCAATTTTCTTGGCGGTCTGCTGCCGTTTCTTACGGATACAAATATCGTTAAAATTCTGTTTTCGGTTGTCTCACTGATTTTAGCTGTGCTGCTTTGTTTTTGGGGATATCATCTTTTCTCCTGCTTCGCAGCAGGCGCCGGATTTGTACTTGGCGCAGGCCTTGGATTTTTGTTATCTGGCCACTTTACGGATAAGCTTTGGATTATTGCCGCGAGTGCCGTCATCTTAGGACTGATCCTTGGCTTTCTTGCGACAAGGCTGATTCTTCTGTCCACGTTTCTGCTTGCGTTTCTTTTGGTAGCAATCTTTTCTTGTGGACTTTTAACGTCCTTTATGCCATCGCTTTCGAGTCTTGTGATTGGCATTATCGGAATTATTCTCGGTGTCATCGCCGGTCTCGTCTGCGTGAAGCTGCAAAAACCAGTGATTATCCTTGTAACTGCGTTTAGCGGTGCGCTCGGCGTGATTCAGATTTTCTTTGATCTGCTTCATTTTGATCAGATTACAATTTTCTATGGTGCGTTTTTGTCACTGGCGATGATCGGAAGTATCGTGCAATTTCTCAGTAATCGCAGGACGGAGTAGATGCGGTAGGTAAAAAACGGGGGCAGACGTATAGGTCTGGCCCCGATAAAAAAGTTTTCCTTTTTAATCTGTTTACTCCTTCTCAAGCAGATAGCCGACATTCCGCACGGTGCGAATCATCGCTCCATCTTCGCCTAGCTTCTGACGAAGTGTCTTGATATGCATATCAAGTGTACGGGACTCGCCTTCAAAGTCAGTTCCCCACACACGCTCCATGATAATTTCTCTCGTCATTACCATGCCACAGTTTGCCATCAAAAGCTTCAATAATTCATACTCTTTAAAGGTAAGCTCACAGGCTTCGCCCTTTACGGTCACCAAATGACGCTCATCATCAAGAACAAGATCGCCAACCTCAAGACGCTTTGTCTGGGCACCTGCGCTTCGACGTAACAAGGCCTTTACACGAGATAAGAGTTCCATGATTCCAAATGGCTTTGTCATGTAATCGTCAGCCCCAATATCAAGTCCACGCACCTTATCCAGCTCGGTTGTCTTTGCCGTGACCATCATGATCGGCAAATGCTTTGTCTGAGGCATTGCACGCAGCTTCTTTACAATCTCCAGCCCGTCCTCATCTGGCAGCATCACATCCAGCAAAAATAAATCTGGTGCCTTTTTTTCGAGTCTTTCGTAAAGTGCTTTTGCATCCTCAAATTCTTCGATTTCAAATCCGCCGCACTTGAGCGCATACGCTTCAATCTGACGGATATCGTTGTCGTCCTCCACAATAAAAACCAGTGCCATCTGCCTACCATGCCTTTCTGCAAAATTTTACATGCATTTGCCTTTTCTATCTATCAAGGGGTACTATACTGCCACATCTTCAAGTTTACATCTTTTTTCTGTAAAATCAAGGTAAAACTCGGACGAACACCACATTGATGCGATTGACTCATATGCTCCTGCTCCCACAAAATATCGTTTTAAAACAAAGCAAACCGGAACCACGAAAGCAGCTGCTCTCCTGCAAACATGGTAACTATCGTACCTGCACAAAGGAACGGTCCAAATGCAAAATATGCTTTCCCGCTCTTTTTCTTCGAGAGAAGAAATACAAGCCCGTACAGACCACCCGCAAGCACCGCAAGCGCAAATGCGATCAGGCACATCTTCCACCCAAGATAAAAGCCCAGCACTGCCATTAGCTTGATATCACCGCCGCCAAACGCACCGGGCACAAGAATTGTAATCAGCAGTAACGGCAAACTGACTGATACAATTCCAATCAAACGTGATGACATTGTCATCTCTGGGAATGCAAATACTGCTAACACAGCCGGAATCATGCAGGCAAGCACAAGTCCATTGGGAATTGTCATTGTCCGCTGGTCACACCAAGCAATGATTAACAAGAGTACCAGCAGACAAATGACGGTGAGTATCTGAAAATTATTCATAGGTATCGCGCAGACTCTTTATCTTCAACGATCTGCGCACATCCTCAGCGCGAAGCACCTTGCCAGACAAAACGTCTTCCTTCTGAATAAAGACGGTTTTTGTTTCTTCTGAAGTCAGATCAAAGCAGTTGTCGGAGAAAATGACGTCCTCCCCGATCTCCAGCCATACAAACGGTGCAAAGCAGTCGGTGCTTAAGCTGATCGCAATTGTTCCATTTTCTTCGGTCACATCGGCCTCGATCTGTGGCTGCATCAACTCCATATGCTTATATGGAACAAACACCTCTGCCTCGGTACTTGTCGTGCCATCTG
>CAVCXB010000119.1:0-9350 GCA_963605535.1 Wujia chipingensis
TCCATGCCCTCGGTTGTCATTCCCTTTGCCTCGATCTTATCGAGAAGCATCTGATATTCGTGAATACGCTGTCCGCCTGTTGTAACCTCAAGTCCCTTAAACAACAAATCGAAGCTCTGGGTAAAGGTCTTGTCGTCTGGATCGTCCATTGCATAGAACGGACGCTTTTTGCTCGGATAGTGGGTGACAAATACGAAGTCTGCGCCGTACTCTTCCTCGAAGTAACGACCAATCAGTGCTTCCTCTTCCGGCTCGAGATCGTATGGGTTACGAATCTGTCTATTGTATTTTTCTGCTACCAGGCGCTTTGCCTCATCGAAGCGCACCTGTGGGATCGCATCGACCTTTGGAAGTGTGATGCCAAGCATGTCCATCTCTTTTGCGTAATCCTTCTTTAACAGCTCCATCGTGTACTGCAAAAATCCGGTCTCCATTGCCATGATGTCCTCAAAGCTGTCGATAAAGCCCATCTCAAAGTCAAGACTCGTATATTCGTTTAAATGGCGTTTTGTATTGTGCTTTTCTGCACGAAATACCGGTCCGGTCTCAAACACGCGGTCAAATACGCCGACCATCATCTGCTTGTAGAACTGCGGGCTCTGCGCGAGTACCGCCGGACGGTGGAAATAATCAAGCTTAAATACGTTCGAACCGCCCTCTGCTCCCTTGGCTCCGATCTTTGGGGTACGGATTTCCGTAAAGCCCTGAGTAGTTAAAAATTCGCGGAACCCTCTTGCGATGCCCTCTTGAATGCGAAACTTTGCGCGCTCCTGAAGATTACGAAGGGATAGTGGACGGTAGTTTAATTTTGCTTCCAGTGAAGTATTCAGTTTCCATTTGCTGACAGGTAATGGCATTGCGGCAGAAGGCTCAGATAAAACAGTCACTGCGGTCAGTCGCAGTTCCCTTCCAAAAGGCGCCCTTGCCTCCTCATAAACAACTCCCTCTACACGAACAGCGCTCTCATCCTTAAGCTCGCCAAGTGCAAAGCCTGCTGTTTTTTCTTCGTAGACACACTGAACGAGACCCTCTGCCTTTCGTAAAATGACAAAGCGCACATCGCCCATATCGCGGATGGCGTGAACCATACCTTCCATGCGGACAGTCTTTCCGTCACAGCCTCCCTGTGCCAGTTCTTTGATGCTTACATACTCTTTTTTGCTGATTCCACTGATGAATTCCATGTTGCCCTTTCTTTGCAGCCAAAATACGAGTCTCCAATGAGGAATGAGGGGATATAAAAAGCCCCAGAGACCATGTAACATAGTCTCCGGGGCGAAACGTCTTTGTTCCGCGGTACCACCCGCATTCAATCCAATTGGATCACTCTATGGTTATAACGTAAACCAACGTGCAAACCTACCCTTCTACTCAAGGTAAAAGTTCAGAATGCCTGCTCCAGAGTGTTCCCACACCCAGTCCCTCATGACGGCGCTCTCAGTCGGTGACGCCCTCTTCCTGTCAAGATCGTTGGGATAGAGTCTCTTTCAATGCATTTCTTATGGTTCATTACTATAGCACACGAAAGTGCAAATTGCAAGCAGAAATTTTATTTTGTGACACACATTTATTGGAAATTGTCACAATTCACAAGACGACCGCGTTCAAAATACATTATTTTTGTGAATTCAATCGTCCCCTGTGGCTCATGTTCCACGACAATTATGAGCTTATTTTTCTTTTTTGCAAGCATATTTAACAGCTGCTCATATTCTTCTCTCGCTTTTGTATCAAGACCAGCCTCGATCTCATCCACTAAAAAGCTTTCGGTATGTAAGAATCAATTTTTTGTAATAAGTTAGTATCAATTTCATTGTTACGTCACCTCCGTTTCGTTTGTGTAAGTTTGTTTGTGTAAATTTGTTTGCAGAAATGTGTTACTTATAATTGCCGTTGTTTGTGATTGAGCTGCTCGCGGCACCAGTTTCCAATCTCAGTCAGGCACAAAAATAAGCCAATGAGAAATGCGCCAGGAATCAATATCATCCACCACGCACGCATGACAAAGGCATTTTGTGCGAGCGCGAGCATACTGCCCCATGAGATCGTCTCGATTGGGAGGCCAAGTCCCAAAAAGCTAAGAGTGGACTCCTCTGCGATGGCGTTTCGGACATTCATGATTGTCATAAACAAAATGGATGGAAGAAAATTGGGGGCAAGATGCCAGTACAGGATATGAAAAAAGCCACTGCCCATACACTGGGATGCGACAACGAAGCTTTCCTGCTTTATGGTGCGTACCTGCGTGCGCACCACCTTTGCCATGGAAAACCAGCTACATGCACCGATCGCCACACTCATTGCAAGCACACTTTTGCCGACGGCGGCCTGCACAAAAAGGATGAGAATAAGCGATGGAATGGCAAGCAACAAATCCAACACGCGCATCAGCAGCCGGTCCAGCCAGATCGGCGCGAGCGCACTTGCCGTACCGTATACGACTGCAATCACAGTGGATAGCGCAGACGATAAAAAACCAATGGTAAGGGAAATACGCCCACCATGCCAGATACAAGAAAATAAGTCGCGGCCAAGTGTATCGGTACCAAAGAAAAACGATCGGCTCGGTGCGTGACTAAAATTTGCCAAATCCATATAAGACGGATCCTTGCAGAACAAATCTGCACACAGGCAACCCACAATCAGGATTCCAAGCAGAACAAAAGACAGCACAGGGGTGTGCTGCTTTTTGTGTGCCTTTTTATGTGATTTTTTATGCAACTTTTTATAGGACATCTGTTTTCTGTCGTTCTTTTGCTCTTTTCTATCGTTCTTTTGCTTTTTTCTCCATTCTGTACGGAATGTGTTTCCTCTGCTCATTCGCTGGTTCCTTACTCTACCTGTATTTTTTCTGCCGCTGCTGCCATCTGTGGATGCAACCGTGCGTTGATCAGCTCCGATACCGTGTTTGCGCCAATCATGATCACTCCGGTCAACAGACACAGCACCATAAGCATGTTGTAATCGGACGTTCTTGCACTCTCATAGGTCAGCATACCAATCCCCGGATAACCAAATACTGCCTCGACTAGATAAGTTCCGCCCAAAATGTGTGCCACCGAGACCGCCATTAGGCTGATGTAAGCCGGAAGCACATTTTTCAGGCAATGACCGATTAAGATCGCGCCATCTGAGGTTCCCTTTGCGCGTGCCAACAACACATACTCGGAACGTGTCTGCTCACAGAGCATGTTGCGCACCATATACGCATAGTACCACAAATGACCGGACACGCAGGCAATCACGGGCAGCACAAGATGGCGAAGGCGATCAATCATGCCGCCTCCGCCAATGGTATACGCGCCGCTGGCTGGAAGCCATCCAAGCAGCACACTGAATACAAAAATCAAGACAAGTGACAGCCAAAATTCTGGGATACAGCTCATGACCGTGCCCAGACGCACCATCAGCCGATCGGCAAGACTGTTTTCCTTCCAGGCACAAAGCAGCCCTAGAAGAAGCGCGCCGATAAATAAAATCACATAGCTTATCCCACCCAAAAGGAGTGTGTTTCCAATGCGGTCTTTGATTACCTGCGTCACATCCTGCTTGTATTTGTAGGAGATTCCAAAGTCACCTGACAATGCAAGCTTGAGCCATCGTACATATTGTACCGGAATCGACTCGTTTAACCCCAGACGCTCCCTCGCGCTGTCTTTTTGCTCCTCACTCATCTTCTCCGTCCGCTCGCCGTAATACGACTGAAGCGGATCAATCGGTGTCATTCGGGACAATGCAAACACAACCGCAGAAAGCGCCCATATGCTTATAACAAATACGGCGATCTGCTTAAAGGCGGTGATAAGCCATCTGTTTTTTCCCATTTTTTCTTTCACCCTTTGCTCTTCTGCGATTTACTCTTTTGCAACTTACTTTTCTGCAACTCACTCTTTTGCAATTTGCTCTCTTGCAACTTATTCTTCTGAAGCGTCTGCGATCGTCCAGTCACAGACATTCCAAAAGATTCCGACACCGTGATGGCCAAGCACGGTATCTTCGTCGATGCCCTGAATGGTATCATCTGCGGCATAGATCGCATCAAGATAGCAAAAGAATGTGTAAGCTGGTGTTTCGGCAAGTGCCTCCTGAAACTTTGCGTAGGCCTCTCTGCGCTCGTTTTCATCCTCTGTCTGGCGTGCCTGTGTCAGATACTCATCGACAAGCGGATTGGAATAGCCAGAGTAGTTTGCACCCTTATCGGTACCAAATACTTTATAGGTATGATCATCTGCGTCAAATGGGGAGCCCCATCCGATGATGCAGCACTCCTGCCCTGCCCAATCAATTCCTCCTGCCGGGACATCTGCCTTTACATCAAGTCCAGCCTCACGAAGCTGCTGCGCTGCAATCTGCGCCATGTCAATGCGCACCTGATCGCCTGCCGTTGCGTTAATGGTAAAGCCGATACGCTCGCCATCTCTGCACCAGTAGCCATCTGCATCCTGTGTGCAGCCTGCCTCTGTGAAAAGCTCGGCTGATTTTTCCAGATTGTAATCGTAATGCTCGACATCCGCGTCGTTGTACTCATTTCGCTGCAATGGGCCATAAGCGACCTCACCTTTGCCAAGCAGTACCGCATCAAGAATCGCCTGTCGGTCAATCGCATAATTGATCGCTGGAATCAGATCGGCATTTTCCTGCCAGTATTCATTGTTAAAGTTGTAGAGAATTCCTCTGTAATCGGAGGTGGTCATGTCATACACGTCAAAGTCATCGCGATTTTCAAACAGTGCTTCCTCCTTCGGCGTAATCTGCGCCAGATCAAGCTCGCCGCTCATTAACTGCATCGCCTTTGCATTGTCATCGGTCACAATCTTAAATACTATCGTGTCAATGTTTGGCGCACCGGCAAAATAGTCCTCATTCTTTTCCATGGTGATGGCCTGTCCGGCATCCCAACTCACAAATTTATATGGGCCTGTTCCAACTGGCGCGCGGAAAAAGTCGGATGTCTGCCAATCCTCGCCTTCAAGAAGATGCTTTGGCAAAACCGGTCTTGTCATGTATTCCAGAAAGGCCATGTTGACCGCAGAAAGATGAAAGGCCACCGTGTAATCATCAATGACCTCAATGCTCTCCACGTCCTCATAATCTGGTGCATTCTCAGACTCATTTGCCGGGTCCATGATCGCCTCAAATGTAAACTTGACATCCTCTGCGGTAAACGGCCCCCCATCGTGCCATTTTACACCTTCCTCCAAGTAAAACGTATAGGTCAAGGAATCGGCATCGTACTCCCAGCTCTTTGCCAGACGCGGAATGATCTGATTGTCCCCGTCATGATCGGTCAGACCATCAAATAAAAGCACATTAATTTCACAGTGCTCATCCATCGCCGGATTGATGCGGGTGTAATCGGTACTGCCATATACAAGGGTAGTCGGATTTGTCTTATCCGCCCACACGGTACTTGTGTGATAAGAAGGCAGGCCTACGCCGAAAGCCAATACGGCCGCCATCATTAGAAAACGTTTTCTCATGTCTATCTCTCCTTGTCTTAAAAGCAATTCTGTTTTTTGTTATACGTCTTATTTGCTGCTTATTGATCACTATCCTGCGCGATTTTTCTCACTTCCCGAAGAGACATTCCCTTCTCGCGTGCGATTGCTGCTAAATCCTCAAACTCGTATTTTGCGCGAGTTGTTCCATATCCAGCGGAAACCTTCTTGCGCACATCGCCATATGGTGTCTTTACCGTTTCGATAGAGCGCTTCATGGTGTAGCGTCTGGAAAACTGCTCGCGAACGCCAAGTGTAGTTGTATGAAGGAAAATCAGCTCTAACATACGATCACGATCCTCCTCGCGGCACATCACCTCAAGCAAAATACCCGGTCTGGACTTCTTCATTCCTGTAGATACCGTGAAAACTTCAAGCGCTCCTGCTGCGAGAATCGTCTCTGTCGCAAATGCAATCTCCTCTGCTGTCATGTCATCCACATTGCAGCAAAGCTCAGATACGCGGCTGACATCGTCCGGTGTCTCACCAATCAGCGCACGAACGCAGTTCGCCACCTCAAAGTCTTTCTTGCCCATTCCGTAGCCGATGGCCTTTGTCTTCATGACCGGCATATCACCAAATTTGGTTGCAAAATGCTTCAGAAGTGCCGCACCAGTCGGCGTACACAGCTCGCCCTGAATTCTTCCGCCATAAATCGGCACATCACGCAAAATGTAAGCTGTTGCCGGAGCCGGTACTGGCAGAATTCCATGCGCACAGCGCACCTTTCCACTTCCGACATGAACAGGAGACACAACGACCTGCTCTGGGGACAGCTTTTCCATCAGCACGCAGACTGCTGTGACATCGGCGATCGCATCCATCGTTCCCACTTCGTGGAAATGAATCTGCTCAACCGGTGCGCCATGTGCCACGCTCTCTGCCTCTGCAATCAGCTGATAAACCGCCATCACATCATCCTTTACGCGGTCGGATACTGGCAGATGATCTCTTACGATATGCTCAATGTCATGCATACTGCTGTGATGATGGTGGTGAGCGTGGTCATGGCTGTGGAAATGGTCATGCACATCAAGGCTCTCCTCTTCCTCGCCATTTACCGTCACTTTGCTGTGCGTTCCGATAATGCCGCATTTCTGTGTCTTTTCTTTTTCAAAATGTACACCCGGAATGCCGAGCGCATTCATCTCCTCAAAAAATGCGTCTTGATCCGGCAGCAGCTCAGAAAGTGCCGCTGTCAGCATATCACCTGCCGCACCCATGCCGCAGTCTAAATATAATGTCTTCATTTATTTCTTTGCCTCCACGTGGTTGATCATTCCGGCTAAATATCCCGCTCCGAAACCATTATCAATATTTACAACGGACACACCGCTCGCACAAGAGTTGAGCATGGATAAGAGTGCCGATACGCCTCCGAAAGATGCGCCATAGCCCACGCTAGTCGGTACCGCGATTACCGGGCAATCAGCCAGACCACCGATTACACTTGCCAGTGCGCCTTCCATTCCGGCGATCGCAATGATCACGCTTGCACTCATAATTTCGTCCATATGATTTAACAGGCGATGCAAGCCTGCCACGCCGACATCATATAAGCGCACAACCTCATTTCCGTGAATTTCTGCGGTCAATGCTGCTTCTTCTGCAACCGGAATATCCGAGGTTCCGCCCGTTGCTACCACAATCTTTCCGATTCCGGTCGGCTGCGGCATTTCTCCAACAATGCCGACTCTTGCATCCTCGTGATACTTTAATGGATGCACCTGACTAATAATCTCTGCTGCCTCTGCGGATAAGCGTGTAATTAAGATTCGATCCTGTCCATTTTTTAACATGGCTGATACGATTCCAATCATCTGCTCTGGTGTCTTTCCTGCGCCATAGATCACCTCTGCCGCGCCCTGACGGATTCTGCGGTGCAGATCTACTTTTGCATAGCCGATATCCTCAAATGGTTGTTTTTTGATCTCAAGCAGTGCATCATCCACACTCATGCTTCCTGACTTTACTGCCTCTAATATCTGTCTTGCCTCGCTGTTCACAATGCTTCCTCCATTTCCTATCCATTTATAGATGTTACACGCTAGGACTCATCGTCTTCGTCACGCGTTATTGGCTGCTCATTAAGTTGCTCATCTGGACTGCAAATCAAGCAGCACATCCTTATAATATTTTTTCAATTCAGCTAAAATCTCTTCTCTCTTTTCCAAGAGCGCTTGCATCTGTGCCGCCGGCATCTGAATCTTTGCGGAGCCATTTAAGAAACGCACACGAAAATCAGTAAAGCCAAGAGAGAACAGATAATTTTCTGCCGTTTCTGTCTTTTCAAGCTTTTCTGCGGTGATGCGCTCATTTGTCGGGATGCGGGTTGCCAGACAGGCGTAAGCTGGCTTATCCCAGGTAAAAAGTCCTGCCTCTTTTGAGCGTTTGCGAATCTTTGCCTTTGTCAGACCACAGATACGAAGTGGGGAATAAACGCAAAGTTCACGAAGCGCACGCATTCCCGGGCGGTCTCCCTCTGCATCAGAAGCATTGGTTCCATCCATCAGCACGGTAAAACCATCCTTCTTTGCCTCTGCAAGAATCATATTGAAGATCACATTTTTGCAGTGATAGCAGCGATCTGCCGGGTTTTGCACAACCGTCTCATTGGAAAGAACATCTGCTGTCAACACCTTCATGTCGGCATTTAACTGTTTTGCAAGACGCATCGCATCATCCAATTCAAACTGTGGCTGAAAAGCAGCGTTCACATAGTAGGCACGCACCTGTGCACCACTTTGAATTGCTGCATACAGCAGATAAGAAGAATCGACTCCGCCAGAAAATGCTAGTGCTACTTTATTGTGTTCTTTGAAAAATTCATTTAAATCCATTTTTGTGTCCTCCACTTGTGTCTGTCTGTCTTATTGTACATATTGTACTCATTCTAGTATTTTTTGAATTTTACTTTATTAAACAAAAAAAGAAGGCATACACCTCCCTTCTGGGAAACTATATACCTTCATAGTATACTTGTCTATCTCGTCTAACGATACCTTGGACAACAGTTATCTGAACGGTTAAACTCAAACTGTTAAACTATTGTCTTATTTGTCCTTTGTGTTACCTACTTTTATTCAGATAATCTGAATTGATGCACTCTTCTGAGTACTGAGCATGCTTCATGCGTGCCACAAAAGTGCGTTCATTATAACACATTTGCGATATGCTGTAAACTTAAATTTTTTCATTCACTTAACAATTTACAGATTTTCTCTGCCTCTTCCTTTGAAATCGCCTGTTTTTTCTGCATTGCGTCGATCATTTCTGAAATCTTTCCGTCGTACCAGAAGTTTACTTCGCGCTCCATCACACCTGCCTTATATTCCTCCTCGGAACGAAGCGCATGAATGTACGCGTATTTTCCTCTTCGCTGTGTCTCAATAAACTCCTTATCACACAAACGCACCAAAAATGTCATAACCGTAGAGCGCTTATAATCCTTCTCGTAACGTTCCTGAAGCAGATCCATCAGTTCCTGAACGGATAGTTCACGATCTGCATCCCATATTACCTTCATAATCAATGTTTCCGCGGTGCTTAATAATTCTCTTGGCTGCATGTTTTTTCCTCCATCTTATTTATTTTTTGATTGAACTACTTTGTTTCCTTCTTTTTGCGTTTTGATTCCGTCTCAACTTCCACCTGAAAGAAACGATAGGTGGTTTTTACTGCTATTTCTATATTACTATGGAAAAAACATTCTGACAAGATTCTAATCGAAATTCTTCGGGTTTTCATATAGCAAAAAAGCCATAGGCTCAACGCCTATGACTTTTCATTTTTAATGTGCCCGAAGGGATTCGAACCCCCGACCCACGGCTTAGAAGGCCGTTGCTCTATCCA
>CAVCXB010000120.1:0-9221 GCA_963605535.1 Wujia chipingensis
GTTTTCAACGTAAGTGTATTTTGACAACGGGCCCGCTACAACGTCCCGTCTCGTAAAGCACATTCGCCTCGGGGTGCCACTACGTTACAATTAAGTACTTTTACTTGATTTTGAATCCGATTATGTGACAGTTAAGTGTTGTTGCGTAATGATGATTTCTATAAAGTTGTAATACAATATAGATAATATGGTCCGTATCCGACATTTGGTTGCGGACCATTTTTAAATTGAATGTAAACTATTTTCAGTAAAAGGAGTTCAGCATGAAATACCATAAACCAGCATTTTTTGATCAGTTTAAGTGTATTGGCTCGGCCTGTACAGATACTTGTTGTGCCGGATGGGAAATCGAAGTCGATGAGACAACGGCAGAGGGGTATCTTACCGAAAAGGGCGCATTTGGTGATCGTTTGCGCCGTGAGATTGGCAGCGAGCCGGGAGAATATTTCTTCAAATTAAAGAACAATCGCTGTCCATTTTTAAATAAAGAAAACCTATGCGATATTTTTATCAATTTAGGAGAGGACAGACTTTGTGATATCTGCCGTGAACATCCGAGATTTTATAACTGGTTTGGCGATTACACGGAGGTAGGTCTGGGACTTTGCTGTGAAGAAGCCGAGAGACTTTTGTTTTCCGATAGTAAGCCACTGACTTTTATAGAAGAAGATACACAGGATGAAGATGATGAACTATCGGAAGAAATGTGGCATGACGTAGAAGAGGATGTCTGTCCAGATATAGAAGATGACAGCGATGCGGATGAATATATGGATGTTTCCGATGAATTAGATGAGTCTTTTGATGATGAGTTGGATGAATCAGCAGAGTGTGAGCAGATGTTAAAAGAACGTGAAGCAGTCTTTTTTATTTTACAAAACCGTGAAGAAGAAATCGGAGCGCGCTTAAAAAGATTGCTTTTGCTGTTGCCGGATGCAGAAGAAATGCTACTACTGACAGTCCCTATTCTTCAGTGGAATGATTCAGAGTCTATTCCAGAATTAAATTATAAAGCAAAGCCAAGTGCGAATACACTGAAAAGCAGTGCATTATTTTTGATTCGCTTTTTCGGCGGTATGGAATCCCTTGACGAAACATGGCCGTCCATGATGAAAGAGCTAGAGCAAAACATCAACGAATTAGTGGATACAGATAAAACAAGTGCATTCTTCAAGTTCATGAAGGGCGAGAATCGTTTATATGAGTACGAGCATATTGCGGTATACTTAATATATCGCTATTATCCAGAGATTTTATTTGATGGTCAGATTGAAACAAAGATTCTTTTTGCGGCCGCCTCCATTTGCCTACTATTTCTTATAGATTTACAGAGCTTCCAGAAAAATGGTATTTATACACAGCATGATCGCATTGAGTTAGTACGACGCTTTTCAAAGGAAATTGAATACTGTCCAGAAAATATGGAACGTTTTGGAAAGTGTTGTACAGAGCAATATGAAGAAATGTTGAATAGCCTTTTTGACTTGCTGTCTACACTGAATTAAACTGCTTCGACTATTTTATCAACGGAATGAACTTGCTGGCTTATGCGGTTTGTGTGGTGCATAGTGCACATGAATACGATATCACACTTGAATTAAAAACGTCAAAAAAACAAAAAAGAGTGCAATAAAAAAGCTAATTTGATAAAAAATACACAAAAATAATATTGACAAGCATACAAACAAAGTGTATAATATATGGTATAAAAAATCGGAAGAATATAGAAAGGAAAATTTGATTTATGGCAAGAGGAAAAATATTTTATGGAGTGTTATGCGGAGCACTCATAGCGACTGTTTCTGTTCAGGCAGCATCTACATATTCATATGTAACTATTAGTAAAGGACAGTCGTCTGTACAGTCAGAAGCTGTTGGAGTATCAACTTCAGCAAAATACTTTGCAGTGAACAAATCAACTTCATCAGGTGCTTTGGATGTTCGTGCATATGCATGTTGGGTAGGATGGCCGTATACATTGGAATATTCAGCGTCGTTACAGCCAGGGGATTCTGTCACGCATTATGAGCCACAGGATAAAAGTTCTAGTTTTTATGTGAAACTTGTAGGAAACGGTTTGTGTGATGGAAGTGCATATGTAGAAGCTAAGTAGGAATATTAAACAGACTAAAAACAAGAGAGATAGTTTGACAGATGATGTAAATTGTCTCTCTTATTGTAATATTCACATATAAAGGAGCATGTTTATATGAATAATATTGTAGCAAAGCATTTTTTTCGACAAAAAAGCATAATGTTTATTACTGTTGCATTATTTTTAATATCACTAGGCTTCGGCATTTTTTTTTCGATTTTGGGAATGACAGCATTTGAAGTACTCCATACATTGTGCCGGTTTGAATTTTATACGTGCTTTGCATGGGTGTGTATCACGTTTGGGTTTGTTTCGAGAGCAGCAAATGCGTCGGTTCGTGAAGTTTCAGATTCATATGCAGGCAGATATTATTCGTATGAAATGAGTGCATCGATTTTTCTATTGATTGTATATGTAGTTTGGAATGTATGTGTAGTGGGAATTTTGATTTTTTGCTCCTTAAAAAATGATGGAACTTCATTTTTCCGTGCTTGGTTTTGGAAAAGTTACTTTATTAATGTAGTATTTCCACAGCTGATTTGCATGGGACTTACGATTGCAGTAGTGATTTCTTCACGACAATATGCCGCGTTTTTTTGTTTGATTTTCTTTTTGTTTATGATTAGCCCATTTGCAGAGCAGATTGTGTGGGTATCTCCTACAGGATTAAAAATCGAAAAAATATGGGAAATAATAAGGCATCCTTTTTTGATTTTATACCAGAATGGAGAATGGGCGCCTGATTCAATGTATGGTCTTCAGACGGAAATATTTCGCATTGAATTGCAAATATTTTGGTTATTGTCAGTTGCATTCATTTTGCTTGTGCGTTTTACAAGGAAAAGTTTGTGGTATATAGGTCTGATATTTGCATGTAGCATACTTGTGATATCCTTTATTCCGTCTTCTGCATATCGGTTGAATGCAAATTGGAATGGCATTTTTTATGATAGAACAATTTATGCAGATTCAAACAATGAAGCAGATAACGGAAACAAAACATGCGTGGATTCGTCAGATGTTAATTTTACAGTGACGGAATACCAGCTTGATGTGAGATTAAAAAGAGAAGTGGCAGTTGATTTGAATATGCGTATTTGTGCAGAGACTCCGATTGATAATTTCCTCTTTACTCTTTATAGAGGATATTCGGTTGATTCTGTGCGTACTGATGATGAATCTGTTTCAATCAGTTGGACGCAAGATGGCGATGAGCTTGTGCTGAATACAGATAAGGTTGTTTCAGAATTGACCGTGTACGTAAGCTATCATGGCCATAGCAGCAGATTTTATTCAAATTCAGAGGCGTGCCTTCTGCCGGGATGGTTTGCATGGTATCCAATGCCGGGCAGACATGAGATTTTTACTTATGATGATAGCGGCGCATATGGGTATAATCCATATAATCGGATTCAAGAGACAACAGTTCACCTGAATGTAAATAAGGAAGCCATAACAAATCTGGATAAGACGCAGGATGGCTATTATTCGGACAAGGCAGACAGTATAACACTTATGACAGGAAATCTTGTTTCAGTAGAGACGCTGCAAAATGTTGCAGATAATATGCCAAGTTTGGTTGATTATCTGCCATTGAATCTTTATAAGGGGCAGACAGAGCAAAAATATATTGAGCAGGAAAATGAGAATATAAAACGAGAAATAGAGATATTTAAGCAGTATTTTCCAAATGAGCAACTGGATTTTGGAGGAATGAAGATTATCTATTCGACAGAAGATTTGGGACGCAACTTTTCAAATAATAACATGGCTATTTTTGATGATTATATTCTATGCTCGGCTGGCTATTTTTCTGCAAGAAATTTGTTTTGTTACCTAGCACAGGAGAATGCTCATAGAACAAAATTGGCAGACGTGATACTAAATCATATTTCGCTATATCAAAATCCGTCAGATTCAGTGATTGATTTCTCAAATACACTTTCTATGTGGAAGAATATTCTGACGCAGGAAGATGAGGCATTGTCTATGGAATTAGAGACACTTGAATCAATATGTAATTCGTATATCAATCAGGAAAAAGAACTTGAATTGATGCAAGCGCTTACAGGATATGCAATAGATCAAAGTGTTTATCAAAATGATAGTGAGTTCATAGAATATTTGCAGGATGGAGTGTTAAATGGAAATTAGAGGATTAACAAAAAAATATGGCAAGAAAAGTGTAGTGGATGAAGTAGATTTGTCATTGGAGTGTAAAACATATGCACTTCTTGGCCCGAATGGAGCAGGAAAAACAACGCTGATACGAATGTTGGCAGGGGTATTAAAACCAACTTCCGGAAGTATTTCGCAGGATTTGAAGAAGAGAAGCATAGGATATGTGCCGCAGCGTTTTGGATGTTTCCCTGATATTACCGTATATGAGCAGCTGCAATACTTTTGCTTTTTAAAGAATATTCCGGCTAAGGAAGAAAAAGAACAGATCAATTCGGCACTGGAATTGGTTCATCTTGCGGATAAAAAAGAAATCCGATGTAAAAAATTATCCGGAGGTATGATCCGAAGAGTAGGAATCGCGCAGGCACTGTTGGGTTCGCCTAAGCTGCTGTTGCTTGATGAGCCTACGGTAGGTCTTGATCTGGAAGAGAGGCTTCGCTTTAATCAGGTGATTACAAAATTGCAGGGGAAAAGCACGATAATGATATCGACTCACCAGACGGAAGACATCCGGGATATCTGTTCTCAAATTATCATAATGGACAAGGGACGTATTTTGATAAATTCAGATCAAAAAGACGTTATCCGATATGCACAAGGAAAAGTATATTTTATGCCGGCATCAAAAAATATTCAAAGTGAGCATTGCTTTGTGATGAAGGCGGAGACAAATGGCACCGAAAGCTTTATGCGAGTTCTTTCGGATAGTGAGCCTGTTGGAGGAATTTTACAGAAAGCAACGCTGGAAGATGGATATTTTGCATATATTAAAAGGTTTTGAGAGGCGCAAATGAAAATTCGTTTTTACTTACACACAAAGCTTCTTCAGGTGCGCAGGTGGAAAATCTTCTATATTGTAACGATGGCTTTTGTAGTGTTTACTATCATCAGTGCAAAGCTTCTTGTGGGAGAAAAAGCATCTGAAGAACAGTTGCGAATGGCTTTTTCGATGATACAATACGAATCTGCGATTTTGTCAGTTCTGTTTTTTGCAACAGATTTTTTTGTGTATTTCCATTTAAGAGGGCGGGAAAGCAGCTTTGTATATCGAAAGCGTTTGCTTATCGGATGGAATCTATTTTCTTTTGTGTGGTACGTCCTGCTTTGTCTGCCAATGTGGCTTATTATGCAGCAGGCAGACAATGAGTATGCAAATAGCATATGTGTTTTTTTGTTGGAAACCATAGAAATACGGCTGTTGATGAGTGCAGTGATTGGAATAGGGTACTCGGTGGAAGCTGCATTGGCAGCAGGTTTTGGTGCAGTCTGTTTTTGTTTTGTACTGGGAAACGTAACTCCGGCGTTTCTTGCTATTCTGTGTGCAAAAATACCGATTTTTCTTCCAAAACAGTGGTACATTGGTCATATCATAAAAAGCGGTCTGCTGGCAGCGGTTGTATCTATAAAATGCCGATGATGTATTGCGAACGGGTATCCCGTGAGCAATGACGATGTATTGAAAAAAATGCAAAGAACCGCATTTGTGTGCTTGTAAGATTTTGGAGGATATGCTATTATAATGTCAGACCAAAGGTTATGACACCATCAGTGACGAGAGGATGTGCAGCATCGCCGGGAATCCAAGCAAGAGAATCACAGCATCTGACAAGGTTTGCTGTTAGTCGTGTTCTGCTTTGAAACTTTGCGCTTAGGTTTCGGGTGATACTGCACATATGATAGGACTCCCGAACTGGGGATGTCAGCAAATTTTAAAGGAGGTTTTTAATCATGAAACAGTTTGAAGCATGGGCTGGTTTTAAGGGCAGACTCTGGAAAGAGGAAGTCAACACCCGCGATTTCATTCAGAACAACTATACTCCATATGATGGAGATGCATCCTTCCTTGCAGATGCTACTGAGGCTACAGATAAGCTTTGGGGAGAGCTGCAGGAGTTAAATAAGCAGGCTAGAGCAAAGGGCGGTGTACTGGATATGGATACCGATATCGTTTCCAGCATCACATCCCACGGCCCGGGATACCTGGATAAGGATCTTGAGAAGGTTGTAGGTCTTCAGACTGATAAGCCTTTAAAGAGAGCATTTATGCCTTACGGTGGTATCAGAATGGCAGAGGAGTCCTGCGAGATGTATGGATATACTCCAAGCCCAGAGCTGCACAAGATCTTCACTGTATATCACAAGACCCACAATCAGGGCGTATTTGATGCATATACACCAGAGATTCGCGCTGCACGTAAGAACAAGATCATCACTGGTCTGCCGGATACATATGGCCGTGGCCGTATCGTAGGCGACTATCGTCGTATCGCTCTGTACGGAATTGATTTCCTGGTTGCTGAGAAGCAGAAGGATCTGGCTAACTGCGGCGATGGTACTATGACTGATGATGTAATTCGTCAGAGAGAAGAGCTGGCAGAGCAGATCAGAGCACTGAAGGATATGAAGACCATGGCTGCAAGCTACGGTTTCGATATTTCCCAGCCGGCTAAGACCGCTCAGGAAGCAGTTCAGTGGCTGTACTTCGGATATTTAGCAGCTATCAAGACTCAGAACGGTGCTGCAATGTCCATCGGACGTGTATCCACTTTCATTGATATCTATATGCAGAGAGACCTTGAGAATGGTGTTATCGATGAGACTCAGGCTCAGGAGATCATTGACCACTTCGTAATGAAGCTGCGTATGGTTAAGTTCGCTCGTATCCAGTCTTACAACGAGTTGTTCTCCGGTGACCCGGTATGGGCTACTCTGGCTATCGCTGGTCTTGGCGTAGACGGACGTTCCATGGTTACTAAGAACGATTACCGTATCCTGCATACTCTGGAGACTATGGGACCGGCTCCGGAACCGAACATGACTGTTCTGTATTCCAAGAACCTGCCAGAGTACTTCCGTAAGTATGCTGCAGAGGTTTCCATCAAGACATCTTCTATCCAGTATGAGAACGATGATGTTATGCGTGTTGTATGGGGCGATGACTACTCCATCTGCTGCTGTGTATCCGCTACACAGACCGGTAAGGAAATGCAGTTCTTCGGTGCTCGTGCTAACCTGGCGAAGTGTCTGCTTTACGCTATCAACGGTGGTGTTGATGAGAAGAGCAAGGTTCAGGTAGGTCCGGCATACAAGCCGATCACTTCCGAGTATCTGGATTACGATGAAGTTGTTGCTAAGTATGACGTTATGATGGATTGGCTGGCAGGAATGTATGTAAATACTCTGAACCTGATCCAGTATATGCATGACAAGTACTACTATGAGGCAGCTGAGATGGCTCTGATCGATACCGATGTACGTCGTACCTTCGCTACCGGTATCGCTGGATTCTCTCACACTGTTGACTCTCTGAGTGCTATCAAGTATGCAAAGGTTAAGACTGTACGTGACGAGAGCGGTCTTGTTGTTGATTACGAGATCGAGGGAGACTTCCCACGTTACGGTAACGATGATGACCGTGCAGATGATATCGCTGTAGAGCTGTTAGGACAGTTCCTTGCAAAGATCAAGAAGCGTCATACCTATCGTAACTCTGAGCCGACAACCTCTATCCTGACCATTACTTCTAACGTAGTTTATGGTAAGGCTACTGGTGCTCTTCCGGATGGCCGTCCGGCAGGTGAGCCACTGTCTCCAGGTGCTAACCCATCTTACGGCGCTGAGAAGAACGGTCTGCTTGCATCTCTGAACTCTGTTGCTAAGCTGCCATACGAGTGGGCTCTGGATGGTATTTCCAATACCCAGACCATCAACCCAAGTGCACTTGGAAACACTGAGGAAGAGCGCGTAAATAACCTGGTACAGGCTATGGACGGATACTTCGCAAACGGCGCTCATCACCTGAACGTAAACGTATTTGGTGTTGAGAAGCTTCTGGATTGCCAGGCACATCCGGAGAAGCCAGAGTACGCTAACTTCACAATCCGTGTATCTGGTTATGCAGTTAAGTTCATCGATCTGACCAAGGAGCAGCAGGACGACGTTATCAAGAGAACTTGCCATTCCTTCCTGTAATTAGGAGAAGTGACAGATTCGATTGAGTTCGATCTGAGCAGATCTTAACAGAGTTGAATAAATTTCTGTAAATCTATAAAAATAATACAGGCGGAGGGTGCTTTGGCACTCCCGCCTGTTTTACTACAAAAGAATCGTACAACGAGCAAGAAAATAGAAAAAAGTAACGATTCAGAAATAACGACACAAAACAAACTTAAAATAGCAAACGTGAAGGCTATGAAGTTTACAAAATAAGAAAGGAAAAGTAAGTTATGATTCAGGGCGTTGTTCATTCTCTGGAGTCCTTCGGTTCCGCAGACGGACCGGGAGTCCGTTATCTCGTATTTTTAAATGGCTGCAATCTGCGCTGCAAATATTGCCATAACCCGGATACCTGGGCAAAGAAGGACGTACAGCTGTTGACAGCTGACGAAATTCTGGAAAAGGCAGTTCGCTACAAAAACTACTGGGGCAATAAGGGCGGTATCACCGTCAGTGGAGGAGAACCGCTGCTGCAGATGGAGTTTATGAACGATCTCTTTGCAAAGGCAAAGAAGCAGAAGATCAATACATGCATCGACACTGCAGGAGAGCCATTCACAAGAGAAGAGCCATTCTTCGGACAGCTTGAGCAGCTGATGACAAACACCGATCTGCTTCTGTTAGACTTAAAGCACATCGATCCAGAAAAGCACAAGGCACTCACCGGAAAGACAAACGAGAATATCTTAGATTTTGCAAGATATCTGTCCGATATCAACAAACCAATCTGGATTCGCCATGTGCTCGTACCGGGCATCAACAGCGACGAAGAGTCTTTGACCAAGCTGCATGAGTTCATCATCACCTTAAACAACGTATACCGCATTGATATCCTTCCATACCATACGCTCGGCGTATTCAAGTGGGAACAGTTGGGCATCAAGTACGGTCTTGAGGGCGTTCCGACTCCTACCAAGGAAGAAGTTGAGTTTGCAAGAAAGATTCTCTG
>CAVCXB010000121.1:0-9160 GCA_963605535.1 Wujia chipingensis
GAGCGGTTCAATATCAGAGAGATTGCCTTTGACCGCTGGGGAGCGGTGCAGATGGTTCAGAACTTAGAGGGCATGGGATTTACGGTTGTGCCTTTCGGACAGGGCTTTAAGGATATGTCTCCTCCGACTAAGGAGCTGATGAAGCTTGTGCTTGAAGAGCGCATTGCTCATGGCGGGCATCCGGTGCTTCGCTGGATGATGGATAACATCTATATCCGAACTGATCCTGCCGGAAACATTAAGGCAGATAAAGAGAAATCAACAGAAAAGATAGACGGTGCCGTGGCTACGATCATGGCACTTGACAGGGCAATCCGCTGCGGCAATGAGATAAGCGAAAGCGTCTACGACACCAGAGGACTGCTTGTATTTTGAGGGTGAGATTCATGATAACAATCATTTTAATCGGACTGATCGTGCTCTGTGAGGGCATCAATCAGGGAATTGGAGGCGGTTATGGGATTCTTTAGCGGACTATTTCGGAGCAGGGATGCTCCGACAGATTCTACGGCAGGAAGTGTATATCGGTTCTTCCTTGGCGGCAGCAGTGCCGGAAAAATCGTAAATGAGCGGTCGGCAATGCAGATGACGGCGGTATATTCCTGCGTGAGAGTGCTTTCAGAAGCTGTTGCTGGTCTTCCGCTTCATTTATACAGATATACGGACGGAGGCAGCAAGGAAAAGGCAACCGGCCATCCACTGTACTTTGTCCTGCATGATGAGCCAAACCCGGAGATGACGTCTTTTGTGTTTCGGGAAACGCTGATGACACACTTGCTCCTTTGGGGCAATGCCTACGCACAGATCATCCGAAACGGCAAGGGCGAGGTGGTAGCACTTTATCCTCTGATGCCAAACCGCATGACGGTGGACAGAGATGATAAGGGTCAGCTTTACTACGAATACCAGACCTCAACCGATGAAGCAAGGACTACAAAGGGCGGCACGGTAAGGCTGAAGCCATCCGATGTACTGCATGTTCCGGGGCTTGGCTTTGACGGTCTTGTAGGGTACTCACCGATTGCTATGGCAAAGAATGCGATAGGACTTGCCATTGCTGCAGAGGAATACGGCTCCAAATTTTATGCAAACGGTGCAGCACCAAGCGGAGTCTTAGAGCATCCGGGAGTCTTAAAGGACCCGGCAAAGCTTCGAGATTCCTGGACGCAAACCTTTGGCGGAAGTTCAAACTCCAACAAGGTGGCGGTGCTTGAGGAAGGTGTAAAGTACACACCGATTTCCATCGCTCCGAATGAAGCACAGTTTCTTGAAACCAGAAAATTTCAGATAAATGAGATCGCTCGAATTTTCAGAGTGCCGCCGCATATGGTAGGCGACCTTGAAAGAAGTACATTCAGCAATATTGAAAATATGTCTTTGGAGTTTGTGAAATACACCTTAGAGCCTTGGCTTGTGAGGTGGGAGCAGTCAATCTCGAAGGATTTATTATTTGGTGATGAGAAAAAGCACTACTTTGCGAATTTCAATGTGGACGGACTGCTTCGAGGTGATTACCAGAGCCGCATGGAAGGCTATGCTACCGCAAGGCAGAACGGCTGGATGTCAGCAAATGATATCCGGGAACTGGAAAATCTCGACCGCATCCCTGCCGAGGATGGCGGTGATTTATACCTTATCAACGGCAACATGACAAAGTTAGCTGATGCGGGCATTTTCGCAGACAGCGGAAAGGAGAATGATACCGATGAAGAAGTTTTGGAACTGGAAAAGCAAAGCGACAAAGAATCAGGCAACAGGCGAAGAAACCGCTGAGAGAGTGCTTTTCCTAAATGGCACGATAGCCGAGGAGAGCTGGTTTGACGATGATGTCACACCACAGCTTTTTAAGGACGAGCTAAACAGCGGAAGCGGTGATATTACCGTCTGGATCAATTCACCGGGCGGTGACTGCATTGCGGCAGCACAGATTTACAACATGCTTATGGACTATAAGGGAGATGTGACCGTCAAGATTGACGGCATTGCTGCATCTGCGGCATCGGTTATTGCGATGGCAGGCACGAAGGTGCTGATGAGTCCTGTCAGCACCATGATGATCCATAATCCGGCTACAATCGCCTTTGGTGACAGGACCGAGATGAGTAAGGCAATCGAGATGCTTGATGCCGTGAAGGACTCCATCATGAATGCCTATGAGATCAAGACGGGCATGAACAGGACGAAAATATCACATCTGATGGATGCGGAAACCTGGATGGATGCACATAAGGCGGTGGAGCTTGGCTTTGCAGACGGCATTCTGCAAAGAGCAGATATGGATGAGGCAGAGAATTTAACCGTGCCGGAGGTGTCAATGCTCTACTCAAAAGCAGCAGTCACCAACTCGCTGATGGATAAGATCGCGGCAAAGTGCCGTATCGAGCCATCTGCGGACAACAAGAAAGAAACTGATAAAGCAACAGATAACGGGCGCTCCTGTGATGAAATACGGGAACGCTTAAATTTTATCAAGAGATTTATTTAAGGAGGATTTGACCTATGACTATCAAGGATATGATCGAGAAGAGAGCAAAGGTGTGGGAGACAGCAAAGAACTTTGTGGATACTCACGAGAACGGCAATGGTGTATTGTCTGCCGAGGATAATGCCACCTACAGCCGCATGGAGCAGGAAATCGAGGATCTGACTGCGGCTATCGACCGCCAGCAGAGAGCCGAGGCAAGAGAGGCAGAGTTTAATAAGCCGGTGAATACACCGCTTACGGCAAGACCGGAAAAGCAGGACAGGGAGGAAAAGACAGGACGTGCCTCCAATGCCTACAAGGAGGACTTTGGTGCGCATCTTAGAGGTACAAGGCTTATCCATAACGTCCTTTCTGAAGGTGTGCAGGCAGACGGCGGATATCTCGTGCCGGAGGAATTTGAAAGACAGATCGTAATGGGTCTTGATGAGGCAAATGTGGTAAGAGGTCTTGCAAAGGTTATCACCACCAGTGCCGAGAGAAAGATTCCTGTTGCGGCAACGCACTCCGAGGCGAAGTGGACGGCTGAGAACGGTGCATATACCGAGAGCAGCCCGACCTTTGACCAGAAGACCATCGATGCCTTCAAGCTGACTGATCTTATCAAGGTATCCATCGAGCTTCTGCAGGATTCCATGTTTGACCTGGAAAGCTATATCGCAAATGAGTTTGCGAGAGCCTTTGGCATTGCCGAGGAGCAGGCCTTCTGCGTGGGAAGCGGAACAGGGCAGCCGACCGGTATCTTTACTGCTAACGGTGGTACTGTCGGTGTAACTGCGGCAAGTGCAACGGCAATTACGGCAGATGAGCTTATCAATCTCATCTATTCGCTGAAGAGTCCGTACCGCAGAAATGCCAAGTTCCTGATGAACGATTCTACCGTATCCATGCTCAGAAAGCTTAAGGACAACAACGGAGCGTACCTCTGGCAGCCTTCCGTTCAGGCAGGCGAGCCGGATAGACTCCTTGGTTATGAGCTTTATACCTCTCCGTATGTTCCGGTAGCTGCGGCAGGAGCACTTACCGTGGCATTCGGTGATTTCAAGAATTACTGGATTGCGGACCGCTCCGGAAGAACTGTTCAGAGACTGAATGAGCTTTACAGCACCAACGGACAGGTTGGCTTTGTGGCAACGGAGCGTGTTGACGGCAAGGTGATTTTGCCGGAGGGCATCCAGCTTCTTAAGATGAAGGCATCCTCTTAATCTTAAGGATTGGCAGAAACAGTAACGGCGGCGGGGAAACCTGCCGCCATCTTTAAGGCGGTGATTTTATGATTGTGACATTAGACGAAATGAAGAATTATCTGAGGGTGGATTTTGATGAGGATGATGCGCTGATTGAAAATCTTATGTCAGCGGCAGAAAAACAGTGCATGGATATCCTTCGAACAGAAGACACGACAGAGCTTGAGAAATGTGAAAACGGAAAAATCGCCGTAATGTATGTAGTGGCATATCTGTATGACAACCGAAACGATGCTGATTTTAATTCGCTGAATCTGACTGTCAGGGCATTGCTGTTCGGCAGCCGGAAGGAGGGATTCTGATGGATATCGCAGCTATGAATGTGCGTGTGACCTTTCAGAAGAACGAGACGGTCACAGACGAGTATGGCAATCATAAAAGTGCTTGGACTGATTATTATTCCTGCTTTGCCACCATCAGCGGCGAGAACGGGCAGGAACAGGCTGTTGTTGGAGAAGTGGTTGAGCATACGGATATGAATGTCACGGTCAGATACTGCTCTGAAACAGCGGCTGTTACATCCACAAAGTACAGACTGCTTTTTGGTGATGATATTTACGACATTCTTGCCGTGGATCATCTGAATTTTAAGAAGAAGGCACTGAAGGTAAAGTGCAGAAAGGTGCTAAGGTCATGAGTCGGACAATCAGAATCGATGAGCTTGCGGATACCGTGATGGACGGGCTTAAGGAATATGCCAAGCTTGCCGCCGATGATCTTAAGGAAGATGTTCAGAAGGCAGGAAAAACCGTAAAGCAGGAGATAGAAAATACGGCACCAAGGCTCAGCGGAAAATATGCGAAAAGCTGGTCTGTAAAGAAAACGAAGGAAACCTCTGATTCTATACAGGTCGTGGTGCATTCCAAGAATCGCTATCAGCTGACGCATCTTTTGGAGCATGGTCACGCTCTTCGAAACGGCGGCAGAGCGAGGGCATTTCCGCATATCGCTCCCGCTGAGAGTAAGGGCGAGGAGCAGCTTATACGGGATATCGAGCGAGACCTTCAGAAAGGCGGTTAGATAAATGACGCATAAAGAAGTCATGCAGATGATTTCGGAGATGGACATTCCTTTTGCATATGACCATTTCGCAGAGGGAGAAAGTCCAGATCCGCCCTTCATTTGCTTTTTATTTCCGGGTTCAGAGAATTTCTCGGCGGATAACATTGTCTATGCCGTCTTTGAAACTCTGCATCTGGAGCTTTATACCGATGAGAAAAATCCGGAACTGGAAGAACGTGTGGAGGCTGTCCTTACAAAGCACGAGCTGTTCTGGAACAAAACTGAGGTATGGATTGAATCTGAAAAATTATATGAAGTGCTGTATACGATGAGTGTATAGCGGAAAGGAAGGTACGAAATATGTCAGGAACAACGAATAAGGTAAAGTTCGGTCTTAAGAATTGTCATTATGCAAAGGCAACGCTTGATCCGGATACCAATGAAGTGACCTTTGCTACTCCTGTGGCAATCCCAGGAGCGGTGAATCTCTCCCTTGATCCGGAAGGTGATACAGAGCCGTTTTATGCGGATGACATGGTGTATTACACCACGGTTGCCAACAACGGATATTCCGGCGATCTTGAGATTGCTCTTATCCCGGATTCCTTCAGAAAGGATATCCTGAAAGAAACGGAGGACTCCAACGGTGTTCTGATCGAAGACTCCACGGTAGAGCCGGAGCATTTTGCACTGCTCTTTGAGTTCTCCGGGGACAAGAAGAAAATCAGACACTGCATGTATTACTGCACGGCGGCAAGACCGACTATTGAGGGCAAGACAAATGAGGATTCCAAGGAAGTACAGACGGAAACGCTGGAGCTTACTGCAACACCTCTGCCGAATGGTCTGGTGAAGATAAAAACCGGAGCAAGCACGGACGATACTGTCTATAACGACTGGTATAAGTGTGTTTATCAGACTCCGGCAGAAACAAGTACCAGTGCGGACGGACAAGGCTGATTTTAACGGGCAGGGCATCACGCTCTGCCTAAATTTTATGAGAGGAGATTTTGGAAATGGCTCTTACAAAAACGATTGAGATTGACGGAAAGCAGGTAACTTTCAGAGCATCTGCGGCTATTCCGAGAATATACAGAAACAAATTTCACCGGGATATTTACAAAGACCTAAGCGAGCTTCAGAAAGGTATTGATGGAGAGAATCCGGAGGAATCAACGCTGGATTCTTTTTCTTTGGAGCTTTTTGAGGATATCAGCTACATCATGGCAAAGCACGCAGATCCAACAGGTGTCCCCGATACACCGGATGAGTGGCTGGACGAGTTTAGTACATTTTCTATTTATCAGGTACTGCCGAAGATCATCGAGCTGTGGGGACTGAATGTGCAGACACAGGTAGAATCTAAAAAAAACTTCGACCAACTGACCGGGAAATGACAACGCCGCTCCTGCTTTTAAGGGCGGTGCAGCTTGGAGTGCATATCAGTGAGATGGATCTGCTTACGATTGGAACACTGCTTGATATGTACAGTGAAATGAAGCGAGATGATGAGCCGCATGCAGCACTTGCAAGCCAGGATGATATGGACAGATTTTAAGGGGAAGGAGGTGCCTTATGGCTGGCAGAATCCAAGGTATCACGGTCGAGATTGGCGGTGATACCACAAAACTTCAGACTGCCCTAAAGGGAGTCAATTCAGAAATCAGAAATACGCAGAGCCAGCTGAAGGATGTCGATAAGCTCCTGAAACTGGATCCGGGAAATACAGAGCTTCTTGCACAAAAGCACAGGCTCCTTGGTGATGCGGTAAAGGAAACCAAGGAAAAGCTGGAAACATTAAAGACCGCTGCGGAGCAGGCAAACACGGCTCTTGCCAACGGTGAGATCACCCAGAGCCAGTATGACGGTCTGCAAAGAGAAATCGCAGAAACTGAGGCAAAGCTTAAAACCTTAGAGGAGCAGGCGAATAAATCCGCCACGGCACTTCAGAGGATTGCCGCAACGGGCGATAAATTAAAGAATGTCGGAAACTCTATTACTGGTGTCGGAAAGGCTCTTGCTCCCGTGTCAGCCGCAGCTGCCGCAGCGGGTGCTGTTGGTGTCAAGGCAGCGATGGACTGGGAGACAGCATTTACCGGAGTAAAAAAGACGGTGGATGCGACCGAGGCAGAGTATGAAGAGCTTGGCAAAGGCATTCAGCAGCTGGCAACACAGACGGCATCTTCTATGGAAGAAATCGCCGGAGTTGCCGAGGTTGCAGGTCAGCTTGGCATTGCAAAGGAAAACCTGCTGGATTTTACAAAGACGATGGTTCAGCTTGGCGATACCACCAACCTCTCCGCAGAGGAAGCGGCTACGGCTCTTGCAAGATTCCTTAATATCACAGGTGAGTCGACGGGAAATGTAGACAGGCTCGGTGCGGCAATCGTTGACCTTGGAAATAATTTCGCTACGGATGAGGCGGCGATTGTTGCCATGTCCACAAGGCTTGCTTCTGCAGGAACACTTGCAGGAATGACCTCAACGGATATTCTGGCACTTTCTACGGCCATGAGTTCTGTCGGTATTGAGGCAGAGGCAGGCGGTACTGCCATGACGCAGACGCTTACGGCACTTGAGGCGGCAGTGGCAGACTTCTCCGCAGGCTCGACCGCTGACCTTGAGGCGATAGCATCTGTTGCAAATATGTCAGCAGCAGATTTTGCAAGTGCTTGGAAATCCCATCCGATAGAGGCTGTGCAGGCATTTATCAGCGGCCTTGGACAGCTTGATGAAAAGGGCGAGTCGGCAACGCTTGTCCTTGATGAGCTTGGCATGAGCGGAGTAAGGCAGTCCAACATGTTAAAGTCCCTTGCTCTTGCATCAGATGTCTTAGCAGATGCGATTGATACTTCCTCAACAGCCTATGAAGAGAATACGGCACTCACGATAGAGGCTGAGAAAAGATACGGCACCTTTGAATCCCAGGTAAGCCAGCTTAAAGAATCCTTTAAGACCATAGCGATTGACATCGGTGAAACGCTGATCCCGATTATTAAGAGCCTGATGGAAAGTCTGAAGGGCGTGGTGCAGTGGTGGAAGAATCTATCTGACGGTCAGAGGGAACTGATTGTAAAGGCAGGACTTCTGGTGGCAGCACTATCTCCAGTGCTTATCATTGTTGGAAAGCTCATCACAGCGGTCGGAACAATTATGACCGTCATTCCGAAGATCGGTCCTGCACTCACTGCGGTAAAGGGAGCCTTTGCAGCACTGAATGCTGTCATGATGGCAAATCCCATCATCCTTATCATCGCAGCCATAGTAGCACTTGTGGCGGCATTTATTTATCTTTGGAACAACTGCGAGGAATTTCGGCAGTTTTGGATAAATCTCTGGGAGAGCATTAAGGAAGTGGCGATAGCCGTATGGGAAGGACTAAAGACCTTTTTTGCCGCAGCATGGGAAGCTATCAAGGCTACAGCTGAAACTGTATGGACAGCAATATCGACCTTCTTTACCGGGCTTTGGGATGGCATTAAAAATACATTTACCACGGTAGTTACGGCAATCAGCACCTTCCTTCAAAACGCATGGACTGCTATCAGCTCTGCCGTAACAACAGTCTGGAATGTGATATCGACATTTTTTACAACGATATGGACGACAATCCAGAACACCTTCACCACGGTGGTTAATGCGATATCGACATTTTTGTCCGGTGCATGGAATGGCATCAAAAGCACAGCGACAACGGTATGGAACGCTATCTCCAGCTTCTTTGCGAATATCTGGAACGGCATAAAAAATACCGTGATCACAGTGATGAATGCCATATCAAGCTTTATCTCCACGGCATGGAATAGCATCAAGAATACGGTATCTACTGTTGGCAATGCAATCAAGAATGCGGTAACCACGGTCTGGACGAATATTACCTCTGCTGTGAAAAATGCTATGTCAAACGTGTTCAGTGCCGTAAAGAGCGGCTTTGCCAGTGTGCGAGATCATATCGTTGGACTTGCATCGGAAGCCTTTAACTGGGGTAAGGATCTCATTATGGGCATCGTAAACGGAATCAAGTCCGTTATCGGCAAGGTTGGCGAGGCAGTCAGTGATGTGGCATCTACCATCAGAGAATTCCTGCACTTCTCCGTGCCGGATAAAGGCCCTCTTACCGATTATGAAAGCTGGATGCCGGACTTTATCGGCGGTCTTGCAAAAGGCATTGAACAAAGCCGAGGGCTTATCGATAAGGCAATGGCAGGCATCACCGGGGACATGGTGATATCTCCGAGAGTGCTTGCGGCAGATGGAAGTATGACGGCAGGAGGAGCTGGCAGAGGAAACGCTGATCTTCTTAGCGGAATAAGCTCTGCCATCAGCACGGCACTTGCTGGCGGTGCATCTTCCGGCGATATCGTGATTCCTGTTTATCTTGGAACAGATATGATTGATGAGATTGTGGTGACGGCACAGCAGAGAATGA
>CAVCXB010000122.1:0-9096 GCA_963605535.1 Wujia chipingensis
GCGGTAAATTTCTACCGCGGGCAGAATGACCGGTACGTGACAACAAATGGGAGCGCAGATGCGCTGACACAGGCAGATGAAATGGCACAGGGAAATCCTTCAAATGAAAATCCTTCAAATGAAAATTCTGCAAATGCAAATCCAGAGGGAGAACAAGTGGCAGAGGAAATGAATCACGATCTTCCAATTGGAAGTGAGGTGGGTGAACAGCAGCTTGCAGAGCAGTCTGGGGAGAATCCAGAGCTTGTCGCAAACGATGCGCCTGGACAGGATGCGAATCAGGATAGTAGTCAGAATCCGGTGCAGGCAGCATCTGATGAAGTGGCAGAGGTCGCAGGACAGACAAGCCTTGTCTCGATGAATTTAAATTTTGATGCGTCTCAGAAGCTTCAGTGGCCGGTAGCAGGCAGAGAACTCATTAAGTCTTTTTCAATGGATGGACTTGTGTATTATCCGACCTTAGAGGAGTATAAGGTGTGTCCCGCAATCATGGTGCAGGCCCAGCCGGGTGATGCCATTCTTGCCCCGGCAGATGGTATTGTCTCAAAGATTTCAGCAAATGAGGAGATTGGAACGTATCTTTGCTTAAAGCTTGGTGACGAATATGAGGCACTCATCGGCAATCTGGATAATGTATCTGTGGCAGAGGGTGATTATGTGTTAAAGGGAACTGTGCTTGGTGGACTGGCTGAGCCGACCAAATATTATCTCACAGAAGGACCAAATCTGTATTTTGAACTGTTAAAGGACGGTCAGCCAATTGATCCGCTTGATTATCTGGAATAATGCTTTCGAAATCTGACACGAGAATCTTCGACCATTCAATGACCGAGTTGTTGACAACCGCATAGCGGCGGATTTACAAAAGGGGTCGAAATGACCCCTTTTTTCTTATGGTCGAATACCCTTTGACATGTTGCTATTGTGGTAGCGTGGATCAAGGGTTACATCCTCGCCGAACCATTCTGGCGGTGTAAAGCTGTTAGCAGTAGCTTCATCAGGAAATTCAACTTCAACGAGCAATACGCCATTTAAAGCGCCGTCAAAAATATCCAGTTCGGCAGTTAAGTCATTGCCAATCGGGATGCGGTAGCGCGCCTTTGAGATCACGGTGCCGTCTGCTTTTGGAATCAGATGCTCGTAGGCTTCTTTTGTCAGCGGCAGATTATACTCCTCGCGAACCATCATGCCGGAACCTTTGTAGGTCATATAATAAGAATCACCGTCTCTTCGCACGCGAACGACAGGGGCAGTACACAAATAGCCCTGCTCAATGCGTGTGTGTGGATACGATTCCAGATTGTCGGGAAGCTTAACTGGGACAAATTTACGCTCAATTTCCATAAAAATACCATACCTTTCTTAATTCGATCAATCCAAATTTAATCCAAATTCAATATGAATTCAGTACAAACTTAGTAGAAATTCAATACCGATTTAATATGAATTCAAAAACAATTCAATTAGATTATTTCCATAAATCAGTATAAGCCATGTTGACAGATTCATCAAGATTTTTTATACTGTTGACAGCAATTATAATGATTTACAGAAAATAAAGAAAGGCAGGAAAAAATTATGGTTTACGCATTTATGGCAGATGGCTGTGAGGAAGTAGAAGCATTGGCAGTAATTGATTTGCTTCGCAGAGCAGGCGAAGAGGTGGAACTGGTTTCCATACATAATAAGGAAATGACACAGGGTTCCCACGGAATCGGAATTAAAAACGATGTGATGTTAAAGGATATTTTTGTGGATGCAGCAGATACACTGTTTCTTCCGGGCGGCGGTGTCGGAACAAAGAACTTAAAGGCTTGCGAAGAGCTTGGAAAGCTGCTTGTTTCCCATAATGCAAAGGGCGGCCGCATCGCAGCAATCTGTGCGGCACCGAGCGCACTTGGTGTATTGGGCATCTTAGAGGGAAAGAAAGCAACCTGCTATCCGGGCTTTGAGGAACAGTTAAAGGGCGCCGATTTTCAGGCAGTTCCCGTTGTTACTGACGGAAATATCACGACCAGCCGCGGCATGGGTACGTCCATTTTACTCGGACTTGAGCTTGTAAAGCTGTTAAAGGATGAGGAGACATCCAAGAAGCTTGCAGAAGCGATTATGATGCCGTAATTGACAGGAAATCTGTGAACAACACCTTTAGAAAACCGCAGGAATCGCAATTATCGCTTGCAATTTCGAAGCTTGTGTTGTATAATCGTATATTGCAGACATATGACTAAAATAGATAGTAGTTAGATGTGGCAAGCGTCATATGATAAGGACGAAAGTTTTTTTAGGAGGAACCAGTAATGAGTGTACAGGTAGAAAATCTGGAAAAGAGCATGGCAAAGCTGACCATCGAAGTTAGCGCTGAGCAGTTTGAGGCAGCCATGCAGAAAGCATATATCAAGAATAAGGGCAGAATTCAGCTGTCTGGTTTCCGCAAGGGCAAGGCACCTCGTGCTATGATCGAAAAGATGTACGGCGCAGGTATCTTCTATGAGGACGCAGCAAACGAGATTATTCCAGAAGCTTACGAAGAGGCAGCAAAGGAGAGCGGTTTAGTAATCACTTCCCAGCCAGAGATCGATGTAACTCAGATCGAGAAGGGCAAGTCTTTCATCTTCACTGCAACTGTAGCAGTTAAGCCGGAAGTAACTCTTGGCGAGTACAAGGGTCTTGAGTATGAGGCACAGCCGGTAGAAGTTACCGACGAAGAGGTTGAGGAAGAGCTGAAGAAGGTTCAGAATCAGCAGGCTAGAACCGTAACTGTAGAGGATCGTCCGGTAGCTGACGGTGACATCGTTACCATCGACTATGAGGGATTCGTTGACGGAACTGCATTTGCAGGTGGCAAGGGTACCGATTATGATCTGACCATCGGTTCTCACAGCTTCATCGATACATTCGAGGAGCAGTTAGTTGGCAAGAACGCTGGCGAGGAGACTGAGGTTAACGTTACATTCCCAGAGCAGTATCATGAGGCTAGTCTGGCAGGAAAGCCAGCTACTTTCAAGGTAACTGTTAAGGCAATCAAGGCGAAGGAACTGCCGGAGCTTGATGACGAGTTTGCAAGCGAGGTTTCCGATTTCGAGACTCTTGATGAGTACAAGGCTGATCTGAAGGCTAAGGCTTTAGAACGCAAGGAGAAGGAAGCGAAGACTGCAAAGCAGAACGCTTTAGTAGATAAGGCTGTTGAGAACGCATCCATGGAAATCGCAGACGCTATGATCACCTCTCAGGCACGCAACATGGCAAACGATTTCGCACAGAGACTTCAGATGCAGGGTATGACTGTTGATCAGTATCTTCAGTACACCGGTCTGACAAGAGAGGCTCTTGTTGATCAGATGAAGCCACAGGCTGAGAAGCGCATCAAGAATCGTCTGGTTCTGGAGGCTGTTGCTAAGGCTGAGAACATCGAGGTTTCCGATGAAGAGGTTGAGGCTGAGATGCAGAAGATGGCAGATGCTTACAAGATGGAGCTTGACAAGGTTAAGGAGTACCTTGGCGAGGCTGGTAAGGATAGCTTAAAGGATGATTTAGCTGTACAGAAGGCAGTTGATCTGATCGTAGACAGCGCAAAATAATCCTTGTTTTATCGAATTATTTTCGACATGTCCGATTCTGTGAAAATGTCGACTGTGAGTTGAAATAAAATAAAGTAAGTAATAGAGGCAGCGGCGAAAAAGCCGCTGTCTTTTGGAAAGGATATGGTGACATATATGGCATTAGTACCTTATGTTGTGGAGCAGACAAACCGCGGCGAGCGTTCCTATGACATCTATTCCCGCCTGCTCAAGGAGAGAATTATCTTTTTGGGCGAGGAAGTAAACAATGTAACTGCGAACCTGATCGTGGCACAGCTGCTGTTCTTGGAGTCTGAGGACCCAAACAAGGATATCAGCTTTTATATCAATAGCCCAGGCGGTTCCATCAGCGACGGTATGGCGATTTACGATACGATGAAGTACATCAAGTGTGATGTTTCTACAATCTGCATCGGTATGGCAGCCAGCATGGGCGCATTCCTTTTATCAGGAGGAACCAAGGGCAAGCGTTATGCGCTTCCAAATGCGGAGATCATGATCCATCAGCCGTCCGGTGGTTCCCAGGGGCAGGCAACCGATATGAAGATCGTTGCCGAGCATATACTGAAGACAAAGGCACGCATGAACAGACTTATGGCAGAGCATACAGGTCAGCCGGTTGAGAAGGTTGAGGCCGATACCGAGAGAGATAACTGGATGACTGCAGAGGAAGCAAAGGCATATGGCCTGATTGATGAGATTATCACGAATCATTGATGAATTGATGACTAATTAAAGGGGATTGACTATGGCAACAAGATCAGAGGATTTACGCTGCTCTTTCTGTGGAAAGCCGCAGAGACAGGTGCGCAAGCTGATTGCAGGATTAAACGGAAGTTATATCTGCGATGAGTGTACCGAGATTTGCTATGAGATTCTCCAGGAAGAGGAGAATGGCGAGGAAGAAGCAGGCGGCTATCGTCCAGGTGACATTAACCTGTTAAAGCCAAAGCAGATCATGGAGCATCTTAACCAGTATGTAGTTGGTCAGGATGAGGCAAAGAAAGCATTGGCAGTAGCCGTGTACAACCATTATAAGCGCATTACCCACATTGAAGAGGGCAACGACGTTGAGATTCAAAAGAGCAACATCCTGATGCTTGGTCCGACCGGTTCTGGAAAGACCTATATGGCACAGTCGTTGGCAAAACTGCTCAATGTTCCATTTGCAATCGCAGATGCAACTTCCCTGACAGAGGCCGGTTATGTGGGTGAAGATGTTGAGAACATCCTGTTAAAGCTGATTCAGGCAGCCGATTATAATATCGAGCGCGCAGAGTACGGTATCATCTATATTGATGAGATTGATAAGATCACCAAGAAGTCCGAGAATGTTTCCATCACCAGAGATGTTTCCGGTGAGGGCGTACAGCAGGCATTGCTGAAGATCTTAGAGGGAACCGTGGCAAGTGTTCCGCCGCAGGGTGGAAGAAAGCATCCGCATCAGGAACTTTTGCAGATCGACACGACGAACATTTTGTTCATCTGTGGAGGTGCATTCGACGGTCTTGAGAAGATCGTAGAGAGCCGTCTCGGAAGCGGATCCATTGGATTTGGCGCAGAGATTATCGGCAAGGACGAGCGCAGCATTAGCGAACTGTTTGCACAGGTACTTCCAGAGGATTTGGTAAAGTTTGGACTGATTCCAGAGTTTATCGGACGTCTTCCGGTTATGGTATCACTTGAACAGCTCGATGAGGCCGCACTGGTAAAGATTCTTACCGAGCCGAAAAATGCGATTACAAAGCAGTACACGAAACTGTTCGATATTGACGGTGTAAAGCTTACCTTTACAGAGGATGCAGTAAAAGCGGTAGCCAGAAAGGCACAGGAGCGAAAGACCGGTGCGAGAGGCTTGAGAGCAATTCTTGAGTCTGTTATGATGGATACCATGTATGAGCTGCCTTCGGATGATACAGTGGGAGAGTGTATCATTACCGAACAGACGGTAGAGGGAACCGAAAAGCCGCAGATCGTGCACCGCGATATTGAGGTTGTAAAGCGGGAAGAGAGAGCCCGCAGATTCCTGAATAAATCCGGGGAGACTGCATGACAGTCTCCCCCCTTTTGTTTTGTGAAGGAGTCCCGTAAACTGTACAAAACTGTACTATTGCAAGGGAGAAGAAAAGTGTCTGAAATACAAAATACATTGATTACAATCGCGCTGAGGGGGATTACGGTACTTCCCCGTATGCGAATTTATCTGGATATGAGCAGACCGATGTCGATTGCAGCGGCGACCAATGCACAGAAGACGAACCAGAACGTATTTTTAGTTGCACAGAAGGATCCGAGTGTAGAAAATCCGGGTCAGGAGCAGTTAGAAACGTATGGCGTTATTGCACAGGTAAAGCAGATTATTAAGGGGCCGGACAATGGCTTCCGTGTGCTGGTTACAAGTCTGCAGTCGGCAAGACTTGAGGCAATCGAGGAGTATGTACCGAATCTGATGGCAAGAGTCACCATCTTTCAAGCGGATGAAGAGGACGACGATGCGCTTGGATCTCAGGGCAACAATGGCGAAGCAGAACGTGAACTTGAGCAGGCGCAGAAGGAACAGCAAAAAGAGCTTGAGGACGAGGCAAAGATTCGCGTTCTGAAAGACTTGATCGAGCAGTACTGCCACGTTCAGCCAAAAGCAAGCCGAGAACTGGCCAATTTATTGCTTCAGCATATGGATCTGGGCAGCTTTTGTGCACTCGTTGCTTGCAATGTGCCAATGAAGCAGCAGGACCGTCAGAACTATCTGGCCGTATATCCGAATGAGGATGAACGCTATGAGTTCCTATTAAACTGGCTCAACAATGAAACGCTTGTTGAGTGTTTTCGCATGGAGTATCAGGGTAAGGTCAAGACCGCACTTGACAAGCAACAGCGCGATTACATATTGCGCGAGCAGATGCGCCTGATCCGAAAGGAGCTTGGCGAGGGAGCAGAGTCCGCGGCAGATCGCTATGAAAAGCAGCTTGCAAAGCTGAAAGCGCCGGACGAAGTCAAAAAGCAGCTCGAAAAGGAAATCAAGAGACTGCGCAGCAACCCAATGGACGGTCCGGAGAGCAAGGTCAGCCAGAGTTATATTGAAACCTTGCTTGAAATGCCATGGGAGGAGCGCACCGAGGAGCACATTTCCATCCGTGCCGCACGAGAAGAACTTGATAAGGAGCATTATGGCCTTGAGAAAGTAAAGGAACAAGTCTTAGAGTTTCTTGCTGTCAGACAGCTGCAGATGCATGAACAGAAGCAGCAAATGACAGAAGAAAACCAGACAGATGAAGCAAAGAACGGCAAGTCACAGGATGAGAGGTCACAGGCAAAGCAGCAGCCACGAAAAGGCGGCCGCATCCTTTGTCTGGTCGGCCCGCCGGGAACCGGAAAGACTTCCATTGCGCGTTCTATCGCCTCCGCATTGAATCGCAAGTATGTGAGAATCAGCCTTGGCGGCGTACACGACGAGGCAGAGATTCGTGGTCACAGACGAACCTACGTTGCAGCGATGCCGGGGCGAATTGCACAGGCAATCAAGAAGGCTGGCGTGATCAATCCACTGATGCTTCTTGACGAGTTGGACAAGATGGGAAGCGATAGTCTTCATGGCGATGTGTCCTCCGCAATGTTGGAAGTATTAGATCCAGAGCAGAACGCGACCTTTACCGATCACTATCTGGAAGTGCCGCTTGATCTGTCAGACGTACTGTTTGTCGCAACGGCAAACACCTTACAGACCATCCCACAGCCACTTTTAGACCGTATGGAGGTTATCGAGGTCAGCAGCTACACCGAAAAAGAAAAGTACCAGATCGCAGAGCGCTTCTTGCTTCCGAAGCAGATCAAAGAGGCTGCGTTGCCAGAAGGACTTCTTTGCGTAACAAAAGAGGCACTCGAAAAGGTGATTCGTGGCTACACAAGAGAGGCAGGTGTTCGAAATTTGGAGCGTCAGCTTGCCATTCTTTGCCGCAAGGCTGCACTCGAATATTTAGAGGAAAATAAGGAACACATCGAAGTCACCGCGGATAACCTGTCCGACTACCTTGGCCGAGAGCGTTTTCATAAGGAAGAGATCGCGGCAAAGGGCGAGCCGGGACTCGTTCGTGGACTGGCATGGACGAGCGTCGGCGGTGTGACACTCGAGGTCGAGGTCAATGTAACACCGGGCAAGGGCGCGATGAAACTCACCGGAAAGCTCGGCGATGTCATGAAGGAGTCTGCGCAGGCGGCACTTAGCTGTGTCCAGAGCGTGGCAGGCGAGTATGGTGTGGAGTACAGCTGGTTCGAGCAGCATGACATCCACATCCATATCCCAGAGGGAGCCGTTCCAAAGGATGGCCCAAGTGCCGGAATCACGATGGCAATCGCAATTCTTTCCGCTGTATTAAACCGTGCCGTGCGCCCAGATGTCGCAATGACAGGTGAGATCACGCTTCGCGGTCGTGTGCTTGCAATCGGCGGCTTAAAGGAAAAGCTTCTCGCGGCAAAGGCAGCCGGTGTGAAGCTCGTGTTTGTCCCGGCGGACAATCGTGCGGATTATGAGGAGCTGACAGGTGAAGTAACCGAAGGGCTGTGCGTGCGCTTTGTGACGCATATGCGCGAGGTCGTAAAGGAGGTATTTGAAGCATGATTATCAAATCAGTAAATCTGGAAACCGTATGCGGTATTACGAGTACACTTCCGGAGAATGCGTTTTCTGAGTTTGCATTTGCAGGAAAATCAAACGTCGGAAAATCCTCTCTGATCAACGGTCTGATAAATCGAAAGGCTTATGCGCGTACATCCGCAGAGCCAGGAAAGACGCAGACCATCAACTATTATAAGGTCGACTACCGCGAGAAGTCCCAGAAGGAGATCGAGGCAGAAGGACTTGACGTTTCCTATGCACAGGAAAAAAGCGTCTATTTTGTCGATCTGCCGGGCTACGGCTTTGCAAAGGTTTCCATGGAGACCAAGAAAAAGTGGGGCAAGATGATCGAGCGTTATCTGCACAACTCAAAGCAGCTGAAGGGTGTTTTCTTATTAGTTGACATTCGCCACAAGCCGTCTGCAAACGACTGCCAGATGTTTGACTGGATGGTCGACTCCGGTTTCTCTCCGGTTGTCATTGCAACAAAGCTCGATAAGATCAAGAGAAGCCAGCTCGCAGCAAGAGTAAAAGAGATTCGCACCACGCTCGGCATGAAGTCCGGCGAGGTACTAATCCCATTTTCCGCCGAGACCAAGCAGGGACGCGAGGAGATTTGGGCATACATTGATAGTAAAAATAAGGAAGAAGCATAATGGAATCGTTCACGGATCGTAACTTGAATTAGCGGTGAGACGAGTTGCTTTTATGAGACCAAACGCTGCAGCAGGCCTTGTCAAAATAAACTTCCGTAGATATTACGTAGTGGGATCCTGCGGAAAAGAGAGGTCGACAAAACAATCGTCGAACTGCTTTCGTGAAAAAGACCTCCGTGAACAGGAGAAGAGGCATAGTTTTTACTTGCAGTTTCTCCACTTTTATGCTATACTTCACTGTGAATTA
>CAVCXB010000123.1:0-9012 GCA_963605535.1 Wujia chipingensis
TTTATATGAGATTAATTAAAAATTTAAATTTCGTTACTTTCCACAAGAGTTTTTACCCCACCCGTGAACAGTAACGACGACCGTGACGATTTCAAAGAAGTGGAACACAGATATTGTGAATCTATTGCAAATTTAACATTTGTAGTTGATAAAACTTAATAAAACCACTAATAAGACTTGCAGTTTTTCACATTTCCTGTTACAATAATCTACAGTTATGCCAACGAAAACAGGCATGGAGCGCTGTATGTAAAATTGCATGCAAGTGACTGCATGCAAAACAGCAGGCAGAATGAGAGGTAGCACAGCCATGATAGAAAAAGAACGTCAGAGTGAACTAATTCGAAAGTTTGTCGTATCCCAGGAGATGCCGGATGACGAGATCGCCAGTCTGAGCCTTGACGAACTTACTTACGTTTACTTCAATACTGAGATTGCAAAGAAGGATGAGCGATATAAGGCAATCCATTTCCCGATTAAGCAGCAGATCCTTTACTGGGGCGTTGTCGATGCGATTAAGAAGGCAGAGACTCTTTACATCGCATTTACAGAGAGACCGAAGTATCCGTATCTGGATCCGGGCAGGAACGTATGGCTGTTTTCAACAGAGGAAAACCTGACAAGAGCACTCAAGAAGCTCGAGGAGGACCGCGGACTGCATCTGATTTATCAGAAGCTTCCGACTCAGGTAATTGTTCCATTTTTTGCCCAGCTGTATTACTGGGGCATTGAGCAGGTGATCATTGATAACATGAATCACCCGATGATCGTAAAGCGTTCTGACGTGATGCCAGAGATGGATCAGAAGAAGGATGAGAAGAAGCAGCAGGATCTGTGCAATGGAAAACTTCAGGCAGCATTGATTCAGCATGCACAGTTTATGGCACAGAATCCAGACCCGTCCGTATTTAAGGAAGATAAGGAAAAGTTAAAGGTCTACACGATCTTAGCAAATAACGTATTCTTCGAGGTTTGCGATGCAAAGTTCATGGCACCGACCGTTATGGAGAAGGACGGAAAAACCTTCCAGGCAGGCGAGGAGATTCCAGAGGGCGCACGTCCAGCGATTGTCTTCATGGGAAAGAAGGATTCCGACCAGAAGGCACTGCCACTGTTTACCGATATCACCGAGTTTATGAGAGTGTACAAGCCGCATGCAATGGGCATTTCCATTCTGACCTATGAGGCAGCGGAGAAGATGGCAAAGGCAAATAATGCAGAGATCGTAATTAACCGCAATGGAACCGGACTTACCGTAAACGATCATGTGATGGGGCTGATCGAGAAGATTCGTGCAAAGAAGGAAGAGGCGAAGGCAAAGGCTGCTGAGGCAGCAGAAAACGGCGAGGAGCCAAGTGCGCAGGCACCGACACCGACACCAGTTCCGAGCGTACCAAAGACCGTAATGCCGACCGAAGCAAAGCCGAAGGCCGAAAGCGAAGCAGCAAGCAGCGAGCCGCAGGGCGAGGTAACCTATGGCGATCTGGTAGATGAGCCAGATATGCTGATGGGTGCTTTAAAGAGAATGGCAAAGGCAACAAGACAGGTAAAGCGTATGTGGTTAGCACAGCGTGTACAGGGAAGCCGAGAAGGCTATCTGTTAGTAGCAGAGACCACCAGCAGCTCCGATACCGTATTTGAGCAGTTAAAGCTTGCCGCAAAGGATTATCTCGATGGTAAGGAAATTGAGTGTCGCAGAGCAGATCCGGCAGCGCTTAAGATTGTAGATAATATCAAACCGTTTTATAAAAAAGGTATTTTTGGCTAATGCTAAGAATAACAGGGCCATTCTGAATTAAGGCAGAGTGGTCTTTTTCGTTGAAGGAGAAGGTATGAATATACTCGATATTATTGGACCGGTGATGGTCGGTCCATCAAGCTCCCATACGGCGGGCGCTGTCCGCATCGGACTGGTCGCAGGAAAGCTTCTTGGCGAGCCGGTGCGTGAGGTACAAATCCATCTGCATGGCTCCTTCTGGGCGACCGGAAGCGGTCATGGTACCGACCGCGCGATTGTTGCTGGACTCTTAGGACTAGCAGTGGATGATGCGCGAATTCCGGAGAGCTTCGAGATGGCAAAGGAAGCTGGTATGGCATTTTCCTTTGATCATGTGGAGTTGGTTGATGCACATCCAAACACAGTCAAGTTAAATCTGACTGGAGAGAGCGGAAGCGTGTTGGAGGTCGTAGCAGCGTCAATCGGTGGCGGACGCATTCGTGTCTGTGAGATTGATGGCCTTCCGGCAAACTTTGAGGGCGATTATCCGACGCTCATTGTGCGCAATCTCGACCAACCGGGTCATGTAATGGAGGTGACGGCAATGCTTGGCCACAAAGGAGTCAACATTGCTACGCTTCAGCTGTTTCGCCAGAGCAGAGGCGGACAGGCTGCGATGGTCATCGAGTGTGATCAGGAAGTACCAGCAGAGTCCATCAAGTGGCTGTCCAGGCAGGAGGGCATCGTAAAGGTGACGTATTTAAGTCAGGCACAGCCAAATGCGTGAGTAGGAAAGGATTGATATATGTATAAATCATTAGAAGAAATCGCGCAGGTATCACAGATAAAAAACATACCATTTTGGCAGGTGATCCTCGAGGATGACTGTAGGGAGCGCATGGTAAGTCCTGAGCAGTCCAAGAAAGAACTGATGGCGATGTATCAGGCGATGAAGGAAGCCGATGCGGCTTACGATGCAAAACAAAAGTCGCGTAGTGGCATGGCTGGCGGCAACGGTCAGTTGTTTCACGATGCCGTCGCATCTGGCAAAACAATCTGCGGCCCAGTGATTGCATCGGCGATTGAAAAGGCGCTGAAGATGGGCGAGTCAAATGCCTGTATGAAGCGTATTGTGGCGGCACCGACGGCGGGCGCCTGTGGCGTGGTTCCGGCGGTATTTTTGACGATGCAGGAACAGCGAGGCATCGACGATGAGCGTATGCTTGAGGCAATGTATATCGCATCTGGCGTGGGCGGCGTGATCGCAAACCGTGCATTCTTAGCGGGAGCAGCAGGCGGCTGTCAGGCAGAGATCGGTTCCGCAAGCTCTATGGCTGCGGCAGGAGCTGTGTATCTGGCAGGTGGCGGCACCGAGGCGATCATCCACGCGGCAGCGATGGCGATGAAAAACCTTCTTGGTCTGGCCTGTGATCCGGTCGCTGGTCTGGTTGAGGTGCCATGCGTGAAGCGAAACGTTGTCGGCGCGGTCAATGCGCTCTCGGCAGCGGACATGGCTCTTGCCGGTGTGAGAAGCGTCATTCCACCGGATGAGGTGTTTGACGCGATGCGAAGCGTCGGAATCAGTCTGCCGGATGCCATTCGCGAGACAGGAAAGGGCGGTCTGGCGGCAACCACAACCGGACAGGAGATCGCCCAGAGGCTTCAGCATGAATAAGTGTCCAACACCGGCGAGTATCCTTCTTGCAGGGCTGGGAGGTCTCGTTTTGTTTCTATGTCTGGTCTGCGTAAGCGTCACGATTACGTTGAATTTTCGCCCACTCTACTATCTGGATATGAAGTTACTTCATATTTCCGATGCGAGCGGGTATGCAAATGATGTCATTCGGAAAAATTATGATGTGCTGATTGATTACAATAATATCTGGTATACCGGATCCCTGAATTTCCCAGATTTTGCCATGTCCGAGTCTGGACGGATTCATTTTGAGGAAGTCAAAAAAGTCTTCGGTGTCTTCGAGTATGGTGCTTTTGTTTTGCTGCCGATCTCGATCATACTCATCGTATTAGGAAAGAAAAAGCACATTGGAAGTGTATTTTGGGCAGCAGGAATTTTCAGTATTGGAATACCGGCAGCGCTTGGTGTGCTGATCGCGGCCAACTGGGAGTGGGTGTTTGTCACCTTCCACAAGATGGTATTTCAAAACGATTACTGGCTGTTTGATCCGTACACCGATCCGATCATTCTCGTGCTGCCGGATGAATTTTTTATGCACTGTGCAGCACTCATTCTGCTCTTTGTGGTGGCAGGAAGCATTGCTTTCTTTGCTACATGGAAAAAAGAAAGCCGCAAAATGAAAAAGTGAGAAACAAAAGTAAGAAATCTTAAGTAAGAAACCTTAAGGAAGAAACCCAAAAGTAAGAAGCAAAAAAAGCAAGAACTCCAACGTAAAAAAATAAGAAACGAAAACAAAAGCAACAAAAACAACAAAAAACAAAAGCAACAAAAAACAAAAGCAACAAAAAACAAAAGCAACAAAAGTTACTGTTTACGGAAACGGAAACGGTAAGAGTAAGGCGGAGGAAAGATGATGGAACAAATTAAGGAAGCAACCGGCGCGACGGTCCGTCCTGAAGATTTTTCATATGAGACGACCCTTTACGCATCTGATTTTGGTGCATCTCCTGAAAAGAATGCCGTAGAGAATACAAAGGCAATCAATCAGGCGATTCAAGCGGCATCCGAGCAGGGCGGTGCAACTGTTGTCATCGGCAAGGGCGAATACCGCACCTACACGATTGAACTGGCAAGCCATGTACACCTTCATTTTGAAGAGGGCGCTGTCATTCGTGCAGCGAGAACGGACATCAAGCATTCATATGTCAATCAGGACGGCGAGGGCGGCAATTACCTTGAGCCAGAGGTAAATCGCTTCGTCGGCTTACAGGATCACGGCCACAGCTATTTTGCGAACAGCTTATTTTATGGAGCCGATTTATGTGATATTATGATTTCCGGTGACGGATTGATTGATGGAAGCAGTTGGAATGAGAAGGAGCAGTGCCGCGAGTATGTGTTGCTCGGCGGTGATCCTTCTGAACCGGCAAATCGAAATGAGAAAGGTCACAATGGCGAGTGGTTTGGTAACAAGGCAATCGCACTGGTGCGCTGTAAAAATGTAGTGCTGACCGATTTCTCACTCGTCATCGGCGGTCACTTTGCGATCATCGCAGAGGGTGTTGAAAATATGTATGTCGATGGCATTTTGATCGACACAAACCGCGATGCCTTTGATGTGGACTGTTGCAAGGATGTAACCGTGCGAAACAGCGTGTTCAACTCCCTGACAGACGATGGTCTTGTCATGAAGAGTTCTTACGGCGCAGGCATCTTTATGCCGCTTGAAAATGTGCTGATTGAGGATTGTAAGGTGTCTGGTTACGATGCGGGAAGTGTTTACGCAAAGACTTACACCAACGAAAAGCTGGTAGCGGAGGATCGCTGCGGCCCGACCGGACGTGTAAAGCTTGGTACGGAGTCTTCCTGCGGTTATCATCAGGTGACGGTGCGCCGTGTGGACTTCGAGCATTCAAGAGGCTTTGCTCTCGAGGCAGTTGATGGAAGTGATTTGACGGATATTATTTTCGAGGATAGCCATATGAAATATATCAGTAGCTCCCCGATCTTTATCCGGGTCGGTGATCGCTGCCGTTTCCCGGTAACGGGTATGCAGCTTGGTGAAGAAGTTCAGGCGAAGGCACCAAATGTACGTCTGGACAATCGAGGTTTTGTCATTCCGGACAACGAACATTATCCGGTAATTCCGGCGGTTCGTTATACGCCGTCCTATAACAAGACAAAACTCGTCAGTGTAGATGGCCGTTCCTTCTTTACCGTTGTGGATGAGGCAAATCCGGTTACAATTAATCCGGCAAACCTCGTGGAAGAAGATGGTGTGACCTATGGCAAGGTTTATCAGGCAGGAGAAGGCTATGTGACCGATAAGTCAAAGGCACTTACCGCACCAGAGGCAGCTGCAAGAGCAAACGGATGCTCACGGCCGCTTGCAAGAGTGAAGAATATTCGCATCGCACGAGTCACTGCAGAGAGCGTAGATCCGCGCTATCCGATTCTTCTGGCTGGTCTTGACGGAAGCAATATTGAAAATGTGCAGTTAGAGGACATCTCTGTCACCTACCGCGGTGGTCTGACGATGGAGCATGCCGTTGAGCAGCGTCAGTTAAACACAAACTGGGAGTATACACAGTATCAGACAAAGCCGTCCATTCAGAGTCTTCCGTGGCTAGTCAACACGTTTTTCTTGAAAAATGAGGGCTTGTTGCCAAGGGTCGATTGGGATGAGAGTACCAAGAGCTGGAAGGATGATCCGTACAATGTACCGGAGCTTCCAGGTTCTTACCCGGAGCCAAGTATTTTCGGTATTCTGCCTGCATATGGCTTCTATGCGCGCCACGTAAAGGGCTTAGACGTAAAGGGATTATCGGTTGGCTTTGAAAAGGAAGATACGCGTCATGCCATCGTCCTCGACGATGTAACCGATGCTTCTTTTGAGGAGCTTTCTCTTCAGACCGCAGAGGATACGGAAGCAGTCGCCTTTGTAACGAGCATGTACAAGCGCCCGGCAAATCTGGAATATGTGCCAGATCAGCCATACCACATGACAACGCTCACAAACGTGGCACTTCCAGAGGAGATCTCCATTAAGTTGGCAACTGTCGAGGCTCCGGCACCGGGAACACCGAGGGATTCTTTCTATGCAAACCCGACGCTTCCGATTCCGGAAAATGGCTATCGCTATCAGACCGAGACCGATGTCTATCCTCTTCCATTGACAGTCTATCCGCCGTTTGAGAATCGCACAACCGGAAAGACAAGAAATCCAGCAGAGGAGACTAGCCGCAAGGAAGTCCCTGGCATGATCTATAATGAAGGTCTTGCACAGCGCGAGTACACAGTTTACCGCGACCATGGAAAGCATGTGTCTGTCACCATGAAGCAGCTGACAAAAGAGCATGTTCATGAGATCGCAGCAGTCGAGCGTGCATGCTTCCTTCCGGCAGAGGCCGCAGCAGAGAAAGATTTTATCGAGCGCTTTGAAAGTCCGGCGTTTGTGTGCTATGGTGCCTACAACGAGGACGGTGAACTGATCGGGTTTATCGACGGTGCAGCCTTCGACAAGCCAGAGCTGCCAGACGAGCTGTATCACGATACTTCCAAGCTCGTACCAAACGGCCCATGGCAGACCGTGTTTGGCGTTAATGTTATCGCGCAGTACCGCAGAATGGGTGTCGCAGGTCAGATGGTTCGCCATTACGTCGAGGAGAGCCGTAAGCGCGGCCAGGACGGCGTGGTGTTAACCTGCAAAGATCATCTGCGCCCGCTCTACGAAAAGGCTGGCTTTATCTGGCAGGGGGTATCTGCTTCTACCCACGGCGGCGTGAAGTGGAATGATATGCTGCTTCGCTTCCGCAAGGGAGAGTAACACAACACATTGAAAAAGAGAGAAATAAAGAGAAACAGGCAAAAGAAATGAAGAAACTATTGATTTATTTAAAGGCATACCGCAAGGAAGCATGTCTGGCCCCGATCTTTAAGATGCTCGAGGCTGTATTTGAATTGTTCGTTCCGCTTGTTATCAAGGGAATCATCGATTATGGTATTGCGGCAGAAGATCGCATGTACTGTCTTCGCATGGGACTGTTATTGCTTCTCCTTGCTGTAATTGGTCTTGCAATGGCAACCACGGCACAGTGGTTTTCTGCGAGAGCCGCAGCAGGATTTGCGGCAAAGATTAAGCAGGTATTGATGGAGCACATTCAGAAGCTCTCCTACACCGAGTTGGATACCATCGGTACGTCTACACTGATTACACGTATGACAAGTGACGTCAACCAGGTGCAGACAGGAACCAACCTGGTGCTTCGTCTGTTCATGCGCTCCCCATTTATCGTATTTGGTTCCATGATCATGGCGTTTACAATCGACTTTAAGGCAGCGCTGATCTTTGTGGTCACAATTCCGCTGCTTTCCATCGTTGTATTCGGTATCATGCTTTCCAGTATTCCGCTGTACAAGAAGGTGCAGGCACAGCTTGACCGCGTACTTGGAATCACCAGAGAAAATCTGACCGGTGTGCGTGTCATCCGTGCATTTAATAAGGAAGAAGAGGAGATTGGTCACTTCAAGTCCGAAAACGAGCTGTTCACCAAGTTACAGATGTTTGTTGGAAAGATTTCTGCGCTGATGAACCCACTGACCTTCGTGATCGTAAACTCTGCAATCCTTGTACTGGTATGGACTGGTGCATGGCGCGTAGAGGGCGGCATCCTGACGCAGGGTGCAGTCGTAGCGCTTGTCAACTATATGTCTCAGATCTTAGTCGAGCTGATTAAGTTAGCCGACCTGATCATCAACATCACCAAGGCAGTTGCATGTGGAAACCGTATTCAGAAGGTGCTTGATGTTGAGCCGTCCATGGCAAATGGAAGCGAGAAGTGTATCGCCGATCAGCCAAACGCAGGCAATGCAAAGAACACAAAGAATGCAAAGAATACAAATGGTGAAAAGAGCGCGAAGAGTGCAGCGCCGGCTGTTGACTTTGATCATGTGTCCTTAACCTATGAGGGCGCAGGTGCGCCGTCTCTGACCGACATTGATCTTCATGTCACCGCAGGTCAGACCGTTGGTATTATCGGAGGAACCGGTTCTGGAAAGACATCTGTTGTCAATCTGATTCCGCGTTTTTATGATGCAACCGAAGGTACCGTTCGCGTATTTGGCAAGCCGGTAAAAGCACAGGATATTGAGACGCTTCGTGGCCAGATCGCTGTTGTCCCGCAGAAGGCCGTTCTGTTTGCTGGAACCATCCGTGAGAACATGAGATGGGGGAAAGAGGATGCAACCGATGAGGAGATCATGGAAGCACTCGCCATTGCACAGGCAACGGAAGTCGTACAGAAGAAGGAAGGCGGACTTGACGCCTTTATCGAGCAGGGTGGAAAGAACCTTTCCGGTGGTCAGAGACAGCGTCTGACAATTGCCCGTGCGCTTGTCAGAAAGCCGCGCATTTTGATTCTTGATGATAGTGCATCGGCACTTGACTTTGCAACGGATGCCGCACTCAGAAAGGCCATCCGTGAGATGAAGGATGCTCCGACGGTATTTATCGTATCACAGAGAACCTCCTCCATTCGTTTTGCTGACCAGATTCTGGTTCTGGACGATGGACGCAGCGTTGGCGTTGGTACACACGATGAGCTATTAAAGAGCTGCAGTGTATACCAGGAAATCTATGATTCCCAGTATAAAAAGACAG
>CAVCXB010000124.1:0-8911 GCA_963605535.1 Wujia chipingensis
GTGATCTGGCAGCAGCTCCTTGTCTTTTTCTTTCCGATTTTATTCGGAGCATTTTTTCAGCAGCTGTATAATACAGTCGATGCGATTGTGGTCGGTCGCTTCACCGGCTCGCTTGAACTGGCAGCTGTGGGCGGTTCTACTGGAACCTTAATTAACCTTTTGTTTGGTTTCTTTATCGGTCTGTCTTCTGGTGCAACGGTTATCATCGCACAGTTTTACGGTGCAGGCGACAAAGAAATGGTAAGCCGAAGCGTGCATACGGCAGTAGCACTTGCAATCGCAGGCGGCGCAATATTGAGTGTAATAGGACTTATTTTTGCAAGGACGGCACTTGAATGGATGCAGACACCGGATACCGTTATTGATTTTGCAGAAACCTATATCAAAATCTATTTTCTGGGCATGATTCCGAATCTGTATTATAACATCTGTGCGGCAATCCTGCGAGCTGTCGGTGATTCCAAGCGGCCGCTCTACATTTTGATTTTCTCTTGTCTGGTAAACATCGCACTCGATTTATTGTTTGTTGTCGTGTTTCGCATGTCGGTAAAGGGTGTCGGAATTGCGACAATTCTTTCCCAGTTTATCAGTGCGGTACTTATCACGTTTTGTCTGATGCGTACCAAGGAGTGCTATCGTCTGCAATGGAGCAAAGTGCGCTTCCACAAGATGCTGCTTCTTCGCATCATTCAGATTGGTGTTCCGGCGGGTCTTCAGTCTGTTATGTATAACATTGCAAATATCATTATTCAGTCGAATGTCAATCGACTCGGAAGCGATACGATGGCGGCATACACCGCATATTCTAAGATTGATGCCGTATTCTGGATGATCATGAATGCCTTCGGTGTGTCCGTGTCCACCTTTGCCGGACAAAATTTCGGTGCAGGCAAGCTGGATCGTGTGCGAAAGAGTATGAGGATTTGTCTGGGAATGGCATTTGGAGCCAGCATAGGACTTAGTATAGTTCTTCATTTCTTTGGACGGTATGTGTATATGCTCTTTACGACCGATGCACAGGTTATCGAGATCGGAATGCAGATTTTGTATTTCCTGACACCAATTTATTTTACATACGTCACAATCGAGGTCGTCTCAGGAACGGTGCGTTCCATGGGATTTGTATTCACTCCGATGCTTATGACCTGCGGCGGTGTGTGCGTGCTTCGTCTTTTGTGGCTGTTTATCGCAGTTCCGAAGAATCGAACGATCACAAACATTTTGTTCAGCTATCCGCTGTCATGGGTAGTGACATCCATTCTGTTTATTATTTATTACATTTACCTGAATAAAACAGGAAAGATCGAGGCAGCGAGAGAGCATAGTCTTGTTTAGGAATCTGGCGCGGGAATCCTTGACCATTCAAAGACCGGGCAGATGATTGGATGAGATCAATGAAGAGATCACAAGAAGAAACAAAATATCAGTAAGAGCAGAGGACGAAGTATATGGCTTGAAAGAGTTGCAGGCTTCGTCCTCTTTCTTTTGTTCTTAAACAAACCTTAAGGATTTTCCCTGTTTATTCTTAAACTCAAAAATTGTATACTAAGGAACAGAAAAGAGAAAGGGAGAAAAGTTGAATTATGAATACCAACATGAATGGAAAGAAAGCAGATCAATTTGATTTGACCAAGAAGATAGATAAAATTGTGATCTGTGATGATGATAAGGACATTGTGAGAGCACTTCAGATCTATTTATCAAACAGAGATTACGAGCTTTTATGTGCATACACAGGAAGAGAGGCACTTGAATTTGTCATAAAGGGCAATGTATCGCTTGTCCTTCTGGATATCATGATGCCGGAGATGGACGGAATCACGGCACTTCGTGCAATCCGAAAGGAAAGCAATGTTCCTGTTATTTTGATTACGGCAAAGAGTGAGGATGCCGACAAGGTGCTTGGTCTTGATGTGGGTGCAGATGATTATATCACAAAGCCATTTAATCCGATTGAAGTGTTAGCGCGCGTGCGCTCTCAGCTTCGCCGTTACAATAAGTTAGGCGGCAGCGAGGACAGCAACCGCAGGGAGGTTTTAAACTGCGGCGGTGTGACGCTTGATGACCGCACAAAGCAGGTAACGATGGATGGCGAGGGGGTATCATTGACACCGACCGAATATGAGATCTTAAAGCTTTTGATGTCTCACCCCAAGCAGGTTTTTTCACCGAAGCAGATTTACAGTGAGGTATGGAAGGATACTCCGATTGGAAGCGAAGGTACTGTAGCGGTACATATCCGTCATTTACGAGAGAAGCTGGAGATTGAGCCATCCGACCCGAGACATTTTAAGGTTGTATGGGGACAGGGATATAAGTTTGAGTAACTTGAATTAGCACCGAGGCGCGTTGTGTTGAGGTACGTTTCGTAAATGAAAGGAAAAAATCATGGGAAAATTCAAAGAAAAATTAAAACCAGAACGGTTGGCTGCGACACTTTTTGCATATATAGGATCGTATCTGATGTGTATGGGAATCGGTTTTTGTATGCCTGTGCTTGTACGTGAATTATCGTATCGGCTGAGTTTATTGCGAATATATGGTTGGAGGGAAGTGGGCAATGTAACTCTGGTTTTTTTATATGTTCTCATAGGTGCATTTTTCTTTTATCAGGGCGCGAAAATTATTATTAATCGTGCTCATAGAAAGGCAACGAAAGAACGAAAGCATCCGAATGGTCTGTACGGCATGCCGATTGAAATCTGTGCAGCACTTTATCTTGCAACTATGGTTGTTTTGCTCTGTATGTCAATCAGTTCAGGTGAATATCATATGTATATTGGATGTATGGGCGCAGCTGTATTCTTGCATTTTTGCGAAAATATCACGCAGCGAATGGATAGAGGGCTCCTTGCAAAAGGTTCTCTCTATGAGAAAGTACACACGGCGGCACAAAAAGCAGGAATCGTTATTCCATTTATGGTGGGAAGCAGCATTGTCAGTTTGGTATTGTTTCTTTTTCTGGTGATTCTGATTGCAAATGGACGAGTGAATTTCTTTTACGTAGGAACAATCGGTTCCACGCTTCGCTTTTTATTTTTCAGTGTGTTTGCTATTTTGATTCCATGCGCATTTTGGTATCTGTGCTGGTGCTTTCATAAGCTCAAAGCAGCGGGTGAGGCACTTTGTGATGGACAGGATGGCTATCGCGTGGATACAAGTCACATGGTCGGTGCGTTCAGAGAACATGGAGAAAATTTAAATCGCATTGGTGAAGGAGTCAATAAGGCCGTTGAGGAGCGATTAAAGAGTGAGCGGCTTCGTACCGAACTGATTACAAATGTCTCTCATGACATCAAGACACCACTCACATCCATTATTAACTATGCCGATCTGATCAGCAAGGAAAAGACGGATAATCCGAGCATTCAGGAATATGCAGAGGTGCTTGGAAAGCAGTCGCAGAAATTAAAGCGCTTGATTGAAAACTTGATCGAAGCGTCAAAGGCTGCGACTGGAAATATTCACGTTGAGTTAAAGCCGTGCAATTTAAATGTGCTATTGGCGCAGATATTGGGCGAGTATGAGCAGCGCCTCGGCGAGCAGAGTTTAACATTGATCACATCACCATTGCCAGATGAGATTTTTGTTATGGCAGATGGAAGCCAGCTGTGGCGCGTTTTCGACAATTTGCTTGGAAATATCTGCAAATATGCGCTCGAACACACGCGCGTCTATATGGACGTGGCAGTCAGGGAACATGATCAGGTCGAGATCACACTCAAAAACATTTCAAAAAATCAGCTGAATTTATCCGAGGAAGAGCTTTTTGAGCGATTTACAAGAGGCGATAATTCCAGAAGCACCAGCGGAAACGGGCTTGGCTTATCCATTGCACAAAGCTTGATGCGTCTTCAAAATGGTTCGCTTCATCTCGTCACCGATGGCGATTTATTCAAGGCGATTGTGCAGCTCAACCGTGTGGACGCAGCTACGCCAAAGGAGGCACAGCTGCCGGAAGAAAAAACTTTATAATAGTTACATTGAGGCAGGTACCGGTCGGCACCTGCCCCAAAAGCCTTTACAGAAAAATTCCTTTTTGGTATACTAAAGCTCAGAGAAAACAAAGTAGTTTTAGGAGGAATTTTATTTATGAGGTATCGTCGTATTTTTACAATTGTTATCGATTCATTTGGAATCGGTGCCATGGATAACGCAGCTGAGTATGGAGATTCAGGCTGTGATACCTTTGGTCACATCGCAGATAAGGTGCCGCAAATCAAAGTCCCGAACCTGATCCGCATGGGTCTGACCGAGCTGCATCCAGCTCCGGTACTGACAGGCCCGCAGCCGACCGAGCGCATTGGAAAATATGCCAGATTAAATGAGGCCAGCAACGGCAAGGATACCATGACCGGTCACTGGGAGATGATGGGACTTGAGATTAAGACTCCATTCCAGACCTTCACCGACACTGGATTTCCGAAGGAGTTAATCGACGCACTTGAGAAGGAGACCGGCCATCGCGTCATCGGAAACAAGGCAGCGAGCGGAACGGCAATCTTAGACGAACTTGCAGAGGAAGAAATTAAGACAGGTGCCATGATCGTGTATACTTCCTCCGATTCCGTTCTTCAGATTTGCGGAAACGAGGAGACCTTTGGTCTTGACGAACTGTATCGCTGCTGCAAGATCGCAAGAGAGCTGACCATGAAGCCAGAGTGGAAGGTAGGCCGTGTCATCGCAAGACCATATGTTGGAAAGAAGAAGGGCGAGTTCAAGCGTACTTCCAACCGTCACGACTACGCGCTCAAGCCATATGGAAAGACTGCAATGGATGCATTAAAGGAAGCTGGATTTGATGTCATCAGTATCGGAAAAATTCGTGATATTTTCGACGGAGAGGGCATCACAGAGGCAGAGCGTTCCAAGAGCAGCGTAGAGGGAATGGAGCAGACAATCGAGAAATTGGATCAGGACTTTACCGGACTGTGCTTCACCAACCTTGTTGACTTTGATGCACTGTGGGGTCACAGAAGAAATCCACAGGGCTATGCAGAGGAACTTGAGAAATTTGACGTACTTCTCGGCAAGTTCTTCGAGAAGATGAACGACGATGATCTTGTAATCGTGACCGCAGACCATGGAAATGATCCGACCTTTAAGGGAACCGACCACACCAAGGAGCGTGTTCCGTTCTTAGCGTATTCTCCGTCCATGAAGACGAGCGGAAGAATTGACGATCAGAATTGCTTCGCTGTGATCGGTGCATCCATTGCAGATAACTTTGGCGTAAAGATGCCGGAAGGAACCATCGGTACATCCATTCTCGGACAGCTTGAATAATGTATGAATCAATCAAAAAAGAAAGACCTTATCAACGAAGATTTAATCAAAAAAGATTTAATCAAAAAAGAAAAGCATTATCAACGAAGATCTGAAAAAATGAATAAAAGCAAAATATAAGGAAAACACAGAAAAATATGGAAAATCAGTTTCGGCAGTACCCACTTGAGGAGGGAATTTTAAATGCACTTGACGCGCTCGGCTACACACAGCCGACCGAGATTCAGACAGCTGTGATACCAGCGATCCTAGAGGGGCGCGACATTATTGCAAAGTCAAAGACAGGAAGCGGAAAGACAGCCGCGTTTGCCGTTCCAGTCTGCAACAACATCGAGTGGGAGCAAAATACTGCACAGGCACTTGTCTTAGAGCCGACAAGAGAGCTTGCTTTTCAGGTAAAGGATGAGCTGTATGCGATCGGTCGTTTTAAGCGTCTGAAGGTACCGGTACTTTACGGCGGCTTTCCGATGGAAAAGCAGATTTTAACACTAAAGCAAAAATCTCATATCGTAGTGGGTACGCCGGGACGTGTGCTGGATCATTGTAAGCGCGGCACGCTTGATCTGTCAAAGGTGCGCTATGTCGTGATCGACGAGGCGGATCTGATGCTTGACATGGGCTTTATCGAGGATGTCAAAGCTATTTTGATGCACCTTGAGGGAAAGCCAGTCTTCATGCTGTTTTCCGCGACGATGGGCGAGCGTCTTGAGGCACTTGCCGCGCAGTTTATGCATGAGCCGCTTGAGGTCAAGATCGAAAACGACACCGAGACAGCAGACACAATCGAGCAGTTTGGCTATTTTGTCGATGAGGACGAGAAGAAGCTTCCGCTCTTTCTTGATATCCTCACGATGGAAAATCCAGATAATGCGATGGTGTTCTGCGGCACAAGAGAGATGGTTGAGGTGCTGTATTATCGCCTCAGAAAAGAAGGAATTGCCTGTGGTATGCTGCATGGCATGATCGACCAGAAGGTGCGAACGCGCACGATCGAAGATTTTCGCGCGCAGGGCTTTCGCATTCTGATCGCAACCGATGTGGCGGCGCGCGGCGTTGATTTTCAAAACATTACGCACGTATTTAACTATGATCTTCCGACAAACAAGGAAGTCTATGTACACCGCATCGGGCGAACGGGACGTGCCGGGGAGACGGGACGCGCGGTCAGCTTAATTCGCGACGATGAGCGAAAGATGCTAAATTCCATCGAAGGATTTACCGGCGTGAAGCTGACCATCTTAGAGGCACCGACGGCAGAGGATGTTGAGGCAGCACGCAGCGCCTTTTTAAAACGCCAGCGCCAGAAACGTCCGCGCAAAAAGAAAAAGCAGGACGTATTCGGCAGTCAGATCATGAATTTGACAATTGGAGGCGGAAAGAAGTCAAAGCTTAGAAGCGGTGACGTGGTTGGTGCGATCAGCAGCATTGACGGAGTGGACGGGAAAACCGATATCGGTGCAATCGATATCCGAGAGAGCATCACCTATGTCGAGATTTTAAACGGCAAGGGTGCGCTTGTGCTTGAGGAACTTCCAAAGTGCACAATGAAGGGAAAATATAGAAAAGTTCACCAGACAAGGGAAAGGGTAGGTATTATAGGAAAATGAAACATTCAATTGAAATGGAAAAGCTGACACTTGGCGTCTGCTATTATCCGGAACACTGGGATCGCTCGCTGTGGCGTGACGATTTGCAGCGCATGAAGCAGTATGGCATCGAAGTGATTCGTATTGCCGAATTTTCATGGATTCTTATGGAACCGGAGGAAGGAAAATACGATTTTTCATTCTGGGATGAGTTTTTGACGATTGCTACAGAAGAGAATATAAAAGTAATCATCTGTACACCGACAGCGACACCGCCAGCATGGCTGTCCGAAAAATATCCGGAGACATTAAATGCCGATTGCGATGGCAATTTGATGTATCATGGCATGAGATGCCAGCACAATCTGACTTCACCAAAGTATCTGGGGTTTTGCGAGAAGATTACAAGACGCATGGCAGAGCATTTTAATCAATATGACTGCATTATTGGATGGCAGCTGGACAATGAAGTAAACTGTGAGGCAAATGAATACTATTCGGAGAGCGACCACGAAGCATTTCGCGTATTTTTAAAGGAACGTTTCGGCACACTCGATAGCCTAAATGAAAAGATGGGTACAATTTTCTGGAGTCAGACCTACACCGACTGGAAGCAGATTCATCTGGCAAGAAGAAGTCCTGAGGGTACAGGCGTTGCCAATCCGCATATGCAGCTTGAGCAGGTTCGTTTTATCTCTCACAGTGCAGTCCATTATCTGGCATTGCAGGCTGCAATCATAAGAGAGACAGCTGGAAATCGTTTCATCACGACAAATGGTATTTTTGGAAATCTGGATTATCAAGAACTTTTGGAGTCCGGTGTGGACTTTGTCATGTATGACAGCTATCCAAACTTTGCCTTCGCAATGGATCGCCCTGACGGCGGCGAGCGCGATTTAAGAGATCGCAATTCCTCCTTCAATCTGGCAAGAATCAGAGCCATTTCACCGTTATTTGGTATCATGGAGCAGCAGGCAGGACCAGGCGGCTGGAATTTCCGCATTCATCAGGCAAGCCCAAAGCCGGGTCAGATGCGCCTTTGGACCATGCAGTCCGTTGCGCACGGTGCTGATTTTATAAGCTATTTCCGTTGGAGAACCTGCTCCTTTGGAACAGAGATTTATTGGCACGGATTAAATGATTACAGCAATCGTCCAAACCGCCGTCTGGAAGAATTGTCTCAGGTAAAGGCAGATTTTGAGGCAATCAAGGACACCGCAGGTCATCCATATGAGGCAAGTGTCGGTATTCTGTGCGACTACGACAACGAGTGGGACGGACAAAAGGACGTATGGCATGGTCCGCTTCGCAATTTCAGCACAGATGGATGGTTCCGCTCTCTCCAGAAAAAGCATATCCCATTTGATTTTGTGGATTTCAGGGACGAAACAAAGCCAGAAGATCTGTCCAAGTATGATCTTCTTGTCTATCCGCACGCTGCGATTCTCACGAAGGAGCGCGCTGCACTTCTCATTCAATATGTGGAAAACGGCGGAAAACTCGTTATGGGATGCCGCACCGGATACAAGGATAGTTATGGACGCTGCCCAATGCAGCCGATGCCGGGTGAGGTGGCAAAGCTTTGTGGAACAACCGTCGAAGATTTCACATTCCTTGCGCCGGGTGAGCCGATGGAGTATGTAAATTGGAATGGAAAACGCATTCCGGCACCAGTCTTTAATGATGTGCTGACAACTGAATTTGGCGGTACGGCAGAGGGCTTTTTTGCGGGCAACTATTACGATGGAAAGCCAGCGCTTGTGACGAAGAAGTCCGGAAAGGGAATTGCGCTGTACTTTGGCGGCTGCTTTGCCGAGGAGACAGCAGATGCATTCTTAGAGGAGCTTGGCATTGCAACACCTGCACCGTGGCTTATTCTTCCAGAGGGCTGCGAGCTTGCAAAGCGCGGCGAGGAATATTTTGTGTTAAATTATAAGGCACAAAGCTGTGAGATCACCATACAAAAGGCAGTGAAGGATTTGCTGACAGGAACCACTATTGAAGGCACATATACGCTGGAACCGTATGGCGTGCTGGTG
>CAVCXB010000125.1:0-8875 GCA_963605535.1 Wujia chipingensis
GCAATTGTATCAATATTAATCATACATGCAATGCGGTCGCGCTCTTCTTCGCTAAGATTCTCTACATAGTACTGACTGCCAAGACAACCCGGCTCCTCTGCAGAAAAAAGGATGAAGCGCAGTGTATATGGAGATTCCTTTGTGCTGTAGATGCTTGCAAGCTCTAACAATACACCGACACCGGATGCATTGTCATCGGTACCAAAGGTCTGCTCGACACAATCATAGTGCGCACCGATTACAATCACACGATCGCTTGTTCCCTGCTTTGAAAAAATAAGATTCTCTCCATAGCATGGTGTTACACCGTCCGATGAGGTCTTCGTAAATGGCTGTGTCATATACTCATATCCCATCGTAACGATCTGTGCCTTTAACCACTCCTCGGCTCCTGCCAGCATGCCGTTTGAGGAATTGACCTGACGATATGGATAATTCGACTGCAGCTGCGCCATAAACGCATATGCATTATCGCCATACTCGGCACGAACGGTCTGTGGAAGTGAAACTGCACACATACCGATTATCAGACATAATGCCATCACGGCGGCTTTTATCTTTTTGCAAATCTTCATAATAACCTCTTTTCCAAAAAAACGTCAAAACCGCAGCTTTGCCGCGCTCTGCGACACCTGCTGCGGCTTGGAACAGTTTTTTTATTTTATTTCACTGGGTTCATCTTATTTCATAACGATGTTGATAATTCTTCCCGGAACATAAATCTCTTTGATGATATTTCCAGTCAGCTTATCCTTGATTACGTCTTTTCCTGCTGCGATTGCAGTCTCCTTGTCGCAATCTCTTGCGATGGAAACCGTACCCTTCGTCTTTCCGTTGATCTGAACAGCGATCTCAACGGTGTTCTCAATCGTCTTTGCCTCATCGTACTCCGGCCAGCTCTGCTGATACAGACGTCCGCCAAAGTTACAATCTGCCCACATTTCCTCTGTGATATGAGGTGCAACCGGGTTTAACAAAATTAAGAAGGTCTTTAACTCGCCCTTTGTGATGCTGCCCTTCTTGTAGAAGTCATTTAACAGGGACATCATCGCTGCGATTGCGGTATTGTACTTTAAGGTCTCAAAGTCAGAAGATACCTTCTTCATCGTCTGATGCATCTTCGTCTCCATGTCCTTAGAGAAGCCTTCCTCATCGATCAGCATATCCTGTAACTTCCATACACGCTCCAAGAAACGGCGGCAGCCCTTAACCCCCTCATTGCTCCAGCTGGCTGCCAACTCGAATGCACCAATGAACATCTCATAGGTACGCAGAGTATCCGCACCAAACTCGTTTACGATATCATCTGGGTTGATGACATTTCCACGGGACTTGGACATCTTCTCGCCGTTCTCACCAAGAATCATACCATGAGAGGTTCTCTTCTGATACGGTTCCGGACACGGAACAATGCCCTGATCATACAGGAAACGATGCCAGAAACGAGAATACAGAAGATGCAGAGTAGTATGCTCCATACCGCCGTTGTACCAGTCAACCGGAAGCCAGTACTTTAAAGCCTCCTTGCTTGCCAGTGCATCGTTGTTGTGCGGATCGGTATAACGCAGGAAATACCAAGAGGAACCAGCCCACTGAGGCATGGTATCAGTCTCTCTCTTTGCTGGGCCACCGCAGCATGGGCAAGTGGTATTTACCCAATCGGTCATAGCAGCCAGTGGAGACTCACCATTGTCGGTCGGCATGTAGCTCTCTACATCCGGCAACTCCAGCGGCAGATCGTCCTCGGACAGCGGAACGAAACCACACTTCTCGCACTTTACAATCGGGATTGGCTCACCCCAATAACGCTGTCTGGAGAATACCCAGTCTCTTAACTTATAGTTCTTCTTCGGAGTACCGATCTTCTTCTCTTCCAGATACTCGATGATCTTCTTCTTTGCATCGGCTACTTCCAGTCCATCCAGGAATCCGGAATTTACCAGCTTACCAGTCTGAACGTCGGTAAATGCAGCATTCTGAACGTCTCCACCTGCTACAACCTCGATGATCGGAAGGTTGAACTTCTTTGCAAACTCCCAGTCTCTCTCATCGTGAGCCGGAACAGCCATGATCGCACCGGTACCGTAACTCATCAGTACGTAATCGGAAACCCATACCGGAATCTCCTTGCCATTTACCGGATTGACTGCCTTTAAGCCCTTGATCTCAACACCAGTCTTCTCCTTTGCCAGCTCGGAACGCTCGAAGTCAGACTTCTTTGCTGCTGCCTCACGGTATGCAATGATCTCATCCCAGTTGGAAATCTGATCCTTGTACTTGTCCAGATATGGATGCTCCGGAGAAACAACCATGTAGGTAACACCGAATAAGGTATCCGGACGAGTGGTGTAGATACGAAGCTTATCCTCTGTGCCAGCGATTGCAAAATCAACCTCAGCACCATTGGAACGGCCGATCCAGTTTCTCTGGGAAACCTTTACCTTCTCTACATAATCTACGCTGTCCAGACCGTCGATCAGCTTATCTGCGTACTCGGTGATCTTTAACATCCACTGGCTCTTCATCTTACGAACAACTGGGCTTCCGCAACGCTCACAAACGCCGTTTACAACCTCCTCGTTTGCCAGACCTACCTTACAGGAAGTACACCAGTTAACCGGCATCTCAGACTTGTATGCAAGACCTTCCTTGTACAGCTTTAAGAAGATCCACTGTGTCCAGTGATAGTAGTTCGGATCGGTTGTGTTGATCTCTCTGTCCCAATCGAAGGAATAACCTAAGGACTGAAGCTGATTCTTGAAACGAGCTACGTTGTTATGGGTAACGATCTTCGGGTGGATGTGATTCTTGATTGCATAGTTCTCAGTCGGCAGACCGAATGCATCCCAGCCCATCGGATACAGTACGTTATAGCCCTGTAATCTTCTCTTTCTGGCAACAATATCCAATGCGGTGTACGGACGCGGATGGCCTACATGAAGTCCCTGTCCTGACGGATATGGGAACTCAACCAGTGCATAGTACTTTGGCTTTGTGTAATCGGTTGTTGCAGCGAAAGCCTTCTCATCCATCCAGACTTTCTGCCATTTTGATTCAATTTCTTTTGGATCGTAATTCTTGTTCATTGTGTTTTGTGTTTCCTTTCCGGGTCTCTTTTCTGGAAAAAAAAGAGCCCTTTCTTTCTCTTTGTATAGAGACGAAAAGACTTCGCGGTACCACTCTACTTCAAAGCAGATGCCTGCTTTGCCCTCAATCTTCTGTAACGGGAATACCCGCCGCCAACTACTCCGTCTTTCATCATATACTATTACTATATGCATATCATATACTTTATTCTATTGTATTATATACATTGTTCTATTATAGTAACGATTTCAAACATTTCCCTGCCGGTGCTCTAAGGCCAGTTCGGTAGTTTCAAGCTGCTGCCTTTCACCGACCGGCAGCTCTCTGTAGCTCTCCCCTGCTTACTATTCCTTATCATCGCGTTTTGCATCAACTAGCGCGATCCTTTCACGCCAAACTTGATACTTTTTACGTTGTTTACAATAGCATAGAAAAAGGGAGCTTGTCAACCCCCTCTTTCTTTTTATCGGACGGAACCTCAGCGATGGCTTTGTCGGCGCCCCTTGTTCACACACTGGGAATCGCCTCGTAAAACACATCCGCTTCGGTTCCTGATAATTGATCACTTTTCGTTGTCCTTCTCGGCTGCCTCGATAATCTTCTTCTGGACATCCTGCGGAGCCTGCTCATATCTTGCAAACTCATAGGAGAATTCGCCCATACCACCGGACATTGCGCGAAGGTCAGTGGAATAACCATACATCTCTGCCATCGGCACATCTGCGGTTACCATCTGCTTGCCGCCTACTACGTGGTCCATACCAAGTACTCTGCCGCGGCGCTTGTTCAGATCGCCCATAACATCGCCGACAAGTTCATCCGGTACGGTGATGGAGACGGATGCAATCGGCTCTAAGATGGTCGGATTTGCCTCTGCAAAGCCTTTCTTATAAGCAAGGATGGCAGCCATCTTAAATGCAAGTTCGGAGGAGTCAACCGGATGATAGGAACCATCAATGAGGGTTGCCTTTAAGCCAACGACCGGATAGCCTGCAAGCGTACCCTTTAATACGGACTCCTGAATACCCTTTTCAACTGCCGGGAAGTAGTTCTTCGGAACAGCGCCGCCGACTACTTTTTCCTCGAAGATGTATGGCGTATCAAGATCGCCTGACGGCTCAAAGATCATATGTACATCGCCGTACTGACCGCTACCACCGGTCTGCTTCTTATACTTACCCTGTACCTGAACTTTCTTTCTAAGAGTCTCTCGGTATGCTACCTTCGGGCGATACAGTTCGATCTCAACCTTATAACGATTCAGGATGCGGCTTGCGACAACATCAAGCTGCTGATCACCGATACCATAAATTAAGGTCTGATGATTCTCTACATCGTTCTCAAGACGAAGGGTCTGATCTTCCTCTACCATACGTGCGAGTGCGCCATTGATCTTATCCTCATCGGACTTATTTTTTGCGCGATATGCCTTGCATGTATATGGCTTGCTTACCTGCGGTCCATCGTAAACAAGGGTTGCACCCTTTGTGGAAATAGTGTCGCCTGTGGAGATCTTCTCAATCTTTGCGAGTGCACCGATATCGCCTGCGTGAAGTTCTGGAACCTCGATGGTTTCCTTGCCGCGCATCAGATACAGCTTGGATGCACGATCTTCTGTACCCTTATTTACATTATAAATGCTATCGCCAGCCTTCAGTGTACCGGTTACAACCTTAAGCAGAGAATACTTTCCGATAAATGGGTCAACTACGGTCTTGAATACCTTTGCGGACAGATGCTTATTCTGATCACACTTAACCATAACAAGCTCGCCGGTAGATGTTTCTTTTCCGTGGTTTACGGTGTACTCTGGTGACGGGAAATACTTCTTGATTACATTCATCAACATGCTGGTACCCTGATTGTGAACACCGGATCCAACCAATACTGGAACGATCTGGCAGTCCATAACGTGGGTTCTCAGTGCAGTGGAGACTTCCTCATAGGTGAACTCTTCTCCTGCAAAATAACGCTCCATCAACTCCTCGCTCGTATCGGCAACGGCCTCAACAAGTGCATCACGGCTGATGTTTAAGTGCTTATCCATGTAATCCGGGATCTCGCACTCTTCATATTCGCTTGTATCATTGATAAAACGGCGGCCCTTCATCTTTACAACATTGACGAAACCAACGAACTTTTCATTCTCACGGATCGGCACATGGAACGGTGCTACCTTACGTCCAAAACGATCATTTAACTCAAGAACGATCTTACGGTAGCTGGCCTGATCATCATCCATGCCCGTTACAAAAAACAGTCTCGGCAGCTTATACTTCTCGCAAAGCTCCCATGCCTTTAATGTACCAACCTCTACGCCAGATTTGCCGTTGATCACGATAACAGCGGCACCTGCTGCGTGGCATGCCTCCTCTACTTCTCCTACGAAGTCAAAATATCCAGGTGTGTCTAAGAAATTAATCTTGATGTCCTCGAACTCGACCGGAACTACGCTGGTCGAAATGGAAAACTGACGCTTCTGCTCTTCCTTATCGTAATCGCTGATGGTATTTCCGTCCGTCACCTTTCCCATCCTAGCTGTAATACCGGTCTGGTAGGCAATAGCCTCAACAAGTGTTGTCTTACCACATCCGCCATGTCCCATTACGACAACGTTGCGGATGTTCCCAGTTTCATAAACCTTCATAAGTCACGTCCTCCAATCTTTCTTTTCTTTCCAGGTTTCTTTTGTCTCTTTTGCAACATACAATTCCGAGACCCCTTGGAATCCGATAGGGATATTATATAAAATATTTCAAATAATTGCAACTATTTTTCGCATTTTTAATATAAAATTTTTATTATCGTGTTACAGTTCATGGGTGGGGTTACGAAAAGCCCCTCAGTGATGGTTTCTTTTTTATTTTTCGCGCTTTAAAGTGAAAAAGCTTGACTTTCCTCTCCACTTTCGCTAAAATACGTTCAGACACTCCGGTTTTCCTATACCGCCGGGGCTCGGAAAGGCAAAATTGATTATGCAGCTTCATACAATTGGATTTATCGGACTGGGACTGATCGGCGGTTCCATTGCCCGCAAAATAAAACAGGTTCACCCAGATACCGTAATCATGGCGTATATGAGAACGCGCAGCACGCTTGAGGAAGCGAAGGCTGACGGCATTGTCGATGTGATTTTAGATGGCGTGGACGAAAACCTTCGCGCCTGCGACATGATTATTTTATGCACACCGGTTTCCTTTAATGAGGATTATTTAAAGGCAATTCGCCCATTTCTGAAACCGAGCTGTATCGTTACCGATGTTGGCAGTACAAAGGCTGCGATTCATGAAACCGTAATCGAGCTTGGTATGGAGGACTGCTTTGTCGGCGGACACCCGATGGCTGGCTCCGAGCGCACTGGATACGCCTGCTCGAAGGCTTCCCTTTTAGAAAATGCATATTATGTTATCACACCAACCTCAAAGACGACACAGGATCAGCTCGACACGATGATTCAGTTTGCTGCCGATCAGGCTGCAATTCCGCTTGTCCTTGATTACAAGAATCACGACTACGCCGTTGCTGCAATCAGCCATGTGCCTCATGTCATTGCGTCCTCCCTCGTCAATCTGGTCGCTCAGTCGGATTTTCCGGACGGCACAATGAAAAAGATTGCCGCAGGCGGCTTTAAGGATATCACAAGAATTGCATCCTCCTCCCCTGTCATGTGGGAGCAGATTTTATTTACGAACAAAGACAATATCATTTCCTTATTGGAGGATTATAAGAAGGCGATTGACCAGACAATTACCGATCTGAAAACCGATAATCACAAGGATGTTTACGATAGTTTCGAGCGTTCCGGCAACTACCGCAGCTCCATCAGTGACAAGCGCGGCAGTGCGACGATGAATCCAGAGTACGCGATCTGCTGCGATATCCCAGACCAGCCAGGTGCAATCTCTGTTATCGCTACGCTGCTTGCCTTTGAGAATGTCAGCATCAAAAATATCGGCATCAACCACAACCGTGAGCATATGGCCGGTACGATTAAAATCGAATTTCACGATCAGGCATCGTGCGAGCGTGCCGCTGAATGTCTGGAGTATCATCATTATCCAGTTTACAAAAAATAAGCTGTCAAATGGTTGTTTCACACAAACAAAGCAAGCGCCCGATGACTGTTTTTACAGCCTCGAGCGCTTTGTTTTTCTTTGAATCAATTCAAGTCATTTCAAAACATTTCAATCGAATCCTTTCAAAACGTTTCAAATTCATACTTTAATTTTGCATTGTTTCCTGCATGACTTCCTGAATCGCTTCTCTTAGCTTCTTTTCATCGAGCGGCTTCATCAGATGCGCATTCATACCTGCCTCAATGCTCTGTTTCACATCATCCTGAAATGCATTTGCTGTCATTGCAAGAATCGGAATCGTCTTTGCATCTGCCTTGTCCATTGCGCGAATGCGGCGTGTCGCCTCAAGACCATCCATAACTGGCATCATGATATCCATAAAGATAAAATCATACGATCCACTCGGCAAATCCTCAAATTTATCCACCGCCTCTTTTCCGTTTCTCACAACATCAACGGCAAGTCCCTGATCTTCCAGCATCAGCTGTGCAATTTCGACATTTAATTCATTGTCCTCCGCCAAAAGCGCTCTTTTTCCTTTCAGATTCAGCGCCGTCGGCGTACCTTTTCCGGCAGTTGCTGCCTGTGCCTTATGATCAATCCCAAACGGAATCGTGATCACAAAGGTACTGCCTGCATTTTCCTTGCTCTCAAGGCGAATCGTACCATCCATCTTTTCTACCATCTTTTTCACAATGGAAAGGCCAAGACCTGAGCCAGTATACGTTGTCACAGCCTCCTTGCCCTCCTGCGTAAATGGCTCAAATGCTGTTTTCTGGAAATCCTCGCTCATGCCGATTCCGGTATCTTGACAGACAAATTCGTAGACAACCGTTTCCTTGTCACTTGAAATCTCTGTGCAATACAGCGTTACCGTTCCGCCTTTGTGGTTGTATTTGATCGCATTGCTTGCCAGATTCATCAGCACACGCTTTAGATGAACCGGACTTCCAATCAGATACGGATGACGAATCACGCTCATTTCCTTTCCGCCCTTAAAGTTGATGCCATTTTCATTCGCCTGCATTCCAACTACAGTCAACATATCCATTAACACCGTAATTAGATTAAACGATCTATGTTCAAGGACAATTTCACCTGATTCGAGTTTTCCAATATCAAGCACGTTGTTTACAATTGAAAGCAGATATTCCATTGAACTTAATACCTTGCTTCGACATTCATACAGCTTTTGCGGATTCTTTTTGTTGCGATCTGCGATCTCGATCATACCTAAGATTCCGTTTAGCGGTGTTCGGATATCATGGCTCATATGACGCAGAAAATCTGTTTTTGCCTGATTGGCCTTGTTTGCCTCCTCTGCGATGGCAATCCAGTTTTGCTCACGGCGCTTCGCATCGCTGATTAGCCTCGTCACATAAAGCGCATGCGTTACCTTGCCCTGTGCATTTCGCCGCTTCGCAATAAAGCGCGCCGTATGCCAGTTGCCATCCTTCGCCAGATATTCCTCTGCGATTGTCTCATCCTCATGAAGTCGGTCTGACAATGTATGCACATCAAAAAATTTCAAGATGCGCTCCTGATATTCCGGCACCACAAAGGTGCGGCAAAGCTTTTCCATATCAGTCGATGCCCTGCCACTTTTGCTTGTCAGATGATTGATTTTATTATCGCTTAAAATTTCCTCATAGGTATCGTAAGCGATGAATAACACCCCGGATTCCACATTCTTACCAGATGTGTCATAATTA
>CAVCXB010000126.1:0-8867 GCA_963605535.1 Wujia chipingensis
CCTGCCTGCTGTCCTGCATTACGGCCGAATACGATAACGTCCAGAAGGGAGTTGCCCATCAGACGGTTTCTTCCGTGAACACCACCGGCTGCCTCACCTGCAACATACAGATTCTCAACATCAGACATACCATTTACGCTGACACGAACGCCACCGTTCTGATAATGCAGTGTCGGGTAGATTACGATCGGCACCTTTCTCATATCGATGTCGTATCTCATGTACATACGAAGCATACCCGGAAGTCTCTTCTCTAAAGTTCCCTCACCGTGGATTGCATCGATCATCGGGCTGTCCAGCCAGATACCCTCGCGAAGCGGCGTATGAACACCATTTCCTCTGGATACCTCGCGGATAACGCCAGATGCAGCAACGTCTCTTGTCTCCAGCGGATGCATAAATGCTTCACCGTTTACATTGACGAACTGTGCGCCCATGGAACGAACCTTCTCGGTTACGAGTGCGCCGTAGATCTGGGACGGGAATGCAACACCAGTCGGATGATACTGTAAGGTATCCTGATACAGAAGTCTTGCTCCTGCACGGTAAGCCAGTACCAGACCATCAGCGGTTGCGCCATAGTGGTTTGATGTCGGGAATCCCTGATAATGAAGTCTTCCTGCACCACCAGTTGCGATGATTACGCACTTTGCACGGGCGATCAGGATCTCACCTGTCTCCATGTTCTGAAGAACGGCACCTGCTGCCTTGCCCTCGGTATCCTTGATGATCTCGATTGCGGATGTGAAATCAACAACCGGGATTTTACGGTTCTGAACCTCATCACGAAGAACTCTCATGATCTCAGCACCAGAGTAGTCTGCTGCTGCATGCATTCTCTTTCTGGAAGTTCCGCCACCGTGTGTCGTGATCATGTTGCCCTCTGCATCCTTATCAAACAGAACACCTAAGTCGTTTAACCACTTGATACAATCCGGTCCGTCCTTTACCAGCTTCTCAACCAGCTCTGGAACGTTTGCGAAATGTCCGCCGCCCATTACGTCTAAGTAATGCTGTGCCGGGGAATCGTTTTCCTTATCTGCTGCCTGAATACCACCCTCTGCCATCATGGTGTTGGCATCACCGATACGAAGCTTGGTAACGATCATTACGTTTGCGCCTGCCTGATGTGCCTCGATTGCAGCAGATGCACCGGAACCGCCGCCACCGATTACCAGCACGTCGGTATCATAATCCGGATGAGTCAGATCCAGATTCATGTCCTGAACACGGCTCTTTGCCTGTAACAGAGCAACTAACTCCTTCGGAGCCTTCTCGCCCTTGTTTGGTCCAACTGTGATCTGTGCAAAGCTGGAAAGATTATAGTCCGGATGATACTGCTCAAGCAGTGCATCCTTTTCATCTGCTGTCATACGTCTCGGCTCAGCTGCCATACGGGCTGCTCTGGTCGCTTCAACCTTCTTGACAGACTCCATCATTTCCTCTGTATATGGAAAGCTCATCTTATTCGTCCTCCTTTATTTTTCGATTACACGATTGTTGTACATATCTTTCAGCTCGTCGATGGACTTGCTCATGATATCCTTCATCGCCTCATCGAAATCTCCCTCTGCAATCTCCTGAACGCGCTTTGTCAGATGCTTTGCTTCCGGCTTTAAGTACTTTCCGGTCAGTCTTCTTGCAAGCAGAGCTACCTGCGGATGGGAAATTCCAGCCGGACATCTGGATGAGCAGACACCGCACATTACACAGTCAAAGGACTCCTCCGCACACTTCTCATACTCACCGCGCTGTGCGTATGCGATATACTGCATCGTATTTAACTGCTGTGTGCAGGCCTTTGTACAGGCATTGCATCCGATACAGGAATAGATTTCCGGATACAGCTGCATCATGATCTCCTGAGTTGGACGGATCTCTTCGATATTGTAGATTTCCTTCTCTAATGGGAAGAATGGAAGAGATGCTACGCACATGTTGTCCTCAACCTTTGTGGAACATGCAAGACATCCGTGAAGAGTGGTCTCACCCTTGATACGGTAAATTGTAGCACAGGCACCGCAGAAACCGTTACGGCAGCCGCAGCCGCGAACCAGCTGATAACCGGAATACTCAAAAGCTTCCATAATTGTCAGGCTGGAGGGAACAGTATATTTCTTACCATATAAATAAACTGTAATCATTTCGTCCATTATTATATTTCCTCCATATTCATTTACAAATCTTTATTGCGCCGTGCTGCTCTCTCGCATGTGCGAAGCACATGCTCGCACGCGGGCTTCGCCCTATGCAGTCTCAGAAAATTATCTGCTTTCATGCAAGCATGAGCAGCTAATTTTCTTTGACTGCGCACGGCTCATTGCCTTCGCGATTAGTACTCATCTGGCAGTTCATCCAGCTGGTCGAAGCGGAATACCGGGCCGTCCTTGCAAACGTACTTGGAACCGATATTGCAGCGGCCGCACTTTCCGATACCACACTTCATGCGAAGCTCCATGGTTGTATATACCTGGCTTTTTGAGAAGCCGAGTGCCTGCAGATTCTGCAGAGTAAACTTGATCATGATTGGCGGTCCACAGATCAGGATCGTCTTGTCTAAGGAAAGGTTCAGCTCGTTTACGTAACTTGGGACGAATCCAACATGGCCATCCCAGCCTTCCTGCGGGCGGTCGATGGTCAAATGAACGTTAATTCCGGCCTCGTTGCACCACTCGTCCTGAATTTCCTTGATATCTACCAAGTCATCCATGGAACGGGAACCGTAAACGATATCAATGTCTCCATACTGGTCACGATAGTGACGGCAGTAGTTGATTACAGAATGAAGCGGAGCCAGTCCGATACCACCGGCGATAAACAGCAGATTCTTGCCCTTTAACTCAGTATCCACCGGGAATCCGTTTCCGTATGGTCCACGGATCGTAATCATCTGACCCGGCTCAAGAGCGTGCAGCCATGTGGTAAGGCAGCCGCACTTTTTAATGGAGAACTCCATATATTCTTCCTGTGTTGGGGAAGAAGTGATGGAAAACATACCCTCGCCAACACCCGGAACGGAAAGCATGGCACACTGGCCAGGCTTATGTTCAAATGCTTTCTTGCCGTCTGGCGTTACTACGCGGAATGTCTTAACATCCGGCGTATCCTTACGGATCTCGGTAACAACGCCGAGGACAGGAATCAATTCTTCTCTTCTCTCACTCATGCCTGTGTACCTCCCAATGTTTTTGCTACCTTAACGATATTCAGGGAATTTGGACACTTCTTTAAGCAGCGGCCGCAGCCTACGCAGGAGAATTCACCATTGTTTCTAAGCGGATTGTATACCAACTTGTGCATGAATCTCTGGCGGAAACGCTCTACCTGGCTCTTACGGTTGGTTCCGTGTGCCATCATGGTGAAGTCGCGGTACATACAGGAATCCCAGCAGCGATAACGCTCAATACCATGTCCGGTATCGTAGTCGCGCACATCGTAGCACTGGCAGGTCGGACATACAAAGGTACAGGTTCCGCAGCCTAAGCAGTGGCTGGATAATTCTTTCCACTCTTCTCTCTTGAAGATCTCCAACTCCGGATGGGAGGTGAAGTAGGAAAGATCCAAATCGGCAAGCGGCAGTCTCTTTAAGATCTCCTTTACAGCAGCCTGCTGTGCCTCTACGGCAGCGCAGTCGCTCTCTGCTAAAACAGCAGAAACCTTCTCGGTTAACGCAGTACCCTTTTCGGTCTGTGCTTCCCAGTACAGAGTGCCATCGGCGATCCATGTAACAACATCGCCTTCCGGCTTTGTTGCGTCAATTCCAAAGGTGCTGCAAAAGCATGTTTCCTCTGGTCTGTGACATGCCATGGATACGACAATTCCATGCTCTCTTCTTGCCTGATAATAGGTATCAACCGGATCTGCTAAGAAAACCTTATCCAGAATGGAAAAGCTTCTTGCGTCACATGCTCTGACACCAAATACAACAAAATCCTTATCCTTCTTGGCAGCAGCCTCTACCGAAATCTGCTTTCCGTTCATGTGGAATTTCATGATGTCTTCCTGGAATGGGAAGAACATATCCTTTGCAGACTTTACGGTCTGGAGCGCATCAAGGCGCACCTTTGCATCTGCACTATACGGGCCAAACTCCACCTCATTGCCTTTTTCTACCGGCAAATACAGCTCATCCACAGCCTGAATCGCATCAAACAGGCGGGAAATCTCACTCATTGCAATCTTTAACATGATTAGTTCCCCCTCTCCATAACGATACTCGGCTCACAGTCTTCCTTTGTATAAGAGATCAGCGGACCTCTTTCACCGACCTTTGCACCTGCCTGATAATCGCCGTAAAACTCGTCAATATCCTTGATGAACTTGCGGTTTAACAGGTGAAGCGGAATATTCTGCGGACAAACTCTGCTGCACTCACCGCAGTCGGTACAACGACCAGCTACGTGGAATGCACGAATAATGTGGAACATGTTCTCCTCGAAATCGGTGTTGTTTACCTTAGCGGCAACGCCAGACTTCGGGTTATCAAATACGCAGGTACGGCAGGTACAGGCAGGACAGGCATTGCGGCAGGCATTGCAGCGGATACACTTTGACAACTGGCTTCTCCAGAAATCAAAACGCTCCTGTTCAGTCATTGCTTCCAGCTTTGCAACCTCAGCCATACGATCTGCACTTACCGGAACCTCCGGTGCTTCCTCATCCGGAATTAACAACTCATCGCCAGCTACGTGATTCTTTCCCTTGCATACCATGCAGCGCTCTAAGAGCACTTCACTCTTCTTGCAGGTTTCCTCGCCGTAAAGGGTCTGTACCTTAATGGTATCGCCCTCTTCCTCGATACCGAGGATACCGGTGATTCCCTTTGCCTTGATCTTGTTCACATCGATCATTCCGGTACACGGAATTCCCAGTGCGTATACCTTCTCTGCATCAACTCTGTGCTCGGTCTGCAGCTGATTGAAGCTGTAGCAGTCACACGGCTTAAGCAGTGCAAGGATTTTCTTCGGCTTCGGCGGTTCCGGTGCGTTTGGTGCGCGGAACGGCACGTCCATGGTTGCAGCGCCTACTAAGAACTTGCTCTGGTTTGCGCCGCAGAAACTATTGTAAACGAGTTCGTCCAGATTCTCTTTTGTGAAGATCGCCGGAGATACATCGTAGCAGAATTCGCCGGCCTTCCAGCCGATCACACGGTCTACAGTGCCGTTGTCAATGAGTTCATTGATTTTGGACACCAGTGATTCTTTTATTTCTCGCATCGCAGATCCCTCAACTTTCTGTTTTCACCAAGCTTTGTAATGGTGTCCACAAAATCATTCATAACAGATGCAAATCTTGCACCCTCTGCTGCGGAAACCCACTCCACTCTTGCTCTCTCCTTCTCAATGCCTAAGTAATCAAGCATGGAGAACAGAAGTGTCATTCTTCTTCTTGCGTAGTAGTTACCAGTGGTGTAATGGCAGTCACCCGGATGACATCCACACAGGATAACACCGTCAGCGCCTCTCTGGAATGCACGCAGAATGAACAGCGGATTTACACGACAGGAGCATGGTACACGAATGATCTTGACATTTGCCGGATAGTTCAGACGGCTGCTTCCTGCAAGGTCAGCTCCCGCATAGGAACACCAGTTACAGCAGAATGCCACGATCAGAGGCGTAAACTCTTTGTTTTCATTTGTCTCATTTACTTGCATATTGCGTCTACCTCCGCCATAATCTGATTATTTGCAAATCCCTTCAGGTCCATAGCGCCGGACGGACAAGTTACCGTACAAGCACCGCAGCCCTGGCAGATTGCTTCGTTAACAACTGCAACTCTTCTTGTCTCACGAACACCCTTATCCATAACCAGTCTCTCCTCATAGGTGATTGCACCATATGCGCAGACATTGGTACACTGGGAACAGCCGTTACACAGTGTCTCATCGGAATGAGCGACACATGCATTACACAGCAGGGAATCCTTTGCAAGAAGGCCGATTACCTTTGCAGCAGCGGCACTTGCCTGTGCAACGGTCTCTGGGATATCCTTCGGTCCCTGGCAGACACCAGATAAGAAGATACCAGCGGTCGGGCTCTCTACCGGACGAAGCTTTGCATGAGCCTCGGTAAAGAAGTCGTTTGTATCCATACTTGCAGTCAGCATTGTTGCAAGGCTTCTTGCACTCTCATCCGGCTCGATTGCGGATGCAAGGACAACCATATCAGCGTCCATATGGATCTGCTCGTTGTTTAACAGATCGGAAGCCTGAACCTTTAAGCAGCCTTTGCCCTGCTCAACCTTACCAACCATACCCTTAATATAGTGAACACCATACTGCTCTACGGCACGGCGATAGAACTCATCGAAATTCTTTCCCGGTGTACGAACGTCGATATAGAATACCGTAACGTCGATATCCGGATGATGATCTTTTACAAGCATTGCATGCTTTGCTGTGTACATACAGCAGATCTTGGAACAGTAGGACTTATCTCTGCAGGAGTTTCCTCTGGAACCAACACACTGTACAAACACAATCTTCTTTGGATGTCTTCCATCAGACGGACATACTAGCTGTCCCTTTGTCGGGCCTGCTGCGTTCATGATACGCTCAAACTCAAGAGAGGTAACAACATCCTTGCTCTGGGAATACAGATACTCGTCAAACTTAACTGGCTTGATCTGATTGTAACCAGTTGCCACTACGATTGCACCGTACTCCTTAGTGATGAACTCTTCCTTCTGATCATAGTTGATTGCGCCGGCACCACAAGTTCTTACACAAAGTCCACACTTGCCGTTCTTGAAGTGAATACATGCATCACGGTCGATGACTGCTAACTTCGGAACTGCCTGTGCAAACGGGATGTAGATTGCGGTTCTGTTGTCCAGACCCATGTTGAACTCGTTTGGAGTCTTCTTGGACGGACATTTCTCGGTACAAGCACCACATCCAGTACACTTTACAGGGTCAACGTAACGCGGCTTCTGCTTGATGGTTACGCTGAAGTTTCCTACGAAACCGGAAACCTTCTCTACCTCACAGTAAGTATACAGATGAATCTTGTCGTTTGCACCTGCATCTACCATCTTTGGTGTCAAAATACATGCCGCACAGTCGAGGGTTGGGAATGTCTTATCCAGCTGAGACATCTTACCGCCGATGGTTGGCTTCTTCTCTACGATATCAACCTCGAAACCTGCATCTGCAATGTCCAGTGCGGTCTGAATACCAGCAATACCGCCTCCGATTACAAGCGCACGCTTTACAACCGGGCTTGTCTGAGAGGTTAACGGTGCATTTAACTGAACCTTTGCGATTGCGGAACGGCCTAAGATAATCGCTTTCTCAGTTGCCTCTTTTCTATCCTTGTGAATCCAGGAACACTGCTCACGAATGTTTGCGATCTCGAGCATGTACGGATTCAGTCCCGCTGCCTCTACGGTCTTGCGGAAGGTTGCCTCATGCATACGAGGAGAACAGGAACAGATTACTACGCCGGTCAGTCCGTATTCCTTGATGGCATCCTTAATGATGTTCTGTCCGCTGGCAGAACACATATACTGATAGTCGGTTGCGTATACAACACCTGGCTGAACTCTTAAGGCTTCAACCACAGCCGCAACATCGACAGTTGCTGCGATATTGCTTCCGCACCAACATACAAATACTCCTATTTTCTGCATATGTAAACCAGCCTTTCTTTATCTCTTATACTTACGGAATGCGCTGACAATTGCCTGCTGCGGAAGCTCTGGGTCAAGAAGCTGCGGAATGGCTTCCTCACTTAAGTGATTCATTCCCTGCTGACGAATAACAGCCAGACGGATTGCTTCTACTAACTTTCCAGGCTCAACGCTTCTTGGACATCTCTGTACACATGCCATGCAGCTTAAGCAGTTCCAGATGGACTTTGACTGCATCAGTGCTTCGATTTTTCCATTTTCTACCATATCAACAAACTGATGCGGATGATAATCCATTGCATCGAATGCCGGACAGGTTGCAGAACATTTTCCGCACTTCATACACTTACGCGGGTTCACACCACTGATATCGGTAATCATTTCCTTATTGATTGTCATGCCTGCACCTCCTCTTTTACGCCAAGTGCTTCCGCTAACAGCTCGGTGAAATAGTAAACCGGAATCTGATGCTCAGTTGCATTGGCTACAAGATTGTACCGGCAGAGAGGACAGGCGGTAATCATGCAGTCTGCGTTCTGATCCAACGCAGATGCGACAACGGCATTGCTTCTTCTCTGTGCCAGTTCCTTGTCGTTTAAGGTCATGTATCCTCCACAGCACTCATTTCGCTGGGAGAAGATAACAGGTGTTGCGCCGATGGCCTTGATGAAGTCTTCCATGATCTTTGGATTCTCCGGATCATCAAACTCCATTACCTTGCCCGGGCGAAGTAAAAGACATCCGTAGTAAGCAGCAATTTTCTTTCCCTTTAACGGGTTTACAACTGCTTTCTTTAAATTGTCAAAGCCTACTACATCACGCAGCATTTCAAGATAGTGAATGACATTTGCCTCACCACTGTATTCCATATCCGGTGCCATATAATTGTTGGCTTTTGTACGAAATTCTTCATTATTTCTCATGTCGTTATTGACACGCTTGATTACATTATGACAGGCAGAGCAAAGAGTCAGAAGATCCTGTCCCTTATCTCTTGCCTGAGCCAGAGCTCTGACGGAAGAAAGCTTGTTTGCAATCTCATCGGTAGCAGTCGAATACACGCCGCCGCAGCACTGCCAGTCCTCAATCTCCTCCATCTCTATGCCCAGTGCCTTTGCAGAAGCAATGGCATAATCATTGAGTTCTTTTGCCTTTGTCTTCAGGGTACACCCTGGGTAGTAGCTATACTTCATAGTTCCTTCCATTCTGCCACATAGTGGCTGTGTTTTTATGCC
>CAVCXB010000127.1:0-8866 GCA_963605535.1 Wujia chipingensis
GCTTCAACTTCCTTCTTGCTAGCCATAGTGGTATCACCAGGAGTAGTCATAGCCAGTGCGCCGTGTGCTGCACCGTAGTTAACAGCCATCTCAGCATTCTCAGTGGTCATTAAACCATAGATCAGACCAGAAGCGAAGGAATCACCGCCGCCTACACGGTCCATGATCTCCAGGCCGTTGTAATCCTTAGCCTTGTAGATCTCACCATCTGCCCAGCAGATTGCGCTCCAGTCATTAACGGTAGCAGTCTTAACCTGACGAAGAGTGGTAGCTACAGCCTTGAAGTTCGGGTAAGTCTTAGCTGCCTCGTTGATCATCTTCTTGTATCCGTCAAGGTTCAGAGTCTTTAAGTTTGCATCGTTGCCCTCGATCTCGAAGCCAAGGCAAGCGGTGAAGTCTTCCTCGTTACCGATCATAACGTCAACGTACTTAGCGATCTCCTTGTTAACTTCCTGAGCCTTAGCCTGTCCGCCGATTGCGCTCCACATGGATGGACGATAGTTTAAGTCGTAGGATACGATGGTACCATACTTCTTAGCGGTCTTGATTGCAGCCAGAACGGTCTCGCAGGACTGCTCAGACAGTGCAGCGTAGATACCGCCGGTATGCAGCCAACGAACACCCAGGGTTCCGAAGATGTACTCGAAATCAAAATCCTCTGGAGTAGCCTTAGAAATAGCAGTGTTTGCACGGTCAGAGCAACCTACAGCACCACGGATTCCGTAGCCTCTCTCAGTGAAGTTTAAACCGTTACGGCAGATACGGCCGATACCGTCAGTCTTCATCCACTTGATCAGAGAAGTATCAACACCACCCTGGCAGATGAAGTCTTCCATCAGCATACCAACTTCGTTATCAGCAAATGCAGTGATAACAGCGGTATTCATCTTGAAGCACTTTCTTAAACCACGGATTACATTGTACTCTCCGCCGCCTTCCCATGCACGGAAGGATCTAGCTGTACGGATTCTGCCCTCGCCCGGATCAAGACGAAGCATAACCTCGCCCAGAGATACTGCGTCAAACTTGCACTCGCTTGCTGGTCTTAAATTTAAATTCATTTTTTCTAAACCATACCTTTCTTATACGAACTTTGCTTTCCCAACCTTACTTTTTACTTTGGTTGGCTTATTTGTTTGCTTATTTCCGATTCAAGCAGCCTGTTTTCAAGCCGCTTGAATGGAACTTATGCTTGAATGAAACTTACTTTTCTTGTGAAAATGATTAGCCGCGGATTTCCTTAACCTTCTCAACTGCTTCCTTAGTCATAGCAGTGATCTTGTCAAACTCGCCAGCCTTGATCATATCACCCTTTACCATCCAGCTTCCGCCGCAGCAAAGGATCTTGTCACAACCTAAGTAATCTGCCAGATTCTTGGTGCTGATTCCGCCTGTTGGCATGAACTTAACCATGGTGTACGGAGCTGCCATAGCCTTGATCATAGCAACGCCGCCTGCCTGCTCAGCCGGGAAGAACTTAACAACCTTCAGTCCACGCTTAACAGCCTGTGCAACCTCAGACGGAGTGATGCAGCCTGGTAATACCGGAATGTTCTTCTCCAGACAGTAGTCAACGATCTCCGGATCAAATCCTGGGCTAACGATGAACTTAGCGCCTGCGTTAACTGCACGGTTTACCTGATCGATCGTCAGAACAGTACCTGCACCAACTAACATATCCGGATAAGCCTCGCTCATCAGACGAATAGACTCCTCTGCTGCATCGGTACGGAAAGTAACCTCTGCACAAGCCAATCCACCCTCTACTAAAGCCTTTGCTAATGGAAGTGCATCCTTTGCATCGTTCAGTACTACAACTGGAACAACGCCATACTCTTTAAACTGCTCAGTAATTGTCATTTCTTAATTCCTCCTTTTGCCCCACTGTCCCAAAAATGGACAGACTGCGGGCGTATGTTCAGTACATCGTTCTACGTGATGTCACATATCATTATACTACCATTTTTTTACCGATTCGCCAATAGGAGACGTATATTTCTGCGTTTTGACCAATTTTGCATCGGTAAACGCCTATGATTTTTGTATAAAATTTATTTCATTACAGGCGCTTTTCAAAATTGCCAGACATAACGGAAACGCCTTCGTCAGCAATTACGAACGCATTGGGGTCTATGCTGTGAATAATGTCAATAAACTCCGACTGTTCAAATTTATTGATACAACAAATTAGAATTTTTGTCTCCTCTTTGGTATACGCACCCACACCAGTCCACTCCGTCACGCCACGACCAGTCTCCTTTAAAATCTTCTGATCAATTCCATCATGCTTCGTGAAAATCATCAGACGCACCGTGATATTCTGATAGTGAACGCGATCCATCATCAGGGTAAAGAATACCATGTAGATTAATGAATAAATTACAATTTCAATATCAAACATCAGAAGCAAACACGCATAGACAAGTGCATTGACAAACAATGAAATCTTGCCAACCGATGCATGCTTAAACTTACGCGCTGCCCACACACCAATGATATCCACACCACCGCCGCTGCCGCCTGCTACAAGCAACAAACCAACGCCAAATCCAGTGATAATGCCCGCGATCAAAACTGACGCTACAACTGAATCGACAATCGGTGCTGCCGGAATCGGAATCAAAGTCGCAAAGATACTGATCGAAGTTGAGCCGATGATGGTCTTAAAAAGAAAGCCCTTTCCAACGCCCTTCCAAGCCAAAAGAAGGAGTGGAATATTGGTAAGAAAATACACCGCACCGTAAATATTCCTGCCGCCTAAATCTACGACCTTTCCTATTAGATAGGTGATGACCTGCGCAATTCCGACGCCGCCACCACTGTAAAGGCCATACGGGATCAGAAATAAATTCATGCCCAAGGCATATAAGAACGCACCTGCTACAATTACAGCTACCTTTACCCATCTTGACCGTATTCTGTCCATTATAAAGCCCTCTTGATGGCTGCCATCAGCTCATCGTATGTCTCATAAGCCGGCAGATCCGGATTCTCATTTTTGATGGAATCGGTGCTGCGGAATAAAAAGCCAGCCTTGCTTGCACGAATCATGCCAAGATCGTTGTAGCTGTCACCGCTTGCGATTGTCTCAAAGCCGATTGCCTGAAGTGCCTTTACAGTGGTCAGCTTGGACTGCTCAATTCTCATCTTAAAGCCGGTAATCTCGCCATCCTCTGCCACCTCAAGGCTGTTGCAGAAAATGGTCGGCCAGCCGAGTTTTTTCATGAGCGGTGCGGCAAACTCGGTAAAGGTATCGCTGATGATGATTACCTGTGTCATGCTTCGAAGCTCATCCAGAAACTCCTTTGCCCCCGGCATCGGATCAATCGTTGCAATTGTCTGCTGGATTTCCTTTAGTCCAAGGCCATGCTCCTTTAAAATGCCAAGTCTCCACTTCATCAGCTTGTCGTAATCCGGCTCGTCTCTCGTTGTTCGCTTAAGCTCTGAAATCCCGCTCGCCTTTGCAAACGCAATCCAAATTTCTGGCACCAACACACCCTCAAGATCCAAACATACAATATTCATTGTACTCTCCCTGCCTTTCTTATCTTATATTTGATATTCAATTGTTCATTGATTCAATTGATCGTTTCTTCAATTGAGCATTCATTCAATTGATCATTCATTTCATTGCTCGTTCAATTGTCTGCTCTTTGTTTTTGTTTTATTTCTTATTTTGCTTTTCTTACTCCTCAACCTCGATGTCAATGCCAAGCTCCTTCGGTAAGAAACGCGGACATACATTGTCTGTGGTGATAATAACAGACGCTGCCAGACGTGTGCCGATCTCAACGGCATCCTTTAATTCCTTTCCGTAGGTCATTCCGATTGCAACACCCGCAAAGAATGCATCTCCTGCACCTGTCGTATCACGCACGGTTACCTTGCGCGCCGGGTGAATGCCCTTATTTCCCTTGCAGTCTGCATACACAGCACCATCGCCGCCCATCGTGACAACGATTGCTGGAATCTGGGAACTCATTACCTTTGAAGAAATGATCTCGCACAGTTCCTCTGGTGTCTTATCCTCGTAATCCTCTGCAAAGAAAATGCCTGCCTCAAGCTGATTGCACACAAAGCAGTCAAAACGCTTTAAGTAATCGCGTCGCTCAACAGCGATGCTCATGTTGGTCACAACACCGTACACCTTCTTATTATATTTCTCTGCTAATTGGAAGGTCTTTTTGATGATTTCCTTGTCAATGTCCATTTCCAGCACGATGGAATCTGCCTTGGAGATGATCTCGTCTCCCTTTTCCTCCAACGTATATAACAGCGGATACAAATTCGGTCTCTGCGAGATGGATCCCGCCAGATCGCCCTTGCTGTCGAATACGGCCAGCCAGGTTCCCATTCCGCCTGGAACGCTCTTTATATAGCTGGTATCTACTTTGTGTCTCTTTAATTTGCGAACAACATCCTCGCCAAGTGCGGATGTGTCCACGATGCTGACATAGGTCGGCCGAAGCTCCACATTTGCAATGTCCTCTACGACATTTCGTGTTACGCCTCCGTGTATGTATTCAATCCGTCCCGCATTGCGTCCGGTTGGCACATAAACATCCTCCGGAAAGCCCTTAATATCCACAAATACGGCGCCGATTACTACAATTCCCATGATCTGTCCCCCAGTGTCTTTTCTTTCGTTGTTTTGTTCTTTATATACTCTCTATATATTCATAACTATTCAAAACTCTATTTGCCAAACCGTCTCTGCGAGGCTCTGAATAATTATATATTTATTGTACAGAACATTCTACAAAATGCAAGCATCATTTTCGTTTTGTCCATTGCTTTTTTCTCCAGTAACGGTAAAATATAGATATCATGGGGAGCCATCTAGCCAGAAGCCATCGGGGGCATCGGGGGCATCGGAGAGCCATCGGGTCAGTGGCTCCAGTGGCTCTCAAGAAAGGACGGTATTTAAGCATGAATTATTTTACGATTAAAGACGGCGCACTTTTCTTTAAGCGCAGACAAGAAATTCTGGAGGTATGCCCGTGGGGTGCAGGTCTTCGCGTTCGCGCAACGCAAAACCGCAGTTTTTCCGATAAGAATTGGACGCTCGATATGCCAGCAAAGGCTGATGGAAAAATTGAGTTGTTTGACGATCACGCAATCGTAAGAAATGGCAATATCTACGCCGTTGTGACAGACTTTGGACGCCTTAGCTTCTATAATGAAAAGGATGAACTGTTATTAAAAGAATATTACCGCAGCTGGGACTACGGTACGAAGGACTGGCAGGATCTTGACACAATCGTTATGCAGCGCGCGGCTGCCAGAACTTACCATGCAGTCGGCGGCGATAACTATGCGCTGAGCGTTCGTTTTGAGGCGGACGATAACGAGAAGTTGTTTGGTATGGGCCAGTATCAGCAGCCACAGTTTGATTTGAAGGGCTGCACGCTTGAGCTTGCACAGAAAAACACACAGGCGAGTGTGCCATATCTTGTTTCCAGCAAGGGCTATGGTCTGTTATGGAACAATCCGGCAATCGGACGTGCAACGCTTGGCTACAACATGACCGAGTTTACCGCTGAGTCCACACGACAGATCGACTACTGGATCAACGCTTCTGACACCCCGGCAGGTCTTGTCGAGCAGTACACAGAATTAACCGGACGTGTTCCGATGATGCCACAGTGGGCGATGGGCTTCTGGCAGTGCAAGCTTCGCTACCAAACACAGGACGAGGTTCTGACGATTGCAAGAAAATATAAGGAAATGAACATTCCGCTGTCTGTTATCGTCATCGACTTCTTCCACTGGACGCAGCAGGGTGACTGGCGCTTTGATCCAGAATATTTCCCGAACCCGAAGAGGATGATCGACGAATTGCACGAAATGGGCGTTCGCGTGATGGTTTCCATCTGGCCAACCGTTGACCGCGCGAGTGTAAACTACGAGGAAATGAAAGAGCGCGATCTTTTAATCCGCACCGACCGCGGTTTGAATGTGACAATGGAGTGCTTCGGAATGGAATGCTTTATCGACCCGACAAACCCGGAGACACGTGAGTTTGTATGGCAAAAGGCGATGGAAAATTATTGCACGCTTGGCGTTGATCTGTTCTGGCTAGATGAAGCAGAGCCAGAATACACCGTTCAGGACTTTGATATCTATCGCTACTATGATGGTCCGGCAAATGAGTGTGCAAATGAGTACCCGGCTCGCTACTCTCAGACCTTCTTCGATGGTATGAAAGCAGAGGGCATCGAAAATCCATTGAATCTGGTTCGCTGTGCATGGGCTGGCTCCCAGCGCTACGGTTCCCTTGTATGGTCTGGCGATGTGCCATCGACCTTTCCCTATCTTCGCTATCAGCTGACCGCCGGCTTAAATATGGGTCTTGCCGGAATCGCATGGTGGACAGCTGACATTGGCGGTTTCCACGGTGGAAATGTACACGATCCAGCTTTCCAGGAGCTTTTGATGCGATGGTTCCAGTTCGGTGCATTCTGCCCGGTTATGCGTCTGCACGGCGACCGCGATCCACACTACAAGCCACTCGGCTCCACCGGTGGCGGTATGGTGGCATCTGGTGCAGACAATGAAATCTGGAGCTACACACCTGAGATTCGGGATATGATGAGCTATTATATCCTGCTTCGTGAGTCCATGAAGGGCTACATCACAACCGTTATGGAAGAAGCTCACGAAAAAGGTACTCCTGTTATCAAGCCACTGTTCTATGATTATCCGGCTGACAAGCAGTGTTGGGAGATCGCAGACGAATATCTCTTTGGTCATGATCTGTTAGTTGCCCCAGTTCTGGCCGCCGGTGAGCGCACTCGCACACTGTATCTGCCAGAGGGACACTGGTGTGAGTATGAGACTGGAAAGGTTTATGAAGGTGGCTGCACAATTACGGTAGATGCTCCGCTTAACCGCGTTCCACTATTTGTAAAGGAAGGCAAGACGGTCTTTGTGAAATAAGTGAACTAAGCGAATTAAGTTTTGTAGAATAAGTTTTGTAGAATAAGTTTTGTAGAATAAGTTTTGCAAAATAAGTTTTGTAGAATAAGTTTTGCAAAATAAATATGTAATATATAAGGATTTTTTGAATGAAAAAAGAAGGCTACTACTCTTCTGGACAGTTCGCAGGGATGGCTCACGTCACCCTGCGGACCATCCGCTATTATGACAAGCAGGGCATCTTAAAGCCCTCGTTTGTCAATGAATCTGGCGCGCGTTTTTATACCGATGCGGATTTTGCGCGCCTACAGCAAATTTTATTATTGAAATATCTTGGCTTTTCTCTTGATGATATCCGTGAAATGATCGTGGACACAAAAGATCTTCACTACATGCAAAATTCCCTCAATATTCAGCTAAATCTTGTGCGCGACCGCATTGAGCAAATGCAGCTTGTGGAAAAGGCAATTATTGAAACTTCAGATGCGATCAGCCGCCAGCATAGCATTGACTGGAACCGCATGTTAAATTTGATTCATCTGACTGGAATGGAGGAAAGCTTAAAAAAGCAATATCAAAATGCCTCGAATATCTCTGCCCGCATCAACCTTCACCGCCTCTATTCGCAGAACAAGCAGGGATGGTTTCCGTGGATTCTTGAAAACTGCCATCTGACGCCAAGGATGAATATTTTGGAGACAGGCTGTGGGGATGGCACACTCTGGTGCGAGGCAAAGAAACGGTTTTCTCTTCTGAAAACCTGCTCCATTATGCTGACTGATATCTCAGAGGGAATGCTTCGCGATGCAAGACGTGCAATCGGTGATGGTGATGAGTTCTCGTTTCGAGAGTGCTTCTGTGAGGCGCTTCCCTTTGCAGATGAATCGTTCGATCTGGTACTGGCAAACCATGTGCTCTTTTACTGCAATGATGTGGCGCAGGCGTGCCGCGAGGCTGCCAGAGTCTTAAAGCCCGGCGGTCGATTTCTATGCAGCACCTACGGCTCCGACCACATGAAAGAAATTAGCAGGCTTGTTTCTGATTTCGACTCGCGCATTGTGCTGTCAGCAGATTGTCTGTACGAACGCTTTGGACGGGAAAATGGAGCCAAGATTCTAGCGCCATATTTCAATGATGTTCAATGGCGGGCCTACAAAGATTCGCTTCTTGTGCCGGATGCCGAACCGCTGATTCTCTATATTCTCTCCTGCCATGGCAATCAGAACCAATATCTGCTTGACCATTTTGCCGAGTTTCGCGGTTTCGTCAAGAAAAAGACGGATGCTGGATTCTTTGTCACAAAGGATGCCGGAATTTTTTGCTGCACAAAGTAACTGTTGAAAACAGGTGCGCTGCTGGGGGAACCGCAATTCTTTGTGCACTTTTCACAATTTTTGATTTTTTCAAAAAAAGTGCTTGAAGGTGACGTTGCGTCACCTTGTATACTATTCCTGTCAATCAAAAAAGAGCTACTGACCCTCTATTTGATTCAAGAGGAGGGAAGATAGGCAACTGATATTAGTATTACAAGTGGGTAGAATTACTCAAAGATACTCAAAATCCAGAGTGTTCGTTTATGTTGACGTTATAACAGCCGGAAATGCCGAGAAGAAAAGCCAGTGCATGTTGAAATAGTCTTGCTAATTATAGGGTAGAACCTTGATGGTGGCGTTTGGGCAATGGTATAAGTCCACGAAAACCAAGTGGCAAAATAAAAAATATTAAGAAAGGAGAAGCTATTTAGATGATAAAATTTGCCTTATTCCATCTACAAAGAAAGGCAAATATGTACCCGGGGCTATCCGGGGAATTTATGACTGTGGAGTGTACAGGAATTTGTGAGTAGATCGAATTTCAGTTCATCAAAAACATACACAATGAAGCAGTAACTACAAATCGTGAGATTGTAGCGAATCATCTAGCATATACACTTTTGTATATGTTTTTA
>CAVCXB010000128.1:0-8772 GCA_963605535.1 Wujia chipingensis
CTGGAGTAGTAAACCTCAACGTCTACGCCGGTCTCCTCAGAATACTTTTCTGCCATCTCCTCGAACTGGCTCTGAACCTCCATCTTGGAGTTGAAAATGGTGATGCTTACCTTATCATCTGCCATTGCTGGAACTGCGGTTGCTGCCATTGCTGCTGCGAGTGTAAGTGCTACGGTTGCTTTTCTTTTCATAATTGATATCCTCCTATTTTTACGTCTTGTCTCGTTCGCGACGTTTTCTTTGTTTGTGCCCTCATTCTAGCATTGCACTTTGAATATGTCAAGCGGTTATCATATATTTCTTTTGTACAAAATGCATTTTGTTGATTTTATATGATTTATATCTTATTCTTTTGTGCATTATGCCATTATTATTTTATATCTATTTCACTTAATGTTCAAAGAAGCGCAGTCATTACGCTATTTTTTCGAAAAATTCCGAATTTTCTTATAATAACCGATTGCGATCTTTTTTTATTTTAGAATCATTTACTTATGTCAATATACACAAAAAAAGACTGCTGCACACGAGCATGCCGCTCATTATGAAACAATCTTTTTGAATTCTTTTGTGTCTTTTTTATTGATAATTCATATCTACCGTATACCGGTTTTATTAAGTTCTTTTGATTCAGGTCGTTCCACGCTCTACAAGCGTTACAGGAAATACCGTTCTGGACGGAACCACCTTTCCAGCATCAATTAATGCAATATCCGAAATCGCCTGTTCTGCCATCTGCTCCACCGGCTGATGAATCGTTGTCAGTCCCGGTGTCGTAAACTGCGCGATATTCACATCATCAAAGCCCACAATTTTTACATCCTGTGGAACACGAATATTCAGATCGCGACAAGCCTGAAGCACATAGGCACCAATAATATCTGAACTTGCAAATACGCCATCTACATCTGGGTTTTCTTCAAGCTTTTTTCTCACAAAGCTATAATATTCCAATGTATCAAATTGTTCCTTGTCCGTTACCATTACCAGATTTTCTACCTGGCGCTTTTCACAGGTGTCACGAAATCCAACTTCACGAAAATCTGCCGGCATGGCAACATCTTCACCTGCACTCATACCGCCGATATACATTAGTTTGCGACAACCCTTATCAATCAACAGCTGCGTTGCCAACACACCACCATGATAATTATCACACTCAACACCTGACGTTGCCTGATCAATGGATCTCTCTAATGTAATTAAAGGAAAATCAAGACCCGCAAATTTCTCTGTACCAAAACATCCACTGCACAATACGACACCTGCAACTCTGGCGCTTTTGCACATCTCAATACATTCTTCTTCTCGTTCTTCCCTATTTTTAGAAACAAATAAAGTTGTGCGATATCCTCGCTTAGTAGCTTCTCGCTCCAGACGGCTCAGAACCTTTGCAAAATAGGGATGCTCGATTTGCGGCAGAATGATCCCTATTGTATTGTTCTTCTGTTTCGAAAGTGAACGCGCCATCTCATTTGGCTGGTAATTCAACTCTTTCATTACCTGATACACTTTCTCTCTCGTCTTGTCGCTTATATATCCTCTATTGTTCAAAACTCTGGAAACAGTCCCCACTGTCAATCCGGAAGCCTTTGCCACATCTTTCAGCGTTGCCATAACTCTCTCCTTTCCTCAATTTTTGAGTATAAAGCATTTAAATTTATTTTTCAAGTCCCTTCCAAGAACTGCAAAAAAATTTGGGCAAAGTTCACAGAATTGAATGCCAATTCTATAACAGAACGCATGCGGTATTTTTATCCACAATCCATTGGGGATAACTCAGTATTCCCCTGCATAGTTTGCAGGGAGGTACTGCATTATTTGCAGGGGGTGCTGCATAGTTTGCAGGGGGTACTGCATTTCTTGCAGGGGGATTGCGTCTCTTGGGGATAACTTTGGGGATAACTTGGGGATAACTCGATACCTCCCTGCATTATTTGCAGGGAGGTACTGCATTATTTGCAGGGGGTGCTGCACATTTTGCAGGGGGTGCTGCATAGTTTGCAGGGGGTGCTGCATAGTTTGCAGGGGGTACTGCATCTCTTGCATGGGGTACTGCATATTTTGCAGTCTATAAAAAAATAATAGTAACTATTGTAATTCTTCCATCAATGTGGTATACTCAAAAAGATATAAAAATTACACCTAGTTTCAAGAAAGGAGAGGGTATCATGGCTGGGGATACACAGGTTGATCGCAGGGTCTTATATGATAACCGATTAAGCTGCAGTGAAAAACTGGTTTTGTTAGCAATCATGGATGTAAATGAAATTAGTTATAGTGATCTGGCAGAAAAAATTGGCATCACAAAAAAAACTGCTATTACAGCAGTAAAAAGACTTAAGAGCAAAGGACTATTAGAATATGAACCTAAAAGCGGAAGATCGGCTAACCAGTATCATGTAATCATTTAAACATGAACGATAAAGTACAAGTTAAAAATTGCCGACCATTCACTATGATGCACAATGATTTTTTGGATTATGAAGGACTAAATTCAAAAGAAAAATTGGTCATGATCATGCTAATGCGGTATGATGGAACTACCTTTCCATCTATTCCTAAATTATCGAAAAAAATCGGTTTATCAGAGCGCACGGTTCGATATGCAATTAAATCATTAGAAGAAAAAAATTTCATTTCCAGACAGTCTCGCTATACAGCTGAGGGTGGACAACTCAGTAATGCCTATATCATTACCGATGATCCTTCCATTTGGAAATCAGAAACGTCAGATGAGCTTTCTGAAGAAATATCAAAGCAAGAACTCGAAGAAATGGCAGAAATGCTGCGCTTAGCTGGATATTCTGTACAGAGTCCATCCACACAAAATGCGGCGGTTGAAGCGTCAGATGCTGCTTCGGTTGCTGCTTCAGCAGAGTCTTTATCAGAAGAATCCGATACTACGGAAGATTCTGAGGATTCTTCCGTAGTATCTACATTAGAAGATCGCTCACTTTTATCTAATAAAATAGATGATTTAAATTCAAATAGCCCTTCTATGGATTCTTCTATAAACTATTCCATGGACTATTTATATCAATACTTTAACTATGATTTAATTCACAGCTTCAAAAACCCTTATGGTGGCCTAAACTTCCTAGAAAATAAGCACGACTCGGACATCCTTGATACCGTTTTCTCTGTTTTATATGATATGTTAAATAACCCTAGCCCCTATGTTTTAATTGGACAGGAATCGGTCTCTCAAGCAGATGTGAGAAAAGCGCTTCTTAGCTTGACTTTCGATGACATTATTGGTGTAATTGATACGTATACGAAACAGAAACAACAAGAAATAATCTCTGATCCCGTCAACTGGTTTTACGTGGCTTTATACAAGGGAACGGACCCTCATATTTTTGACGGCTAATGTTTTATGCTATCAGGCAAACTATGACATACTCAATATCGTATGCAAAAGGCCAGAACTCTTAAGGCTCCGAACTTATAAAAAACCAGAAAAAGCGTACCCGTCCAATCATTGAACCGATACGCTTCTTGTGTGCTGCAAAATTTTAATTTTGATATTCTTCTTATTCTTTTATTTCGATTCTCTTATATTCTCTTACATTCTGTTATCAGAGCAATCCCTGAATCAGAATAAAGAGAATTAAAATTGGCAAAATGAATTGGAAATACGGTTTTAACTTTCCTGAAATCTTAAGTCCTTCTCCCGTATTTGCCTCTTCCTTATACTTGTCAAAGCCCCAGCCCCATTTTGTTACACAGAATAACAAATAGATTAAGGAGCCAATTGGCAGCAACAGATTACTTACGATAAAGTCCTCGCTGTCGAGCACATCGCGTCCGCCAATCAAATGCAGATTGCTCCACACATTATAGCCAAGTACGCATGGAAGACTTGCAATCAAAATGACAATGCAATTGATCAGCGCAGCCTTATTTCTTGACCAGCCAAACATATCAATGCCAAAGGACATGATATTTTCAAATACAGCGATAACCGTTGAAAAGCTTGCAAAGGTCATAAACAAAAAGAACAAACTTCCCCAAATACGACCGCCTGGCATATTGATGAAAACATTTGGCAGTGTGATAAAGATCAGACTCGGTCCAGCATTTACTTCTACATTGTAGCTGAAGCATGCTGGGAAAATGATCACTCCAGCCATAAGCGCAACAAACGTATCCAGCGCACAGATACGTGCACCTTCTCCGGCCAGTGTATGCTCCTTGCCCATGTAGCTTCCGAAAATTTCCATCGCCGCTACGCCAAGGCTAAGCGTAAAGAACGCCTGATTCATCGCTGCCGTAATTACATTTTTGAGTCCTACATTCGCTACCGTCTCAGTGTTTGGCACCAGATAGAACTTCACACCCTCTGCCGCGCCAGACAGTGTCAGGCTGTGTACAGCCAAAACCACAATCAGTACCAAAAGTGCAGTCATCATAAACTTACTAATTTTTTCAAGTCCATTCTGTAAGCCTCTGCTGCAGACAAAAAATCCAACCACAACGGTTAAAATCATCCAGAATGCCATCTGCTTTGGATCACCAAGCAAATTGGAAAATGCTTGCGCCGTATCTTCCGTAGTCATTCCAGTTGTAAACTCACCGGTCACAAACTTGAAGAAGTATGTTACCATCCAACCCGATACAGTTGTGTAATACATCATCAGCATATAGCAGCCAAAGATTGCTACCCATCCATGGATATGCCACTTGCTGCCCTTCTTTTCCAGTGCCTTATAGCCAAGCACCGCGCTCTTTCGGCTTGCACGTCCAACAGCCAGTTCCATCGTTAGAACCGGCAGACCCATTGCCACCAGAAAGATCAGATAAAACAGGACAAAAATGCCACCGCCGTTTTGTCCTACGACATACGGAAAACGCCAAACGTTTCCGATTCCAATCGCGCAGCCTGCACTTACAAGCAAAAATCCCAAACGCGATTTAAAAGATTCTCGTTTCACGAACCCTTCCTCCTCTTTTTTTTGACCAGTTTCGCCATTTTGATTCTAGTTATTGTCATTATGGCTATTATCATTACGGTCATTTCGCTTATTTTACCATGACGCCGCGTCCAGTGTCAATGACTCAAACAAGCTCCATCTTGATCTTTACTTTTCCGTTTTCTGCATGTACCGATGCAATGCTTCCGTTTACTAGTGTCATCATCGGTGCTAAATGACCAATATCCAGATCCATCAGCACTGGTACCTGATACTCCTTTAACAGATCAATCACGGCATGATACTGGTCTAAACCGATCATTTCCTCACCAAAATGGAGCGGTCTTCCAATCAGAAATCCCTTCACATGCTCAAACCATCCCGCATGAATCATCTCCCAGATTGCACGGCGAATGCCAAACACATTCAAATCGCACGCTTCCAGATACCAGATGATGCCATCTTCCTTATAGCGCTCATTAAATGCCTTTACCTGATCAAACTTGGTTCCAGTCAGATTTACAAGACAATCCATGCATCCTCCGATCAATCTTCCTTTGAGTTCAATGACATCCTTTGTCGCAATCGCCTGTACCTCGCTGGTCTGATCTTTTTGTGTCTGAAAGCTTCTCACCATACTCTTCTCTGTCAGATTGTATGGCTCAAGCGGATGCTCCTCATCGCGCAGTCCTTCCTTTTCCCAAAGTGGATAGCTCTGCATGGTCAGCTTCTTTCCTGTAAAAAGTGAAAAACTATCCTCAATCGACACATCCCATGGCTCCATACCAAAAGTTCCCGCACACGGGCCATAAATGGATGCCACATCGCAGATCGTGGTCAATAAGAAAGTAAAGTTTGTGTTGTCTGAGTAGCCCATGTACCACTTCGGTGTCGCCGTCTTGATCGCCTCAAAATCCACATCGTCCAAAATTTCACACATCAGCTCACCGCCGCCACAGGAGATTATTGCATCTGCCTCATCTGACAAATACATCTCATTTAACTCCGCTGCGCACTTTTCTGGTGTATTGCTGATTCCAATTCCGCTTCCCTCAAAGCAGTTCGGTCCCAACTTTGTCTGATACCCTATTGCACGGAATTTCTCTAGCGCATGCTCAAATGAAGTCTTATATGGCTCAATATTGCATCCAAACGATGGTGCTACAAATCCGATTGTACCATCTTTCTTTAAAAACTCTGGAAATCTCATATTCGTTTTTTCTCCTTTCGCTGCCGAATTTTTTGCTATACGCGTTCCGACTCTTGCTTCATCATATCATATCTGTGCTATTCTTGTAAATTAGCCGAATTTTATTTTTGTGAAAAGTCAGCATTCCCTCATCACGCAAACGGCACAGCTGCACCGACAGACCACTTCGATCCACGCCCAGATAATCCGCTAACTGCTGCCTATTATAAGGAATCGTAAATTCAGCAGACTTATTTTCTACCGCCTGCTCCGACAAATACGACAGCAGCTTTTCCCTTGTGGAGCGCTTCGCCATATGCGTGATTTTCTCACTGAGCTTTCGGTTTTTCTGCGCCATATCAATCAACAGATTTTGAATCAGCTGCGCGTGAAAGCTGCATCCATCCGGACAGATCGAAAGAATTCGCCCGACATTAAAAAATAGAACTGTGGTCTCCTCCTTTGCCTCCACGCTTACATTTAGTACGCTCCCCGGCACACAGGCAAACACCTCCGCAAAGCACTGACCGACCCCCAACACACTAAGAACATTTCGTCCTCCCCAGACATCCTCCTGCACAACAAGCACACTTCCCGACAGCACCAGTCCCAGCGCCTTTGTCTGTTCGCCCTCGCGCAAAATATATTCCTCTTTTCGATAGGTCTGCTTTCTCGCCTCCAGACAGCCAAACAGCTTTTCCAACTCACTCTCCTCAATGCCACGAAACAGCCCTGACCGCGCTTTTATTATAGGAAGAAATTCTTTCATTCACCATTCACCTCCACTCAAGATTTCATCAAAACTTCTGCAAACTTTTTGCAAACTTTATTTTTTGTTGAAATTTCAACCGACAATCCTTGATTATTATACTATAATTTGTCCATCAAGAAAAGAAAAATTACACGACAAACCTTAGGAGGATTCGAATATGAGCCAGAACGTAACGAATACAAATGCAGCTACTGCAAACGCAGCTAACAGCATGTTTTGTTTCCAGTGTGAGCAAACCGCAGGATGTACCGGATGCACCAGAGCAGGTGTCTGTGGAAAGTCCGCAATGACCGCAGATCTTCAGGATAAGCTGACCGGAGCCTTAATCGCTCTTGCAAGCACGGCTGCCTGTTCAAGCAAAAATCCAGATCACAATCTGACCGCATCTTTGGTGGATGAGATCAATCATCTGATTTTAGAGGGACTTTTTACGACCATTACCAATGTAAATTTCGATGATGCTTCTATCAAAGATCTGACTGCACGCATTCACACAGCGGCTGCAAAAGCAGCTACCGCTTGCAATAACACCGTTGTTTCCGATTATGATATGAATAACATCTGGAATGCAAACGAGGACATCCGCTCCTTAAAGTCTCTGATTCTGTTTGGTGTGCGCGGTATGGCAGCCTATGCATACCATGCAATGACACTCGGCTACACCGACGATTCCTTAAATCAGTTCTTCTTAACCGCACTCGATTCTCTGTCTAAAAATTGGGGCATGAATGAACTTCTTCCGATCGTCATGGAGGTTGGCCGCTTTAACCTGACCTGCATGGAACTTCTTGACCGTGCAAATACAGAGACCTTTGGCGATCCGGTACCGGTATCCGTATCTCTGACTGTTGAAAAAGGACCATTCATTGTTGTAACTGGTCATGATCTTGAAGATATCAAGCAGCTTCTTGAGCAGACAAAAGACATGGACGTCAATATCTACACCCACGGTGAAATGCTTCCGGCTCACGCTTACCCAGAGCTTAAGAAATACCCTCACTTAAAGGGCAATTTCGGTACTGCATGGCAAAACCAGCAAAAAGAATTCGCTTCTCTTCCAGCACCGATTTTGTTTACAACAAACTGCTTAATGCCGCCGAAGGCTTCCTATGCCGATCGCGTTTTCACTACCGGCGCGGTTGTCTTCCCAAATACACCATTTATTGCATCTTCCACAGATGGTCACAAGGACTTCACTCCTGTTATTGAAAAGGCACTTGAGCTTGGCGGCTTCTCCGAGGATCAGCACTTTACTGGAATCAATGGTGGTTCCAGCGTGATGACTGGCTTTGCTCGCAACGCCGTACTTTCCTGTGCTGGTGAGATTGTCGATGCCGTAAAGTCTGGCGAGATTCGTCATTTCTTTCTGGTTGCCGGATGTGACGGTGCTCGCGCAGGTCGCAACTACTACACCGAATTTGTAAAGCAGACACCGTCTGACAGCATCGTGCTGACACTCGCCTGCGGCAAATATCGTTTCAACGATCTTGATCTGGGCACCATCGGATCCTTCCCGCGTCTGATGGATATGGGACAGTGCAACGATGCCTACAGTGCTATCAAGGTAGCTGTCGCACTTGCCGATGCTTTTGGATGTGGCGTGAACGACCTGCCGCTTTCCATGGTTCTCTCCTGGTATGAGCAGAAGGCAGTCTGCATTCTCCTTACACTGCTTCACCTTGGCATCAAGAACATTAAGCTTGGACCGACACTGCCAGCCTTTCTCTCTCCAAATGTGTTAAATTATCTTGTTGAACACTTCGCAATCGCACCTGTTACAACACCTGAGGCTGACCTGAAGGAAATTCTGGGATAATTATTCTAGCTTCCTTAAACTTCCCATAAAACGAATGGAAACGGATCAGGATCATGTCCACATTTTACTTCAGTATAAT
>CAVCXB010000129.1:0-8668 GCA_963605535.1 Wujia chipingensis
AATCCTGACGGCTGCAATGGAATCCTCGTCCGACACGTCGGGCGGGGTTGTTCAAGAAATTATATATCAATGAAAAAAATAAAAAAGGTCATATCGAGCCAGAAATTTACGGCCATTTCAGCGAGCATCTGGGCCGCTGTATCTACGAGGGCATCTATGTTGGAGAAGATTCTCCAATTCCAAACAAGAATGGTATGCGAACCGATGTAGTAGAAGCATTGAAGGCAATCAAGGTGCCGGTGCTTCGCTGGCCGGGCGGCTGCTTTGCAGATGAGTATCATTGGATGGACGGCATCGGCCCGAAGGAAAGCAGAAAGAAAATGATCAATACCCATTGGGGCGGAGTCACCGAGGACAACAGCTTTGGTACACACGAATATTTTGAACTGTGTGATCAGTTGGGCTGCAAAACCTATGTGAATGGAAATGTCGGAAGTGGAAGTGTGCGTGAGATGAGCGAGTGGGTCGAGTATATGACACTCGATGGAGTCTCGCCGATGGCGGATCTGAGAAAGAAAAATGGAAGAGAAAAGCCTTGGAGAGTCGATTATTTTGGTGTTGGAAATGAAAACTGGGGCTGCGGCGGCAACATGACACCGACTTACTATGCAGATCTGTATCGTCGCTATCAGACTTACGTGAGAACGTATGATAAGAATGCACCGATTTTCCGTATTTGCGGCGGTGCAAATGCAGAGGATTATAAATGGACAGAGGTTGTTCTTCGGGAGTGCTTCGCAGAGCCAATGCCGCCAGAAGCGCACGGAATGATGGATGGTCTGTCGGTTCATTATTATTGTGGCGCAGAGAAAGGACTCCACAAGGGAAGTGCAACTGATTTTTCCGAGGATGATTACTGGTATACGATGAACCGTGCACTCGGCATGGACGAGCTGATTCGCAGACACGGTGCGATCATGGATCAGTATGACCCAGACAAGAAGATCGGCATGATGGTTGATGAGTGGGGCTGTTGGCATGATGTGGAGCCGGGAACCAATCCGGGATTTTTGTTCCAGCAGAGCACGATGCGCGATGCATTGGTAGCAGGTGCCACCTTCAATATTTTCAATCGCCATTGTGATCGTGTAAAGATGGGCTGCATCGCGCAGATGGTAAATGTACTTCAGTCCGTAATTCTGACGGATGGACCAGAGATGATTCTCACACCGACCTATCATGTGTTCCATATGTATCGTTTCCATCAGGGAGCAGAGCTTCTTGAGAGCTGTCTGTCTGAGACAAAGAAGGTCGGAAATGGTACGTATCAGATGGATAACATTCAGCAGTCAGTCTCACAGGATGCAGACGGTGTGATTACAATAACACTTGTCAATACGGCACTCGAAGGCGAGGAAACGATTGAGGCTATGCTGATGGAGGAGATACCGACGAAGGCAGAAGGCTTTCTTCTTCACGGTAAACTAAACGATTACAATCAGTTCGGCAAAGATCCGGTGCTGTATGAAAAGCCGCTTGATGTGCAGCTGACAGAGCGTGGAGTACGCCTTGTGATTCCGGCATGCTCGGTTGTGACAGTGCGGATTTTTCCTAACCATGTGATAAAGTTGGGAGACTGTAGGTACTAGAGAACGAAATAAGGAGCGTTTTTGATACCTTTTTATAATTATAGAAACAAGAAAGAGATGATTCTCACACCGACCTATCATGTGTTCCATATGTATCGTTTCCATCAGGGAGCAGAGCTTCTTGAGAGCTGTCTGTCTGAGACAAAGAAGGTCGGAAATGGTACGTATCAGATGGATAACATTCAGCAGTCAGTCTCACAGGATGCAGACGGTGTGATTACAATAACACTTGTCAATACGGCACTCGAAGGCGAGGAAACGATTGAGGCTATGCTGATGGAGGAGATACCGACGAAGGCAGAAGGCTTTCTTCTTCACGGTAAACTAAACGATTACAATCAGTTCGGCAAAGATCCGGTGCTGTATGAAAAGCCGCTTGATGTGCAGCTGACAGAGCGTGGAGTACGCCTTGTGATTCCGGCATGCTCGGTTGTGACAGTGCGGATTTTTCCTAACCATGTGATAAAGTTGGGAGACTGTAGGTACTAGAGAACGAAATAAGGAGCGTTTTTGATACCTTTTTATAATTATAGAAACAAGAAAGGAAGAATAAAAAAGATTATGAAAAAACAAGCATTTAATCCATATCTTCCGTCTTGGGAGTATATCCCGGACGGAGAGCCGTATGTATTTGACGGGCGTGTGTATGTGTATGGTTCACATGATTTTTATAATGGCTACGTATTTTGTATGGGTGATTATGTGTGTTGGTCTGCTCCGGTGGATGATCTGAGAAACTGGCGATATGAGGGCGTGATCTACAAAAAAACACAGGATCCGGAAAATCCAGAGGGAAAAATGTGTCTATATGCGCCGGATGTGACAGTTGGACCGGATGGCCGATATTATCTGTATTATGTGTTGGATAAGATTTCGATTGTATCGGTTGCAGTGTGTGATACCCCGGCGGGTCAATATGAATTCTTAGGCTATGTGCACTATCCGGATGGAACACGTCTCGGAGAAAAGGATACGGATGAGCCGCAGTTTGATCCAGGCGTACTGACAGAAGGAGATCAGACCTATCTGTATACTGGTTTTTGTGGGTTTGGAGATAAGACGAGAAGTGGCGCGATGGTCACAGTTCTTGATAAGGATATGCTGACGGTAAAAGCAGCGCCGAAGATTATTGTGCCGGGAAATATGTACAGTAAGGGCACCCAATATGAAAATCATGGATTTTTTGAAGCACCGTCCATTCGAAAGAAAGGCGATACGTATTATTTCATCTATTCCTCCGAAGTGATGCATGAGCTTTGCTATGCGACAAGCAAGGATCCGACAGATGGTTTTGTCTATGGTGGTGTGCTTGTCAGCAACTGTGATTTACATATTGATACATACAAGCCTGCGGATATGCCAACTGCTTATGGTGCAAACAATCACGGAAGCATGGTACAGATCGGATCCGATTGGTATATTTTCTATCACAGACATACAAACGGCACCGAGTACAGCAGACAGGGATGCGCAGAGCGATTGACAATACATGAGGACGGAAGCATTCCTCAGGTGGAGATTACATCTTGCGGATTAAATGGTGGGCCACTTGTGGGAGAGGGCTATTATCCGGCTTATCTGGCATGCAATTTGTTTACAAAGGAATCCTCTATTTACGTAGATGGACGCTTTCCAAAGATTATGCAGGATGGAAGAGATGGCGATCAAGATCCTGCTTATCTTGGGGCCATTCAGGATAGCACCACTATCGGATTTAAATATTTTGATATGAAGGAAATTCACCAGATTTCCATTGATGTCAGAGGCTATATAAAGGGTATCTTTGAGGTAAAAACGGCGTGGGACGGTGAAGTACTGGCACAGATTCCAGTGGACTACACAAACGTGTGGGAACATTACAGCGCACCGATTGCGATGCCGAATGGAATACAGGCGCTGTATTTTACTTTTAAGGGAAAAGGAAAGGGTTCATTGAAGGGATTCTATCTGGAGCACTAGTAATCGGCAGGAGAGAGTATTCTAATAGGGATAGAGTTGTAAAGCTGTGAGAATAAGTTTTATGGCAGAGAGGAGGAGAACAATTGATTCGACAGACAAAAACAGAAAATGGTCTTGTGCGCGGTATTGAGGCAGCAGATCCGCGCATCACGGTATTTCGCGGTGTTCCATTTGCAGCGCCGCCCACAGGGAAGAATCGCTGGAGTGCACCGCAGCCGTGTCTGGATTGGGAAGGTGTAAGGGAGTGTGTGCGTTTCGCACCGATTTCGGTACAGGATAGGCCGGGGATTGGAGATTCCCTGTATAACCGGGAATGGCATGTTGACCCAGAGGTACCGATGGATGAGGACGCTCGATGCATTTTTGATTCGTGACCGTTATGCCGAGTTTGCACAGGAGCATCCACGTATGTATACGGTACTAGATGGCGCATTTTGCAAGGAAGATCCGTATGAAAAACTTGTTGCGGGAAGGAGCATCGCAGTTCCCCTCATGGCGGGCAATACATCCGATGAGTTTTTAAATTGCATAAAGGCACAGGATCGTGAGCAGTTTTGCCAAAAAGTGAGAGCGCTTTTTGGTGAAAAGGCGGATGAATTTTTGACGTTTCCAGAAAATCAGAAGGAAACGACAGATGGCTTTGCACCAGTGAGTGGCATCGAGTACAGCGTGAAGCGTGTATTTTTGAAGCGTGTATTTTTGAAGCGTGCCAGCTATTATTATCGCTTCGATGCGGACATTCCGGGATGGGACAATGCGGGTACCTTCCATTCATGTGACTTGTGGTTCTTCTTTGAGACGCTTGCCAAGTGTTGGCGTCCATTTGATGGTCATCACTATGATCTAGCGCGTCAGATCAGCAGCTATTTTGTTAACTTTATTAAGACAGGTGATCCAAACGGAATCGATTCCAATGGAAACAAGCTGCCCGAGTGGCATTCGTATTGTGATGCTGATCGCTACGAAATGACTTTCACAAAGGATGGCGCAGCAGGCGGAAATACGGAAAGTGCAAGAATGCGTTTTTTGCTGGATCATGTAAAATGATGCAAAATAGTAGCAATTCAGTCAGTCAATAACTTCTGATTGAAGTTACGAGTTTTCTTGTACGATTTTTCAATAAAAGTGTAAATAAAAACAGGCAGAGGAGATCGTGGTGGCGTTTCCTCTGCCTGTTGTGTTAAAGGTTCGAAAGAAATCTAGCGCGGGAATCCTTGGCCATTCAATGGCCGAGGAACTCACTTATCTTTCTTTACAAAATGGATGCTCTTCAAATCAAAGTTGCTGCCCGGCAAGAATAAAAGCGTAACGGTCTGGGAGCCGGAGAGTACCGTAACAGGGAAGCGTTTTGTCGTGTAATCCTCGCTGTATGTAAATTCAGCGATATTTAATGCTTCCTCGGCACCGTTTGAGGTGCGCACATGAATCGTATTCTTTGCGATTGGGGAGCGGCCTGTAATTTCAATTACGACAGAGGTCTCATCGCCAAAGTCCATATCCGTGTACTCGATTGTTACATTATTTCCGATTCCAGTAATCGCATCGTCTGTGCGGCAGAAGGCATCGCCGTAGATACGATCAATGTCCGATGCGGCAAGTCTGGTCCAAGCCTTTTCTAATCTCTTGAAGGTTAATCCTCCAATGTGGAGCTTGCGGTCTGTTACCTGTATGGTAAAGGTGGTCACACCGGTTAAGCGCTTTGGCAGCGTGAAGGTCTCTTCCTGATACTGATCCCAGATCATCTGCTTGTCGTAGCGACCAGCACACAAAACGGTGCCTGGCTGCTTGTCGGTCCTTCCTTCAATAAAGGTCAGATCAATCGGACGGTTTTCGGTCTCAAAGATCGGAATCGTGACAGTATCGGTACCAAACGTGCCAAAATCAAATGGACCGTAGGTGATACTCGTTGTGCCCTCTGAGCCTGTTGCAGCGCCATGAGCATTTCCGTTTGCCACTTCACCTTCCGCAGATGCATACAGGGAGCCGACAGTAAAGGTGTATGGATCAAGATTCATTGTGCCGATCTGATCTGCCTTGAATTCCAGCGTAGAATAAAGGACAGTGCAGCCGCGTCCATTTGTCACGCTGCATCGCACAAAGAAATTGCCATCGGCAAAGGCACGGATGCGCATATGTGTGTTGTCAATCGGCTCAAGTGCAGCGTATGGCACGACAACGCCCTCTGCATTTGTCAACTTCCATTCGAGTGGTTGGGCGGTTGCGTTTGCAGGGTGAGTGACAGCGCTGATGACGGCGCACGGCTTGTCTGCTGTCAAAACAAGGGAGTCCTTGCAGGAAAGCGTAATGCTTCGAACTGGAATATCCGTGGCCTGACTAACAGCATCAGCAAGCGGGTCGCGTGTGATTGTCATAATATGAAGATCGTTTGCACAGCGATCTTTGCTGGACGGAATGTTTGTGTTGGCTTTGCCGTTTGGATTGCTGTGAGCAAAGTCTGTCTGAGTCATTTCGCTGTCATAGGCAACCGTATTTAGCGTTAAAACAGCTGATGCTAATCCGTCGGAAGAGGCTGTTACGGTGATTGTTCCGGCGGTCAGTGTCGGCGCGATCATCGCTAACAGCTTTCCAGAGAACAGGCGGCGGCAGTCACCCTTGTATGGCTCATAGTCGGTACTGTCACCATTGTCCAGTCCGGCGAGAAGTCCTTCGCCCTCGACGGTAACGTGAACACGATTATTTGCATTGGCAACCACATAGCCGTCTGCGTCAAGCGCATCAATCGTCACAAAAATCAGCTCGGCACCGTCTGCCGGAACCGTTACGCGGTCTGCACGCAGACGAAGCGAAGCGGCATCTCCAAAGGAATGTTTGGTATCGCGTGCAATCTCATTTCCAGCTTCGTCGTAAGCGATTGCGGTCAGCACACCTTTCTCATAAGGAAGTGACCAGTCTGCAATCATGTTGTCCTCTTCGGTGTGGGCAAGCTCCTTCTCGCCGATTAACGTATCATTTAAATACAGCGCAGCCTTCGGTGCATTCGTGTAAACGCGCACATCAATCATCTGTCCCGGATTAAAATCCCAGTAAGGCAGAATGTGAATCATCGGATTTGTGTTAACATCTGTCCACACACTCTGATAAAAATAGTAGGCATCCTTCGGAAAACCGGCGGTGTCGATCTGACCGAAGAAGGAATTTCGGGACTGATATGGTGTCGGCTCTCCGATGTAATCAAAGCCGGACCACAAAAACTGTCCGAGGGAAAATGGCATATGAAGATCGGATACTGCGCAGAACTGCTGATTTTTTGCACCCCAGTTTACAGTGCTGTTGCCAAGGCTGGAGCACTGACCGTCATCGTCAGTCAGCAGTGGCTTTGCGAGTGGAAAATGATAGATGCCGCGGCTCTGCACCGTGGAACTGGTCTCACTTCCGTAGATCACCCAGTCTGGATGGTCGGCGTGCTGTTTATTATAGAGACGCTCGGCATAGTTGTAGCCTGCAATCTTTAGGATATCGGCGCATTTTCTGGCGTTCTCGCCCTGCATAAAGTTCGAGCCAATCGTAGGGAGGGCATGGCCGTATGGGTCATGAAGGAGTACCTGCTCTTTTAAGTAGCGAGTGATTTCCTGACCGTGTTCATTGGCGTGGGTATCATAAATCTCATTTCCGATGGACCAGAGAATGACAGATGGATGATTGCGGTCACGGCAGATCCAGCTTTTGACATCGCGTGCGCTCCACTCCTTAAAGAAGCGTCCGTAATCGTAAGGCGTCTTGCGCATTTCCCACATATCAAATGCTTCATCTACGATCAGAATCCCCATCTTGTCAGCAAGCTCTAAGAGTTCGACAGCTGGCATGTTGTGAGTGGTGCGCACTGCATTGACACCCATGCTCTTTAAGATCAGAAGCTGACGCTTGATCGCAGAGCGGTTTACGGCAGCGCCGAGCGCACCGAGATCGTGGTGCTGGCAGACACCTTTTAATTTCATGTGGACATCATTTAAGAAGAAGCCTTCGTTCGGGTCAAAGCGTGTCGTGCGAAAACCGGTTGTGATCGTCTCTGTCTGGATTGCGGTGCCGTTTTCGGACAATGTGCAGACAATTTGATACAGGTTCGGGTCGCTTACATCCCATGGCTTGATATCCGTTAGCGTGACAGGGGTGTTCTCGCAAATTCCAGAGTGAATTATTGTGCCGTCTATTGTCTGTACGCAGAAGGAAAGGGAGAGAGAAGCAGATGCCAAGAAATCGCTTGCGGACTGCTGCATGCCATCTTTTTCTAATGTGGTGTGCATGCAAAGCGTCCACTTGCCGTCAGCGGTGCGATGCGTCTCTGCATTGATGCCATCCGATGCGATATGGATAGCTGGCACCTTTTTAAGCCAGACACTTCGATAAATGCCTGCGCCGGAGTACCAGCGGCTGTTCGGGGACTGGTAGCGTACGTGCACGAGAATTGTGTTGTCGCCTGTTTTTAAGAATGGAGTTAGACGAACTTCAAATGAGGAGTAGCCATATTTCCATTCGCCGGCCTGCATTCCATTTACGAAGATCGTGCAATCCATATAGACTCCTTCGAAGTAGAGGAGCCAATCATTGTTATCTGCGTTGGATGATGTGTCGAAATCAAGGACATCGCTGGAGAGTGTTTTCTGATACCAGCTTTCGCTGTTTTCGTAGTGGTCAGAGCTGTTTGAGATCAGCCAGTCGTGTGGCAGATTCACGGGTTGGAAACGTGCGTCGTCTGGGGACGGAAGTTTTGATGAACGCCCAGATGGAAGCTCAGATGAAAGCTCGGTAGGAGCGTTGGTGTCGGATAATGGCTGCTTGAAAAAGAGCCATTCCGAGTTGATGCGTCTGCAAGTATTCATAAAAAACCATGCCTTTCTGTGACCCGCTGGGATATCGGCAGGCACTATGTATTAAGGCTACTTTAGCATACAACGCTTTAAGGTGCAAGGGGTGTATGTGCACCCCGGAAATTTATTGCATCCCGGAAGTGTGTGAAGGTGTGGCCCGGAAATTTATTGCAGCCGGGAAAAATGCACCCCGGTAGTTTTGTGGCTACTGTTCATGAGTGGGGTTAAAGGAAGCACTTATGAAGTCTCCACGCCCATGCGGTGCATAGCTCCTATGGACGTGGTATCTGAAAC
>CAVCXB010000130.1:0-8638 GCA_963605535.1 Wujia chipingensis
CCGAAGTAATGGATAAGGAAGGCAATTTCTATACCGAAAATTATCGTGGTGCAAAGGCGCAGTACCATTATATCTGTAAGGATGGTACACAGACTTGGCATCCATTACTTACTTTTTATGGTTTTCGTTATATCCGCGTCAATGCTTTTCCAGGCGGTACTAATGCTGCAAAGGCAGAAAACGTTACAGCGATTGCGGTTCATTCTGAAATGAAGCGAACTGGATTTTTAAGCAGCTCAAATCCATTATTAAATCAGCTGTTTTCCAATATTATCTGGGGACAGAAGGGTAATTTCTTAGACGTACCAACCGATTGTCCGCAGCGCGATGAGCGTCTTGGCTGGACTGGCGATGCGCAGGTGTTTGTCCGCACTGCCTGCTTGAATTATGATGCCGAAAAATTCTTCACCAAATGGTTGGCTGATCTGGCTGCGGACCAGCATGAGGACGGCTACGTAGGCCATGTCATCCCGGATCTTCTTCAAAATCCTCAGGCAAGCAGCGCATGGGGCGATGCTGTAACGGTTTGCCCATGGCAGGTTTATCTGGCCTTTGGCAATCCTCAAATTCTGCGCAATCAGTACCAGAGTATGAAAAAATGGATTTCCTATATCACGACTACAACTACAACCAAATATTTATGGACAGGCGGCACCCATTACGGCGACTGGCTAGGTCTTGATGCTCCATCTGGCAGTTACAAAGGTTCCAGCAACGAAGATCTCATTGCCTCTGCCTTTTATGCTTACTCAACGAGTCTGGTTATCAAAGCTGGAACGGTATTAGGCGAAGATGTAAACGAATTAAAAGATCTTTATTCCAATATTGTGCGCACCTTCCAGGAAACCTGGCCAACCTACAACACGCAGACAGAATGCGTCTTAGCTGCTCACTTTAAGCTGGCAAAGAATTGTCAGGCTACAGCCGACCAGTTAGCAGACATGGTGCGTTCCTGCGGCACAAAGCTTCAAACTGGATTTGTCGGTACACCATATCTGCTGCATGTATTAAGTGACTATGGCCACACCGATCTTGCATGGGATCTGCTGCTTCGCACCAAATATCCATCTTGGCTGTATCCAGTCACAAAGGGCGCTACCACGATTTGGGAGCACTGGGATGGCATCATGGAGGATGGCAATTTCTGGAGCAAGGATATGAACTCCTACAACCATTATGCTTACGGTTCGGTTGCCGATTGGGTATATGGTACTGCCGCCGGTATTCTCACACGCGAGGATGCCCCGGGTTATGAAAAGATTACCATTGCACCTCATCCAGATACTCGTCTGGACTGGCTGCGCGCGGAATTGGATACCCGTCACGGTCATATCAGTTCCTTCTGGATAAAAGAGGATCATGAGTGGCGCTATGAAATTACGGTACCGGTTGAGGCTGACATTGTAATTGACGGTGTTTGCCACAGCGTAACGGCTGGCTCCTACTGCTTCTATAGCGAGCAAAAGCAAAATTAGCATCCGCATAACAATTTTTACCTGATTACGCAGAAATACCCACATGTTTTCTCTCCCCGAAGAAACATGTGGGTATCATATTTTAACTGAATCAAGTAAGTCCCCTGCTTCAATTGCGAATATCCGCTTAGCCTGATATTCCAACGATATTATCTGTCTTTTTTTATCTGTTTTTCAATCTGTGCCTTCGTCTCCTCGATGCTGTAACTATTATCAATCACAACGCGGCACTCGGCACGAAACTGCGCATCACTCTTTTGTCTTGCAATGGTCTGGCGGCAACGTTCCTCGCTGTAGCCTCTTGACTCCATGATACGTTTTATACGTGTCTGTTCATCCGTGTAGATGTACCAAACGTCATCGCACAGTGGAATCAGATGTCCCTCAGAAAGAAGCGCAGCTTCAATAACAATGAGTGCATCTGGCTCCTTGTCACGAATTTCCTTGATCATCCACTCAATGCGTACTCGCACATTCGGATGTGTGATTGCATTAAGGCGAAGGGTATCAAGTGGATTTGAAAATGCAACTGCTGCCAGCTTCTTTGTGTTGATTGTCTGATCTTCATTTAAGATTTCATTTCCAAATGCATTGACGATATTGACATAATTCGCTTCACCCGGCTGCATCAACTGACGGCCAACTTCATCAGCCAAAATTAGCTTTGCATTATACTCTTTTTCTAAGATTGCCAGCACACTTGACTTTCCAGCGCCGACTCCTCCTGTTATTCCTAAAATCATAATTTTTCCTTTCCATTACGTATGAGAAATATTTTCCCCTTATCAAAGCCAACGCTGAGAGTGCCCTTCGGTAGCCTACCAGGATGCATTCCACTCACAACCTTCCGGTCACCATAACCTACCGGGGTCACATTTATAACCTTTCGGTCACCACAACCTTCCAGGGCACACTGACCGCATCACTTTGTCTCATACCAGCTCTGTCCCTCGGACACCGATACCTCCAGCGGCACACGCAAATCCGCCGCGGACTGCATTTCCTCACGAAGAAGCGTCTTGATCGTCTCGCACTCTTCCTTCGGAGCCTCGACTAATAATTCGTCATGCACCTGAAGGACAATTCTGGACTTTAGCTGCTCTTTTTTGAGACGTTTATTTACTCTTGTCATCGCAATCTTCATGATATCCGCTGCGGTTCCCTGAATCGGAGAATTCATGGCGATACGCTCACCAAACTGGCGCTGCATAAAGTTTGAGGACTTCAATTCCGGAATCGGACGTCTGCGCCCAAACATTGTTGTGACATACTCGTTTGTGCGTCCCTCATCCACCATGCGGTTCAAAAACTCCTTGATGCCTGGATACGCCTTGAAGTAATGCTCGATGTATTCCATCGCTTCCTTGCGGGAGATACTAAGATCCTCGCTCAATCCAAATGCGCTGATGCCGTACACGATACCAAAGTTTACCGCCTTTGCATTTCGGCGCAGCTGCGGTGTCACCTCATCAAGCGGCACATGAAATACCTGTGATGCAGTGAGCGCATGAATATCCTGCGCACTGCGGTATGCCTCGATCAGTCCCTCATCACCAGACATGTGCGCCAGCACCCGAAGCTCGATCTGGGAATAATCCGCATCGACAAACACACAGCCTTCCTTTGGCACAAATAACTTACGGATGGCTCTGCCAAGCTCCATACGAACTGGAATGTTTTGCAAATTTGGCTCAGTGCTGCTGATACGACCTGTCGCAGTGATTGTCTGATTAAAGGTACCGTGGATACGGCCATCCGGTGCGATACAGGCGGCTAAGCCTTCCGCATAGGTGGATTTGAGCTTTGTCAGCTGACGATACGACAGCACCTTTTCCACGATCGGATACTCATCGGCAAGCTTTTCTAACACATCGGCAGAGGTGGAATAGCCGCTCTTTGTCTTCTTCGCGCCCGGAAGCTTTAAATCTTCAAAAAGGACTTCACCAAGCTGCTTTGGAGACAGGATATTAAATTCTTTTCCGGCAAGCGCACAAATCTCTTCCTGAAGAGCATCAATCTCGCCCATCAGATCATCTCCGTACTTTTTGAGTGCTTCCTTCATCACGCCGATACCGGTCTGCTCCATGCGGCAAAGATCAAACACAACTGGCATCTCGATCTTCTCATACAGATCGCGCATACTCTCCTCTTTTAACTGCTTTTCGATCACGGGGCCACAAAACAACGCTGCTGCTGCCTGACGTGCCACATACGTATCGTACTCTGGCTGCATGGATGCCACCTCAATTGCCGTCTTTCCAAACAAATCCTGATAGGACGGCAGTTCTTTTGACGCATATTTTCCTGCAATCTTTTCTATTGGATAGCTTCCTGTAAGCGGATCGAGCAGATACGCGCCGATCGAAACATCACGAAGAGACGGATAGGTGGACGCATCTGCGCCCTCTGTCGCCTGATTTGCTATTTGATTGTTTGCACTCTGATTCACTGCCTGATTTGCGAAAGCATCTGTCGTATGATGAAGAAACAGCTTCGCATCCGGCACATACAGCTTCTCACAGGAGGCTGCCAACTCATTTGCAAAGCCGATCAAAAGATCTTCGGTGATAAAATTCAATACTGGAAAATAGTAAGCCTTTTTCCCTGCGGCAACTGCCATTCCGGCAAAGAAGCTTCTTGTTCCGGCAAAGGACAGACCAAGCGTCTTTTCCTTCTTTAATTCACGAATGACCTCAAAACTTTCATTCATGTCCTCGATGCGCGCAATCGTAAGCTCCTCAAAGACAGATGGTGCTTCCTCCTCGTCAAAATCGAGGTGTACACTGTGAAATTCAAGGCGATCTAATTCTTTCTGCGCCGCTGCCTTGTCGATATGCGTGCGAAAATGCTCCAGTGGCTCCCCAATCGGAATATCCGTCTTGATCGTTGCGAGCTGCTCGCTCAAAAAGGCTGCCTTTCTTCCGACAAGTTCGGTGTCACTCTCTTTTAATAAGAAATTGAGCGGAGAACGCTTTAAATCCAGCTTTGTCTTCCAATATTCCTTGATCGCCTTCTCGCCAGCCTTGTCCAGATGGTCAATCGCCTCATACAGCTTGCCTACCGTACCATACTCCTGAATCAGCTTTACGGCAGAAGCCGGGCCGACACCAGGCACACCCGTGATATTGTCAGATTTATCGCCCATCAATCCTTTCAGGGAATTGACATGACATGGCTCGATGCCAAATTCTTCCTTTACAAGTTCTGGTGTAAATGGAAAAACACGATCCGGCACTGCCATCTCTTCTCTTTTCAGATGATACTTATCGAACAGCTCCTGTGTCTTATCGGCAGTAGAATGCATCAGCCACAACGTCGTCTGAGCAGTTACCAGCTGCAAATAGTCATTATCCTTTGTCAGAATCTTAACCGGCAGCTGCGATTCAAACTTTTTTGCCATAGAGCCACAAAAGTCATCCGCCTCAAAGTGAGAATCCATCAACTGGCAAACGCCCATGTTTGCCAGCACCTCCTGACAGAGCGCAAACTGCTCCTTTAGTGGCTTCATTGTCTCGGAGCGATTGCCCTTGTAATCGGCATAGAGCTCACGGCGGAAGGTATCTCGCGTCAGATCCCACGCCACCGCCAGATACGTTGGCTTTTGTTCTTTTAATATTTTAAACAGATATCGAAGGAAGCCAAAGATACCATTTGTATAAACTCCCTTTGAGGTCATCATGATCTTATAATACCATGCCTCTTTTTCCTCCTGCGTCTTCGCAAACAGGATTTCTCTCGGCAGGTTGCCGAAAAACTGTGTTGACAGCAGGCTCGAGCCATCTATTAACAGCAAATAGTCTTCCATTCTTCCTCCTTATCAAAGGAGCCAAAAAGACAGGCAAACGCTGCTTTTGGCTCTATCTGTTTTTTCATTTACTTTTCAATCTTTTTCCCTATTTTTAAAACCAGCGCATGATTTGCAAAACGGCGGCCACTACTGCTCCCACTGCTGCTGCTATTATGGCAATATGATGTAGCCACTGAATCGCCAGACCAGTATGCACCTGTCTGGCTACCTGACTGATATCGTGTTCAAACTGCTGCTTTAAGTTATACGTCTTAAAGCGATCCTGATCCATACCATCGATGGCGGTACGAACCGTGTAGTAGATTTCCAAATCTTCCCGACAGCCAGAACACTCTTTTATATGCTTTAAAAAATGATCGGTTTCCTCTGGCGCAAGGGTTCCCTCCAAAAAAGGAACCATCATGCGGTTCGCAGTCTTACAATCCAAGAAATTCCCTCTTTTCTGTCAGGCAATGACATACTGCAAAAACTCTTCCATCTCTGCCTTCTGGCGAAACTTGGCGATATACATCTGATCGCCCATGCCCTGTGCCAGCACAGCCGGCATACGGTCGCTCATCGTGATATTGGCACGATAACGGGACAATATCTCGTTGTGACCATTCTTGTGCGGATTGCAGTCGCGTCTGCCAACATAAATACAATAGAACTTATCGGCATACTCAGACAGCGTGCAGCGGTCAAATGCGATCATATCTGCCCAAATCTTATAGACATTTGTGCTGTTTGCATAATTTAACATATCCGGTGTGAAACCGCCGCTCGGACGCATGTTTACCTCAAGTGCAATCACCTGTCCCTTTCCTGCCACACCTGGCATATCCTTGTTCAGACGGAAGAACTCAAAATGGATGAAACGACTCTTGACACCAAATGCCTTTACGCAGCGTCTTCCGGCATCGCGCACATCATCCGGCAGTTGCTTTTCTATGTAAAAATAAGCATCTGCCTTGTCGTTTACGATATCCATGATGGAAACTGGCGTCACATTTCCGGATTCAAACAGCACATCTCCTCTGCTGTTGATGATCGCATCATAGGAGCAAATCGTGCCATCTACATATGGCTCTGCAAGAAAGCCTTCCCTGTTTCCTTCTGCAAAGAACGCATCAAGTTCCTGATCACTAGATATACGATAAGTATTCTGTGCGCCAACACCGTTATCTGGCTTTACGACAATCGGATAGCCATATTTTGCCGCAAATGCAAAGCAGCCCTCGCGGGAACCAATGCGGTAGCAATCCACCGCCGGAACACCTGCCTTCTTGTAAAATTCCTTCATGTGTTCCTTGGACTTAAAAGTCTCAATCTCATTTAACTGAAATCCGCTTGTGATATGGAAATCCGTGCGCAGTCTGGCATCCTGTGTCAGCCAATACTCATTATTGCTCTCCAGCCAGTCAATGCGGCCATACTTAAAGGTAAAGTATGCAACTGCACGCATCATCTGGTCATAGTTTTCCATAGACTCTACCTTATAATACTCGGTAAGTACATTTTTCAAGCTATATGGAAGAGAATCATAGGCACTGTCGCCGATTCCCAAAACGTTTACTCCGTTACTTTTCAGCTCCGCGCAGAAATGGTAATAGTTAGTCGGAAACTGAGGGGATATAAAAATAAAATTCATAAAATTAACCTCCAAAAATTGTTACATTTTACGCATAATAGTATACGTCAATCTTTTTTGATTTGCAAGTGATGATTCCTTTCGCCCACTCCGGAAGTTCTGGTTTTCTCCATCCATACCAGAAATCCTTCAGTCTTGCGGCGATCTCACGAAGTTCGCGATATAGCTGCCCACTATAAATGTCATCTACATCGGCTGACACACCGTATGCCTTCAGTCCCATCCGCTGCGCCAAATACATTGCCCGGTACAAATGGTAGCTTTGAGTCACGATTACAATAGTGGCTCCATCTCCAAAAAACTCCTTACTGTGCACAATCGTATCATAGGTGTTTAATCCCGTATGATCCATATACACCTCGTCCGCCGCAACGCCATCCGCCACAGCAAGCGACTTCATGACCGCCACCTCATTGTAATCTTCGCTTTGATTGTCCCCGCTGACAAGCATTTTGGACACAGACGCCTCCTTATAAAAAGAAACCGCCGTCTGCATTCGGTCCTTTAACATCGGACTGGCTTCTCCATTCGCCCGAACCGAACAGCCAAGCACAACAACACCATCTGCTTTAAAATTCGCCCACTGATCCTTTTTTAAAATACGCCCTCTTGTCCCCCATACCATATCGACATTGATCACGGCTGCTACCGCTGCCAGCAAAAGAATAATTCCGACAAACAGGCCAAACAGCCGTCTAATTTTTCTGCGCATAAGATCTGTTTTTGCTCCTTCGTTGCCTTGTTAAAAAGAGCCGGATCGCTCCGGCTCAAAGCTTACACATATTAATTGCATATTGTTACATATCCATGCGTATCCATATACATTGACATATGTCCGCATAGATTGCTATAGATTACGTATTCGTTACTTATTTCGTTCCGAAAATACGATCACCTGCATCACCAAGTCCTGGGCAGATGTACGCATTCTCATTCAGCTCACGGTCAACATGTCCGACATACAGCTGAATATCCGGATGAGCCTTCATCAGTCGGTCAATACCTTCCGGTGCTGCGATGATGCACATAAACTTAATCTTCTTTCCGCCGTGCTGTTTGATAAAGTTTACTGCCTCTACTGCGGATCCACCGGTTGCCAGCATTGGGTCTAAGACAACAATTGTTCTTAACTCGATTGGAGACGGCAGCTTGCAATAGTACTCGTGCGGCTCATGTGTCACTTCATCACGATACAGACCGATATGGCCAATCTTTGCACTCGGAACAAGTGCGGTCATACCGCTTACCATTCCAAGTCCTGCTCTTAATACTGGAACAATTGCCAGCTTCTTACCTGCGATCATTGGGGTCTTGCAGTTCTCAATCGGGGTCTCAACCGCAACGTCCTCAAGCGGCAGATCACTCAATGCCTCATAACCCATCAGCATTGCAATCTCCTCGATCAGCTTACGAAACTCATTTGTTCCTGTGTTCTTGTTTCTGAGCATGGAAATCTTGTGCTGTACCAGCGGATGGCTATTTACATATACATTGCTGTACTCTTTATACATATTCTTCTCCCTTTCTGCATTTTGTCTCATGCTTCTTCTGCCATCATATCATTTTTTTGAATAATCTTCAACTATTTTCAAAAAAATGCTTGATTTTTTTTCAAATCCGTGCTATTATTTACATGTTGCAAGCCGGTGTGGCGGAATGGCAGACGCACGTGACTCAAAATCACGCGGAGCGATCCGTGCCGGTTCGAGTCCGGCCACCGGCATC
>CAVCXB010000131.1:0-8582 GCA_963605535.1 Wujia chipingensis
ATGCAGTAGAGGATGCTACATTTAATGCAGGAGCCAGAGAGGTCTATCTGGTAGAAGAACCGCTTGCAGCCGCAATCGGCGCAGGCATTGATATCACAAAGCCTTGTGGAAATATGATTGTCGACATCGGTGGCGGTACGACGGACGTTGCCGTTATTTCCCTTGCGGGAACGGTTGTCAGCGAGTCCATCAAGGTAGCAGGTGATGATTTTAACGAGGCGATTGTCCGTTACATGAGAAAGAAGCACAACCTCTTAATTGGCGAGCGTACAGGTGAGGAGATCAAGATTAAGATCGGTACCTGTTATCCGCGTCAGGAGGAGCTTGCGATTGATGTAAGAGGTCGTAATCTGGTGACCGGTCTTCCAAATACCGTTACGATTACTTCTGAGGAGACGCTTGAGGCGCTTTCAGAGTCAGCAAATCAGATCGTAGAGGCGGTACATATGGTACTCGAGAAGACACCGCCGGAACTGGCAGCGGATATTTCCGACCGAGGCATTGTGCTGACGGGTGGTGGCGCACTTCTTACAGGACTTGAGCAGCTTCTTGAGGAGCGTCTTGGAATCACCACGATGACGGCTGAGGAGCCGACCACCTGTGTGGCAATTGGAACTGGAAAATATATAGAAGTAATGAGTTCCATCAGAGATTAAGAGAATGAAGTTAGAAAGACTACGTTGAGAGAATAAAGTCAGAAGACGAAATGAAAGAGATTGAGCGAAAAAACTGAGTCAGAGGATGAAGTTTGTTAGAGTGGACCGGCAAAAGAGGGCGAAAAGCAGATTCTTTGCCGGTTCGTTTGTTTTGATAAGGGTGAAAAAATGGTAGAGTTACAGGGATATATAGACCGGATTGTATTTCGCAATGAGGAAAATGGCTACTCGGTGCTGTGCATGAAGGAAGGAAACAAGGAAGAATTTCTTGTGGGCGTGTTCCCGGATGTGTCCGAGGGCGAATATCTGACGGCGCGCGGCGAGATGAATGTTCATCCGATTTATGGAAAGCAGCTGCGCGTGCAGGAGTATGAATTTACTGCACCTAGTGATGCGGCGTCCACATTAAAATACCTAAGCTCCGGCGCAATCAAAGGAATCGGTGAGGCACTGGCGACAAGAATTGTCAAAAAGTTTGGCGACGATACCTTTCGTATCATGGAGGAGGAGCCGGAGCGTCTGGCAGAGGTAAAAGGAATCAGCATGCGAAAGGCCATGGAGATTTCTGGTGCCGTGGCAGGAAAACGAGACTTGCGTCAGGCAATGTTATTTTTGCAGCAGTACGGCATCAGCCAGAATCTTGGCATGAAGATTTACAACTTTTATCAGAGTCGTCTGTATCAGGTCATCCGTGAAAATCCGTATCGCCTCGCAGACGATATTGACGGCGTGGGCTTTCGCATTGCCGATGAGATTGCCACGAAGGCAGGTATTTTGCCTGACTCCGATTTTCGTATCCGAAGCGGCATCTTGTATGTGTTAGAGCAGGCAACCGGGCAGGGTCATACCTGTCTTCCGATGGAGCAGGTCATGCAGGAGGCGAGACGCCTTCTCGGTGTGGAGATCGACTCCATGAACGATCGCATCATGGATCTGATTATGGATAAGAAAATTGTGGTAAAGACGAAAACACAGCCCGACACCGGAGACGAAATTCAGATGGTATATTCGTCTGTCAGTTATTACACAGAATTGTCCATCGCGCAGATGTTAAAGGATTTGAATATCAAAGATACAATCACGCCGGAGGAAATTTCCAGAAAGATTCAGGAAATCGAAACGGAGCAGGACATTTCGCTTGATGAGCGCCAGCGCCTTGCCGTGTCTGAGGCGGTCAACAACGGACTGACCATCATCACGGGAGGTCCTGGAACTGGAAAAACCACGACGATTCGCACAATCATCCACTATTTTGAAAAGGAAGGTCTCGACATTTTATTGGCAGCGCCGACTGGACGCGCGGCAAAGCGTATGAAAGAGGCGACTGGTTGCGAGGCGAAGACAATTCACCGTTTGCTCGAACTGTCCGGCATGGTGGGCGAGGGTGCCACGTCCTTTGGACGAAATGAGGACAACCCGCTTGAGACGGATGTTGTGATCATTGATGAGATGTCGATGGTGGATGTATTTTTAATGAAGTCGCTGCTTCGCGCACTAGTGCCGGGAATGCGTCTTGTTCTTGTCGGCGATGTGAATCAGCTGCCAAGCGTCGGCCCGGGAAATGTGCTTCGTGATATGATTTATTCCGATGCATTTCCTGTTGTGCGTCTGGAAAAGATTTTCCGTCAGGCAGCTGAGAGTGACATCATTATGAATGCGCACCGTATCAATGCCGGTGAGATGGTTGAGCCAAAGCCGGGCAGCCGCGATTTTCTTTTTATCAAGCGCGACAATCCGGGCAACATCGTCGGAGCAACGATCACACTGCTAAAGGATAAGCTGCCGGGCTATGTAAAGAGCAATACGCGCGATATTCAGGTGCTGACACCGATGCGAAAAGGTCTTCTTGGCGTAGAACAATTAAACGCGTCGCTGCAGGAAGCGCTCAATCCGCCTGACGAGTCCAAGCAGGAGCTCGCTGTTGGCGATTTTATTCTGCGTGAGGGCGATAAGGTCATGCAGATCAAAAACAATTACCAGATGGAGTGGAAGGTGTTAAACAGCTATCGAATGCCGCTCGATGAGGGTGTCGGCGTGTTTAATGGCGACTGTGGAATCGTGCGCGAAATCAATTCTTACACCGAGATGCTTACCGTTGAGTTCGAGGAAGGACGGCGTGTCGGGTATGAATTCAAGCAGGCAGAGGAGCTAGAGCTCGCTTATGCGGTTACCATTCATAAATCGCAGGGAAGTGAATATCCGGCAGTCATTTTGCCGCTTCTTGGTGGTCCGAGGATGCTAATGAACCGAAACCTGCTCTACACGGCTGTCACCAGAGCAAAAAGCTGTGTTTGCATCGTGGGAAGTGTCCGCACGTTTCAGGAGATGATTGCAAACGAGCAGGAGCAGAAGCGCTATAGTGGATTAAAGGATCGGATAAAGGAGGTCTATGAGCTGGCTTGATGAGCTGCTTTTTCCGAGGCGATGTCCCGTATGTCAGGATATTACCGGTGCATGGGAAAAGCCAATCTGTGATACATGCAGAAAAAAGCTTCGTTTGGTAGGAGACAAGGGCTGCTTCAAATGCGGCCGTCTGCTGCAAAACGAGGAGAGAGAATACTGTGAGGATTGTATGCGAATGAAACGCTGTATCATCCGCAGCTTGACTGGGTTTGATTACCGCGAGGAGTGGGTGCACAAAATGATCTTTCAAGTTAAGTATCACAATGCAAGGCAGCTGCTCGACTATCCATGCAAAATAGCCGCCGAGGACTATCAGGACATTGTTATGAGCTGGCAATGTGACTGCCTGATTCCGGTGCCGCTTCATCCATCCAAACGGCGAAAACGCGGCTTTAATCAGGCAGAGGAGATCGCACGGCGAATCGCAGAGGTGTGGGCACTTCCTGTCGACACGGAGGTACTTACTCGCGTAAAAAAGACACGCCCACAAAAAGATCTTAACAGTGCAGCGCGTCAGGCAAATCTTGTCGATGCATTTATCGCGGATGAGAATTTGGCACGAGGCTATCAGCGCGTGATTCTTGTCGATGATATTTACACGACAGGAAGCACCATGGAATCCTGTGCAAAGGCATTGCTTGCGGCAGGGATCCAGCAGGTCTATGGATTTGCGCTCAGCTCTGGGCGGGATGAAGATCTATAGTTCACGTTTACGGGAGGATTATCATAAATTTGATTAGCACCGAGATGGAGTATTTTTATTTATAGTTTTTTTAGAATCATTCGCTCATTTTTTAGATACGCAGAACAAAGAATCTGATATAATAAGCTTATGGCAGAAGAAAACGAAGGAAAGGAGAATGCCATGAAGCTGAAAAATAAGTTAATCATTTCATTTTTAATGATTATGGCAATACCGCTTTTTTTGTTCTGTGTATTCAGTGTTGTGCTGGTACGGTATCAGTTTGTGATCATCCAGAACAGCTACGGCGTGTCGGCAGAGCTTACGGACTTTTTCCCGAGTAACAATAAATTGTTCAGCCAGCTGATGAATAATGTACAGCTGAAATTGCAGGAAGAAGTAGAAGAAGACAGCGGATTGCTGGAAGATAAAGAAGCACTGGAGGCATACTGCCAGAAAGAGGCAGGTAAATTTATCAATGTCGTTGTGCTGAAGGATAATGACATTTATTACAGTTATAAGCCATTGCAGCAGGAGGAAATCGAGGCAATCGAGAAAGAGTCACAGGATGCGGAGATTACAAGTGCGTCGGGTTCCGTATATCTAAGTCAGGAAAATACGATTCTGGGAAAAGCTGTCGACAGTACATTTGCTGATGGCAGTCGGGCACAGGTCTATACGCTTGTGAAGGTCAACCAGTGGCTTCCTGAATTAAAACAACTTGTTGTTCAATTTATTTTTGCGATGGTCTTTATTCTGTTTTTGACGGCATGTATCTTTACGACATGGATTTACCGTTCAATCGTGCAGCCGATAAGGGAGCTTCGTCAGGCAACCGAAAAGATCAAATCGGGCAATCTGGACTTTCAGGTGGTAGCGACTTCAAACGATGAGATGGGTCAGCTGTGTACGGATTTTGAGAAGATGAGACAGCGGCTTAAGGAGAGTGCCGAGGAAAAGATTCGCTTTGACAATGAAAACCGTGAGCTGATCAGCAATATTTCGCATGACTTAAAGACACCGATCACTTCGATTAAGGGGTATGTCGAGGGCATCATGGATGGTGTTGCCGATACGCCGGAGAAGATGGAGCGCTACTTAAAAACCGTCTATAATAAGACAAACGATATGCAGCGTCTGATCGACGAGCTGACCTTTTACTCAAAGATCGACACGAACCGCATTCCATATAATTTCAGAAAGATCAATGTTAACGATTATTTTGGCGATTGCGCTGAGGAGGTTGGTCTTGATTTAGGTGCGAAAAATATCGTATTCCAGTATGCCAATTATGTGGATGAAAATGTAATGGTTATTGCCGATCCAGAGCAGATTCGCCGCGTAGTCAATAACATCATCGGCAATTCCTGTAAATATTTTGATAAGTCGCAGTGCTTTATCAATATGCGTATTAAAGATGTTGGCGATTTTATTCAGGTAGAGATTGAGGATAATGGAAAAGGTATCGCGGCAAAGGATATTCCGTATATCTTTGATCGTTTCTATCGCACCGATTCGTCCCGAAATTCGTCAAAGGGCGGCAGCGGTATTGGACTTTCGATTGTTCGAAAGATCATGGAGGATCACGGCGGAAAGGTGTGGGCTTCGAGTAAGGAAGGGACAGGTACCGTTGTATACTTTGTTTTGAGAAAGTATCAGGAAAACGTACAAAAAGTAGAGACAACAGATGATGACGATGCAGATGATGCGAATACAAAGGATCTAAAGGCAAAGGATGGCAAAACGAAAGAAGCCAAAACAAAAGATTCAAAAGACGCGAAACTAAAAGAAACAAGGGCGGCGAAGGAAAATAGCACCGGCAAGGTGGCGTTTACGCAGGAAGCTTCGGCAAAGAATTCCACGTCGCGCATCATACAGATGCATGGAAAAGAAAGGAAGGAATAAAATGTCAAGGATATTAATCGTAGAAGATGAAATCAGCATCGCAGAGCTTGAGCGAGATTATCTGGAACTCTCAGGCTTTGAAGTAGAAATTGAGACAAATGGTGAGAGTGGACTTGATCGGGCACTCAAGGAAGAATTTGATCTGATCATTCTGGATTTGATGCTTCCAGGCATTGATGGATTTGACATCTGCAAGAAGATTCGCGAGCACAAAAATACGCCGATTATCATGGTTTCTGCAAAGAAAGATGATATCGACAAGATTCGCGGTTTGGGACTTGGTGCCGATGATTATATGACAAAGCCATTCAGCCCGAGTGAGCTGGTTGCACGCGTAAAGGCACATATGGCACGTTACCAGAGATTAGTCGGCAGCAATGCACAGCAGAATGATATTGTGGAGATTCGTGGAATCAAGATCGACAAGACAGCACGCCGCGTATGGGTAAACGGTGAGGAGAAGGCGTTTACGACAAAGGAATTTGATCTTCTTACCTTCCTTGCGGAGAATCCGAATCACGTCTTTACAAAGGACGAACTGTTCCGCAAGATCTGGGATATGGCATCCATCGGTGATATTGCGACAGTAACGGTTCATATTAAAAAGATTCGTGAGAAGATTGAGTACGATACGTCAAAGCCACAGTATATTGAGACCATTTGGGGCGTAGGCTATCGCTTCAAGGTCTGATCTTGATGAAAAGCGAATTATATAAGAAGCAATAAGGCAGTACAAAAAAACAAAGGTGTGAAAACACAAAAGGCAAGACCACAAAAAGAAAATAGAAATAAGAATACGAATACGAAGGGACATGAGTTATGAAAAAATACGTTTTATTTGATTTGGACGGTACGCTTACCGATCCAATGGAGGGAATCTGCAAATCTGCAGCAAGAGGACTGGCACATTTTGGTATCGAGGCCGATTATCACGATCTGACGTTCTTTATTGGACCGCCGTTATTAGATACCTATCGTGATCGCTACGGCATGAGCGACGAGCAGGCAAAGGAAGCCGTTGTCGCATTTCGTGAGTATTTTCAGCCAATCGGAATTTACGAGAATGAGATTTATCCGGGCATTGAGGAGATGTTAAAGGAGCTGGAGGAAAAAGGATATTTTCTGGCAATGGCAACCTCAAAGCCAGAGGCATTTGCCGATATCGTTTTAAAGCATTTCCATATCCGCGACTACATCAAGGTAATGGCAGGCGCAACGATGGATGAGGGAAGAACCAACAAGGCAGAGGTGCTTGCCTATGCATTGGAGCAGATGAACATTCCGGATTTGTCCGAGGCTGTCATGGTTGGTGACCGCAGCTATGACGTAAAGGGTGCACAGGCGATGGGCATGGACTGCATTGGTGTCACATACGGCTACGGAAGTCGAGAAGAGCTTGAGGAGGCAGGAGCTACCAAGATAGCCGAGAGCGTAGAAGAGTTAAAAGATATTATTTTAAATTGGAAGTAATTGAAAATAATAGGAAGCAAATGAAGCTGCGTTAATTTGAGCTGAAAGTAAATGAAGCTGCGATAAGTAGGGTTAAGTAGATTGAAACTAAGTTCAGAGAAGCATAGAGGGCTTTGGTTTTATAGCATTGGCTGTAGAACCAAGGCTCTTTTTTGATTTTACAAAAGATTTCAAAGAAACTTTCAAAGAAAATTTTGGACAAACTTTTAATCAAAAGTTTAACCAAGGTAGTAACAGACAGTGGCAAATTTAAAAAGATTCAGTCAACAATGAAATTGACACCGATCATAGCTAGTAAGTATTTTAAAACTGCTTGAATAATTCTATACAATTTAAACAATTAAGAAAAGATAAAGAAAAACTTAAAAATATTTTCAAGAAAAGCTTGACAAAATAGAAACTGTAGGCTATAATGAAGTCACAACAAAGAAATAAAGAAACATCCAAAAAAATCGGGAGGGAAACCCAGAAAAGGAGGTACGGTCCAAAGTACAGTTAAGCTTCGTTTCATTACTTAATTAATACGTACAAGTAATTGAAACATAGGAAAACAAAATTCTATATAGAACGATTTTCAAAGCTGTCAAAAGCAATCAATGATTTCTAATCTGTGAAGAGAAAACAGATCAGAGGAACCCCGAAGACAAAGAAAAGAATCAACGGGAAGCCGATAGAAAAATATGATATCAATATTTCAAAATCAAAGGATGCAAAGTATTCATATCAGCCCACAGTCTATCTTATCAGAGAAATGCAGACAGACAAAAAGAGAATAAGAAAAAAGAAAAGAAAGTTCTTGCAGAAGAAAGTAAAACAAAAACAATTTCATAACAAAGTACAAAGCAACAACAAACGGATAAGAAAAAGAAAAGACAAACAAAGTCAAAAAAGAAAACTTATTCCTAAATCCAAGAAAGTTGACAATTAAAGAAAAAAGAGGTATTATCCAATGGATAACGAAGTTTGAAAGCGGGTATCGAGTAGAAGTAATCGGTACCCGCTTTCTTGTGTTTGTGGGACAAAAATATGAGAGAAAAAGGTCAGTTGAATGGAAAAAACAAAGTCAACTGAACAAAAGTGGGGATCTTCCGGAAATACGGGCAAAACAGTGTAATCGAGGAATTGTCATTTCACAGTCGGAATTCGGTATCCAGTTTCAGTATGGAAAACTGTCGATTCCGTGTAAATGGAACGAAAAGGATTTGTGGCTTTGTGAGGAAACAAAAGCGATAGCGGCTTATCTGCAAGACCCAGAACGGCATGACGCGAAGGCGGTTGAGCAGTTGGCAAAAGGAACGCTCATGGATACCTACAGACCCTGTTTTGCATCCCTTGTGTGCAAAAAAATTCGGGGACGATTACGTGTTTACGTTCACGTAACCGTTGAAGGAAAGCCCATTCGTAAGAGAAAAAAGGATGGCACTGTTCGCCATGTCTATGGAAAAGGAAAAGTAGGATGCGATATT
>CAVCXB010000132.1:0-8582 GCA_963605535.1 Wujia chipingensis
GCCAAAATCCGCTTGTTAAGGGGAATACCCCTTAAAAACCCCAAACGACCATATGCCCTTAATGGCAAAACGCGCTTGACTAAATACCGAAAAAACGAGTATACTATGAGTAGCCAAGAATGTGATGGCAATTCGTTCATGATGAACGCGAACACCCTCGGAGTAGCCGCTCCGAGGGTGTTCTTTTTTTGCTTACCGCTTGCCAAACTTTCCGTCAAGCCATTTGCAAACATAGTAGCCGACTATGCTCGCTGCGACGGAAAGAAAGAATGTGATGACTTCGTCCATGATTTCACCTCCTCCCGGAGTACCGGGACGAAGTGGCAAGCAGCACTGATATTGTAGCATGGATTGACAGTCTGCGACAAGGGGGAAGCTGCGAAGCAGTGAGGGGGATATTCCCCCCTCCAGCTCGCGGCAGCGCACATTAACTTTGCGGAGTAAAGTATAATGTGCTATACTTTAGGCAAAGTATTCCGCGCAGACGGGATACCGAACCTAAAGTATGGAGGTGGCTGCGATGTCGTACCAAGTCATTCATGTGCAGAAGCTGAAAGGGTCAGCAATCGGGGGCGTAGAGATACATTCGGAGCGTGAGCGCGAGGGCGTGTCGCATACGAACCCGGACATTGACTGGAGCAAGACGGAGCAGAACTACCAGCTGCATGAGCCGGCACTACACGCCAGAGGGACATATGCCAGGCGGATTGACGATCGACTGCGTGAAGCTGGTATTGCTCGTGTTCGTAAGGACGCCGTCAAGCTGTGCGGTGTCGTGATTTCGTCGGATCGTGAGTTCTTCGCGCAGCTGAGTGCAGAGCAGCAGCGCGAGTTCTTCCAGCGCAGCTATGACTTCATGGTTGCGCGATACGGCAAAGAGAATATCTTGTCAGCGGTGGTGCATATGGACGAAACCACGCCACATATGCACTTGTACCTCGTGCCGATTACGCAAGACAACCGTCTGTGCTGCAAGGAGATTTTCGACAAGAGGGGTCTTACTGCGTTGCATGATGAATTTTACCATGAGGTGGGCAAGGCCTACGGCCTCGAACGTGGTGAGGGTGCGGATAAGGGCAAGCGCAGAGAGCATTTCAACACGCCAGAGTTTAAGTCTTATACCGCTGCCATTGAGAAACAGCGAGAACGGCTCGTAGATGCCCGTCAGGCGCTTTCTGAGATGCAGGGTAGTGTAAATACCTTACGGCAGAACAAAGACGGCTTAGAGCGCGAAATAACGGCCTTAACGGCGAAGCGTGAGAAGCTGACCAGCGCGGAGGTCGAAGCTGTTAAAGGCGAAAAGACTTGGTTCGGTGGCCTAAAGGGCGTGACTTATAAAGAGTTTGAAGCAGTGAAGCGCACAGCAGCCAAGGTCGATGAAGCAATGCAGGAGTGCCAGCAAGCCAAAAAAGCGCAAGCAGAAGCAGAGGAAAAGGCCATTTTAGCGGAAGAACGCGCGAGAAAAAAAGTTGAAGAGATTGAAAGTAAAAACAAGATAGGCATACATAAACGACTGGGAATGGCTGATTTAAGAAAAGAAAACGATGAGTTAAGGAGAGAAGTGAGACGCTTGCGAGGCATCGTGCAGCAAATTGCGCCGGAGTTTTTAGAAGAGCAAAAGCAGCGTAATAATGACGAATTATCGCGGTAAAGACCGTATTCTATCTTATTTTTTTTAATCTGGTTATAGTTTTGTTATTCTAATATTACATTGTCTGTCTATCTATCTTGGTAACTTTAATCCTACATTTTCGGAAAGGTAATAGACTTTTTCCGCATAGGTGATAGACTTTTTCCTGCCCTTGATAGATAGCTTGATTACCTACTTGATTACACTACTTGATTACGCTACTTGATTACGGTACCTAAAAAATGACGGTATATCTGACGATTTTGGCATTATAGGTAATAGACTTCTTCCGCAAAGGTAATAGACTTCTTCCGCAAAGGTAATAGACTTCTTCCACAAAGGTAATAAATAACGACTTGACAAATTATTACCTAACAGATATAATATAGACATCAAATTTAAGCGAGGGGAAATAGAATGATTAGAGCAGAGTATCAAGCATGGAACGATGGTGTTCTGATTCACCAATACATGAAGTTTGACCGAGAAAAAGAAATAGCAAAAGGGAATGAGCGAGCGGTTGCAAGATACGACTATGTTTTGGCTCAGTTCATGAAGTTAAGTGCAGACAAACGGAAGAAAGGTATCATCTTCGCCGGTATAGAGTATGATTTCTCCTTGGAAGAGGTGGAATGATGGCGAAGAAGAAAGTTGAACCCATTATCGGCTTAGGGAACGAAGAAAAGTTGGTCGTTCAAAAGAGCCTGCCCCTCTTCGCTCTCTGGCAGTCTGACCTTACCCTTTCCGAGTTCAAAATCCTTGATACCTACCTTTCCCGTATCGACAGCCACAAGCCAGACAAGCGGCAGATTGTGCTTGAAAAAGGGGAAATTGAAGAAGCCCTTGGTGTCCAGAAAATCAACAATCCAGACCTAAAGGCAAGGCTGAAGCACCTCATGGGGAATGTTGTGGAAGTTCCAGACAAGGACACAAAAAAAGGCTTTCGGCTTGTGACGCTTTTTGAAGAAGCCGAAGCAGAGCAGGACGAGAACGGACTTTGGCAGGTAAAGTTGGAGTGTACCCAGAAAGCCATGAAATACTTCTTCAACATCGAGGATCTTGGTTATCTTCGGTACAAGCTCCGCTGCATCACTTCTCTAACGAGCCGATACTCCTACATCATGTTTATCTACCTTGAAGCGAACCGCTTTCGGAAGTCTTGGGAAGTAGACCTCGAAAAGTTGAAGCGTATTCTGGCTTGTGAGAACGAAGAAACCTATAAGGAGTTCAAACACTTCAACAACCTTCTCTTGAAAAAAACCCAGAAAGAGCTGCATGAAAAGACAGAGTGTCGTTACACCTACACGTCCATCAAACGCGGTCGAAAGGTCGTAGCAATCCGCTTTGAACCCGAACCGCTTACACCACAGATCGAACCACCAGCGCTGCCGATCTGCACCGCTGCACCTCTGCCGGACGATGATTATTCCATTCGTATGGACTTCTACCGCGATGCCTGCTGCCGACAGGGAACGGAAGAACCGGAGTTCAGTCCAGAAGAAATTGAACAGGTCATGTGCATCGTTCGCAGCCTACCGGATGACAAGCTGCCAGCGAACGACATGGGTCTTGAATTTCGTCAGCACGCTTATCTGCAAGAGCGTTATGCAGCACTTAACCGCGCTGCCGCACAGAAAAAGATCAAGCATCGTTTCGCATATCTGCTGAAAATAATAAAAAGCGATGCCGGATTACAGTGATTGAAAAAAATAAAATCCCCCGGCAGTTGCCGGGGGATTTTATTTTGCCCTCGTAGCGTTCCGGCGCGCCGTCCTTAAACCCCGTAGATGCGCCGTAAGCGATTTTGAGAGCCGAGAGTATAACGGCTCGGCTACTGACCGCAGGTCGCAACCTGCGGCATCTCAGCGCGCTTACAGCTGGCTGAAACGGCAGCCATGTGGGCACCAGTGAGAGAGCAGCACACAGGAAACAGCGCGTCCTAATAACCTTGACAGGTAATGGGGATTGAAGGGGTAAACCCCTCGCAAGCTCGCTATAAAATAGCACACGGGAAATGCAATTTTAAGTTGCGCTTATGCTCACCCTTTTCCGGGCAATAAAAAACAATCCCCGTCAGCTGACGGGGATTGAACCTCTTTGTTCGGGCGGTCTGCAGTTCCGTCCGAACTCGGTTATTGGTCGCTCTCATCGGTAGCGGCCTGCTCCGGTCGTTCCTCATCTGCGAAGTAGTTAAGGAGCAGACTTTTCTTGTGTTCAGAACCTTTCATCATGATGGTTGGGCTAACCTGATACACGCCGTTGGATATTTTTCGCATGAAGCCTTTGTCCTGCAATAAAGTCATCGTTCGTCGAACTGTGTCATAACATACACCGACATTACTTTCAAGACTTCTGTACGTTCCGATGAATGTATTGTTCGCTGCTTCCGTGTGCTCCAGTATATATATCAGCACATCAAGTTGTTTATACTCGAAACCGCCCAGCACCTGCAAGAAATCCATGAGATAGATCTTCCAGAACTGTTTCTGCCCTAACGCCCTCTTGGTGATCTGATCGACTTCAATCAGCTCTCCGGTGTCTTGATCCACTAACCGCTTTCTCTGTGTACCTATGAGCGTCTGTGTCTGGCTGATATACTCCATGCTCTTGTCGTATTTTGCCACTATTTATCACCTCTTTTCAACTCGTTTGAGCTGATTATAACAGTTAAAATATGAACTGTCAACATCAACTCATTCGTACTGATGAATGGTACAAATGAGTTGGAATAATCAGTTCATTTGAACTGAGATAATAAGTTAAAAGAGGCTGAAATATCAACTCAAACGAGTTGAAATACCAACTCAACCAAAAACCCAAAAAAGCTAGACAGTATCTAATGTTTTTGAGGTTTTAACTTGATTTTGCTCTCTTCTTTATCCGCAAGGATAACCTCGCGGATAAAGGCGAGAGTGTTCCCCTCTCGCGCTCTTCCCTGAACGCGGATTTCAGCACTTCAACACAGTTCACTTTACGACCGCGTTTGCAGTCTGAGAGCAGACCGGCACGCGATCTAATTTGTTATTAGAACGCGGATTACAAGGGACGGCTCGGGCAAGGCCTGTGCCCGCATGGCTGCGTTTCTGCAGACCGTAAGCGTGCTGTTGGTTGTTCATGCGCTACCGCGCATTCTCCTGCTGGGCGACAACGTAGTCATGCCGGAGGATTTTATCTTGCCCTCGTAGCGTTCCGGCGTGCCGTCTTTTTTTCGACAAAAATCGACAAAATCCGACCGAACAAAACGAACAGATTGGAGCGCACAAAGCGCACAAATTAAGAGAAAAACGGGAAAGATAGGCCCTCGCGCGGGACGCGCGAAAGCACTTTAGCACGCTAAAGGTTACAACTTTCGCAAGCATAGGATTTTGGATAGCCAAAATCCGCTTGTTAAGGGGAATACCCCTTAAAAACCCCAAACGACCATATGCCCTTAATGGCAAAACGCGCTTGACTAAATACCGAAAAAACGAGTATACTATGAGTAGCCAAGAATGTGATGGCAATTCGTTCATGATGAACGCGAACACCCTCGGAGTAGCCGCTCCGAGGGTGTTCTTTTTTTGCTTACCGCTTGCCAAACTTTCCGTCAAGCCATTTGCAAACATAGTAGCCGACTATGCTCGCTGCGACGGAAAGAAAGAATGTGATGACTTCGTCCATGATTTCACCTCCTCCCGGAGTACCGGGACGAAGTGGCAAGCAGCACTGATATTGTAGCATGGATTGACAGTCTGCGACAAGGGGGAAGCTGCGAAGCAGTGAGGGGGATATTCCCCCCTCCAGCTCGCGGCAGCGCACATTAACTTTGCGGAGTAAAGTATAATGTGCTATACTTTAGGCAAAGTATTCCGCGCAGACGGGATACCGAACCTAAAGTATGGAGGTGGCTGCGATGTCGTACCAAGTCATTCATGTGCAGAAGCTGAAAGGGTCAGCAATCGGGGGCGTAGAGATACATTCGGAGCGTGAGCGCGAGGGCGTGTCGCATACGAACCCGGACATTGACTGGAGCAAGACGGAGCAGAACTACCAGCTGCATGAGCCGGCACTACACGCCAGAGGGACATATGCCAGGCGGATTGACGATCGACTGCGTGAAGCTGGTATTGCTCGTGTTCGTAAGGACGCCGTCAAGCTGTGCGGTGTCGTGATTTCGTCGGATCGTGAGTTCTTCGCGCAGCTGAGTGCAGAGCAGCAGCGCGAGTTCTTCCAGCGCAGCTATGACTTCATGGTTGCGCGATACGGCAAAGAGAATATCTTGTCAGCGGTGGTGCATATGGACGAAACCACGCCACATATGCACTTGTACCTCGTGCCGATTACGCAAGACAACCGTCTGTGCTGCAAGGAGATTTTCGACAAGAGGGGTCTTACTGCGTTGCATGATGAATTTTACCATGAGGTGGGCAAGGCCTACGGCCTCGAACGTGGTGAGGGTGCGGATAAGGGCAAGCGCAGAGAGCATTTCAACACGCCAGAGTTTAAGTCTTATACCGCTGCCATTGAGAAACAGCGAGAACGGCTCGTAGATGCCCGTCAGGCGCTTTCTGAGATGCAGGGTAGTGTAAATACCTTACGGCAGAACAAAGACGGCTTAGAGCGCGAAATAACGGCCTTAACGGCGAAGCGTGAGAAGCTGACCAGCGCGGAGGTAGAAGCTGTTATAGGCGAACGCACATGGTTTGGCGGGCTAAAGGGTGTGACCTACAAAGAATTTGAAGCCATCAAGCGCACAGCGGCTAGAGTGGATAGTATGACCGCTGCTGTAGAGAGTATGGGTGTAGAACGAGATACTGCTCTACAGCAGCGAGATGCTGCTAGAGCTGAAGTAGAAAGAATAAAAAGCCAAACTAACCAGTGGATCGATGATGCTAATCGACAGCTTAAAGAAAAAATTCAAGAGGTGGAGAAAGATAGGCCGAGTCTAAAAGCGCGAGTGGAGATTAACAATCTTCGGAAAGATAATAGCAAGCTTCGAGCTATTATACAGGAAGTCGCGCCAGAGCGTTTACACGAGCAGCCGCGTCAAAAGCAGCGTTGTAAAGACGAGGACGAGCAATCTCGATGAGAGATAACGCTTAATAGGCATAGATTTATCCGCATGGCGAGTACTGTCGGACAGGAGATGTGAGAGCGTAGCGGATCACATGGAGCGCCCGCAGGCGCGTGACAAAGCCCCTGCCAGCAAAAGACTTGCAGAGCGGTGAAGGCGCGGGGAATATCCTCAAAGCGAGCAGCAATGAAGATTGCGCGTTCTGTCAACAGCCCCGCAGGGTCGCGCCCGCAGGCGCGAAATTCCCCTTAAATTTCAGCGAAATTCTACGGCAGGGAGGAACGCATAGGGGGGACTACGACACCCCCCTATGCGTTCCGTGTTCCCATATCTGCACCCACCCCCCAAAAAGTCAGATGGCGTCTGGCTTTTTGGGCATTTTCAAATATGGGAACAAGGTGTCGAGATTTTGACCTTGTTCCCATATTTCGAGGGTACTTTGTTCCCATAAATTTTAGTTGAGATAAAATTAAAACCGCCTGCGTTCAAGCTGGGCGGTTTCGACATGAAAAATAGGCATACAAAAAGTCCACCAACCATTGACAAGGCAGGTGGACTTTTGTATACTGGTTGTGGTAGGTGTTGGAAGCACCGACCACGCGAATACATGAGGGTCAAGCTCATGCACTCGGACGATTACATGAGGGGTAACTCATGCACTCGCTTCATAGCGATTTAATTATATCTATCAAATCGCTTGATGTCAAGATTAGCCAACCAATTATTGCACTCGTGATGAGAAAAAATGCAATGGTAAAGTTACCGGTGATTGGTTAAGATTACAGTCCGATTGCAAAGTGTACCCTCCATGAACATGGAGGTTTTTTTATTATGGCAAAGCGAAGTAAAGCGCAAAAAGAGGGAGAAAAACGGTACGATGAGAAGCGTGCAGGCCAGAGAACACGCAACTGGGCGGTAATTTTCTATCCGGACGATTTGCCGGAGGACTGGGCTGATGAGGTGGACGAGCATCTTGTAAAGTGGGTGCAAAGCCCACTGCACGATCAGGACTATAATGCGGACGGAGAGCCGAAAAAGCCGCATTATCATACACTTTTCATGTTTGAGAATGTCAAAACGCAAGCACAGGTATCTGAGTTTTTCAAGGGTATCTTTGGTGAGTCCGAAAACGGCACGATTGTAGGCGTAGCTGCGCCCCAGCAGGTAAGTGATCGCTGTGCTGTTGTACGCTATATGGCACATCTGGATAATCCGTCTAAGGCCCAGTACGACCCTGCGGAGATTGTAGGTCATAACGGTGCCGACCCTGCGGAAATTCTGCGTTATTCTGCGACTGAAATGCAGAATATGGTGATTTCCATGGAAGAGTACATCGAGGAGAATGAAATTACTGAATTGTGTGACTTTTCTGCGGCAATTCGCTATGAACGCCCAGAATGGCATACGATTTTGAGTACAAAAATGACGGTATATTTTAACGCGTTCATTCGGTCGCGTCGGCATAAGTTGCAGAACCCGAAGCCGCGGCCGTTGGATATAGGCCCGAAAGTAGACCCAGCAACAGGCGAAGTGTTGGAGGAGGGAAAGCGCGTATGATGGTGTATGGTTACAAAGTCGGACGGTATCCGGCGATCATCTGTAAATATTTTGAAGATGGAATGGTAGAGTACGAAACTGATTTTTCAAGTGGCGCGGATCTGATCGAGAGCATAAATGCTTTGATAGATGGCATCGGGAAATTGTGTGGAATTGCAACAGATCACCCTGCTGTACTTAAGACAATAGAAATCATTTACGGACGGGATCGTATCGAAAATGAACTGAAGATCGCCAGCATGATAAAACGCGCTTGACTAAAATCGAGCAGAACGAGTATAATAAGCATAGCCAAGAATGTGATGGCAATTCGTTCATGATGAACGCGAACACCCTCGGAGT
>CAVCXB010000133.1:0-8553 GCA_963605535.1 Wujia chipingensis
CTCATGTTTTTGGCGGGTCAAGAGGTCAAAAATCCTCTTGCAAGCAAGCTTGCATCGGCTTTCTGACCTTTTGACCCTGGTATCATATTACTATATTCCTAGAGAATGGAAAGGCATGGATGAAAATATGAGACTCGAAGTAGATGACAAAAGCAAGGCGCAAGCCAAAAAAGAAGAATTTACGCCAGTAAAAAATGAAAAACGCAGCATCAAATCCGAGATTGCTAAGATGAAGGCGATGGGTTTTCAGGATGGATGGGAATATTTTTGGAGTTATTACAAAGTTCCGGTGTTCATAATTGTCATTGTGGTGGCAATGGTTGTCAGCATTACGGTATCCGTAGTAAAAAACAGCCGCCCGTTTATCGTACAGGTTCACGTTTACAACAATTATCTGACCGATGATGCAGATGTTACTTCACTTGAAGAAGAATTTGCCGATTATGTGGGTATGAATCTGAATGATTATCAAATTAATTTTGACCTGACAGAATATCTTGACCTTAACGGTACCGATGAAAGCTCCTATACTTCTATGATGAAGGTTATGGCAATGGCGGCCGCGCACGATCTGGACGTAATCGGCGGCAATATTGCATTTGTAAACTATTATGGTGTCGGTGAGGAAGATAATACATTATTTGCCGATCTGGAAGAGGTTCTTCCCACTGCATTCTTCCAGTATTTAAAGGAACAGGACCGTATTCTTTATTTAAATCGTACCGATGAAGATGGTACTGTTCTCGGTCAATACGCAGCGGCAATCGAAGTAAGTGATACTCGTATCGTAAATAAAAATTATCTTCAGGTTACACCTTGCTACCTTGGCGTTGCATGCAATACCTCCCGACTGGATAATTCAATTGCATTCCTTGAGTGGATTTTTGATTATCAATAATAAAATTCCATAACGATTTAGAACCCCATAGCAAAAAGGCCTCGCACAATATGTGCGAAGCCTTTTTGTTGTATGATTCTTGTTGTATTATTCGTGCGGTCAGACACGATATTTACAAAATCACAGTTCTACTGTCACCTTGTCTAACTTCCAGATCTCATCAACATACTGCTGAATGGTACGGTCAGATGTGAACTTTCCGCTGCAAGCGGTATTTGTCATTACGATGTGCGCCCACTTCTGCGTATCCTGATACAGGCTGTTGATCTTCATGTGTGCCTCATGATAGGACATGAAATCCTTGAGGATGAAGTAAGTATCCGCGCGGTCGCTGCTGTAAGTATTCAGCAGAGAGTTGTAGATATCGCGGAACAGCTCCGGATCCTGCGGAGAATAGAAGCCGTTGATTAATTGCATCAGAACCTGACGAATCTCCTGATTCTCGTTAAAGATCTGCATCGGATCATATCCGCCATTCTTCTCGTAGTTGATAACCTCATCGGCTGTCATACCGAAGATAACTGCGTTATCATCGCCAACTTCCTCTAAGATCTCTACGTTTGCACCGTCAAGTGTACCGCAGGTGATTGCGCCGTTTAACATAAACTTCATGTTACCGGTACCGGATGCCTCCTTAGAAGCAGTGGAAATCTGCTCGGAAACATCAGCTGCTGCAAAGATAATCTCTGCATTTGATACACGGTAATTCTCGATGAATACAACCTTGATCTTTCCATTGATGGACTTATCGTTGTTGATGACATCTGCTACCGAATTAATCAGCTTGATGGTCAGCTTTGCACGGCGATATCCAGCAGCGGCCTTTGCACCGAAGATGAAGGTATGTGGATAATATTCCATATCCGGATGGCTCTTCAACTCGTTGTAGATATACATAACGTGTAAGATGTTAAGGAGCTGTCTCTTGTACTCATGCAGACGCTTTACCTGTACATCAAAGATGGAACGCGGATCCACATCCACTCCATTGTGTTCTTTGATATACTTTGCCAGACGAACCTTGTTCTGATACTTGATGTTCATGAATTCCTGCTGGCTCTTCGGATCATCTACGAACAGCTTCAGCTTTGCCATCTGCGGCAGATCGGTAATCCATGCATCGCTGATCTTATCGGTTACCCAGTTTGCCAGAAGCGGATTTGCATGAAGCAGGAAACGTCTCTGCGTGATACCGTTTGTCTTGTTATTAAACTTCTGCGGCATCATCTGATAGAAATCCTTCAACTCCTGCTTCTCAAGAATCTCGGTATGAAGTCTCGCAACACCATTTACGGAGTAGGAACCTACGATTGCCAGATGAGCCATGCGAACCTGACCGTCATAGATGATTGCCATCTTTGCGATCTTCTCATGATTTCCCGGATAGGTAGCCTCGATTTCCTCTACGAAGCGACGGTTGATCTCCTCTACGATTCCGTAGATACGCGGAAGCAGACGGGAGAACAGCTCGATCGGCCACTTCTCAAGAGCCTCTGCCATGATGGTATGGTTGGTGTAAGCACAGCACTTGGTTGTGATTTCCCATGCAGCCTCCCATGTCAGATTCTCCTCATCCATAAGGATACGCATCAACTCTGCCACTGCCATGGACGGATGGGTATCATTCATCTGGAATGCAACCTTCTCGTACATCTTGGTAACGTCGCCGTTGTGGCTCTTCTTATACTTGTTTACAGCGGTCTGTAAGGAAGCGGAGATAAAGAAGTACTGCTGCTTTAAACGCAGCTCCTTTCCGGCATAGTGATTATCGTTCGGATAAAGTACCTCTACGATATTCTTTGCCAGGTTCTCCTGCTCAACTGCCTTCTGATAATCACCCTTGTCGAAAGAGTCCAGATTGAAGGTGTTGATCGGCTCTGCATCCCAGATACGAAGTGTATTTACAACGTTGTTATTGTAGCCAACTACCGGCAGATCATAAGGTACGGCACGAACGGACTGGTATCCTGCCTGACCGAAATGCTCTCTTCCAGTCTCATCCTTGGTTACGGTTACGTATCCACCGAACTTAACCTCGCATGCATACTCGGCACGACGGATCTCGAATGGATAGCCATCCTTTAACCAGTTATCCGGAACTTCTCTTTGATAACCATCCTCGATTTTCTGTGCAAACATACCATACTTATAACGGATTCCACAGCCATATGCCGGATAACCAAGAGTTGCAAGGGAATCTAAGAAGCAGGCTGCCAGACGACCAAGACCACCATTTCCGAGTGCCGGATCCGGCTCCTGATCCTCGATCGTGTTCAGATCAAAACCAAGCTCGTCAAGAACTTCCTTTACTTCGTCCTGCGCACACAGATTTAAGATGTTGTTTCCAAGGGCACGACCCATCAGAAACTCCATAGAAAGATAGTACAAAGTCTTTGCATCGGTGCGCTCAATTTCCTTGTGGGTTGCGATCCACTGATCGATGATATCATCCTTGAGCGCATAAGCCACTGCCTGGAATACCTGCTGAGGGGTTGCCTCATCGATGGTTCTTCTGTACAGCGTCTTCACGTTGTAAATGATCTGCTTCTTAAGCTCAGCCTTATCAATCGTTTTTGCTTTCATTTCATCCTCCTTAGTTTGTTTCCTTGCTGACAGTGAGTACGACGGTCTCGCCGTTGATGCTCCACTCCTTGGTGTAGCCTTCGATCTCGCTGTCTGTCAGCTTATCTGCAAGAACATCTGCACAAATCTCATCTGCATACTTGCTGAAGATGGACTCAATCTTTGCATTGTCCTTGAAGCCGACTGTGATGTGATCCGTTACCTCGAAGCCTGCTTCCTTACGCATGGTCTGGATCTTGCTGATGATCTCTCTTACAAAGCCTTCTTCGAGAAGCTCCGGTGTCAGGTTGCAGTCTAATACAACGGTAACATCCTGATTGCTCTCGGTTACATAGCCTTCCTTCTGAGTCATGTCGATCAACAGATCTTCCTCGGTAAGAACGACCTTCTCGCCATCAAAGTCAAAGGTAACAGAGCCGTTTGCCTTTAATTCGTCCATAGCGGCATTGCCGTCTACAGAAGACAGGGCAGTACGGATCTTGCCAAGAAGCTTTCCATACTTCGGACCTACGGTACGAAGCTGCGGCTTAAAGGTGTAAGTCGTAAAGGAACGTACATCATCTGTGAATGTAACTGCCTTGACGTTTAACTCGTCTGCGATGATATCCTTGAAGTAATCGTCCAGTGTAAACGGTGCCTTTACAAACATGTTTGCAAGTGGCTGACGGTTCTTCATGTTACCGCTGTTTCGGCACGCACGTCCGAGAACAACAACCTTCAGAACCAAATCCATATCGGCCTCAAGTTCCTTATTTACGTGTGCATCATTTGCCTTCGGATAGTCACACAGATGGATGCTCTCCGGTGCGGACGGGTCTACCTTTACAACGATGTTCTGATAGATTTCCTCTGTCATGAACGGAATCATCGGCGCTGCTGCCTTTGCGATCTCAGTCAGACAGGTATACAGCGTCATATAGGCATTCACCTTATCCCGCTCCATTCCCTTTGCCCAGTAGCGCTCACGGCTGCGGCGCACATACCAGTTGCTCAAGTCATCGACAAATTCCTGAAGTGCCTTTGCGGTCTCCGGAATCTTGTAGTTTTCCAGGCTGCTGTCGCAAGTCTGAATCGTGGAGTTTAACTTGGAGAGGATCCACTTATCCATAACGGAAAGCTTCTCATAATCTAAGGTGTGCTCCATCGGATTGAAGTTGTCGATGTTTGCATACAGTACGTAGAAAGCGTAGGTGTTCCACAGGGTACCCATGAACTTGCTGCGGCCTTCCTTTACTGCGTCATCGTGGAAACGGTTTGGAAGCCACGGTGCGGAATTGGAGTAGAAATACCAGCGAATCGCATCTGCGCCATGCTTACGCAGTGCATCCATCGGATCAACAGCGTTGCCCTTGGACTTACTCATCTTCTGACCGTCTTTATCCTGAATATGGCCAAGAACGATAACGTTCTTATAAGGTGCTTTGTCAAACAAAAGAGTGGAGATTGCAAGCAGGGAATAGAACCATCCTCTTGTCTGGTCTACTGCCTCACTGATAAAGTCAGCTGGGAAATTCTTCTCGAAGACTTCCTTGTTCTCAAATGGATAGTGATACTGTGCAAATGGCATGGAACCAGAGTCGAACCAGCAGTCGATAACCTCCGGTACTCTTGTCATCCGCTTTCCACACTTCGGACAGGTAACGTGAACCTGATCGATGAATGGACGATGAAGTTCGATATTCTCCGGGCAATCCGGTGACATCTTCTTTAATTCTTCCTTGCTTCCGATGGCATGCATATGACCACAGGAACACTGCCAGATGTTCAGAGGTGTTCCCCAATAACGGTTACGGCTCAGACCCCAATCCTGAACATTGGTCAGCCAGTCACCGAAACGACCCTTACCGATGCTCTCCGGAATCCAGTTGATCGTATTGTTGTTTGCGATCAGTCTGTCCTTTACAGCAGTCATCTTGATGAACCAAGACTCTCTTGCGTAGTAGATTAATGGTGTATTACATCTCCAGCAATGCGGATAGCTGTGTTCAAACTTCGGTGCTGCAAACAGCTTGCCCTCTGCTTCCAGATCCTTTAATACCTCCGGGTCTGCTTTCTTGACAAACAGTCCTGCATATGGAGTTTCCTTTGTCATCTCACCTTTGCCGTCTACCAACTGAACAAACGGAAGGTCATACTTTCTGCCGACCTTGGCATCATCCTCACCAAATGCCGGTGCGATATGAACGATACCGGTACCATCGCTCATCGTAACATAGCTGTCACAGGTTACGAAGAAGCCCTTCTTGTTCTGCTTTGCAGCAACATCTGCAGCACACTGATACAGCGGCTCATACTCCTTGTACTCAAGATCCTTTCCAACATAAGTCTCAAGAACCTTATAAGCCGGAGCATCCTCTGTCTTTAAACGTCCTAATACGCTGTCAAGAAGTGCCTCTGCCATGTAGTAGGTATAGCCGTCTGCTGCCTTTACCTTACAATAGGTGTCATCCGGGTTTACACAAAGTGCTACATTTGACGGAAGTGTCCATGGTGTGGTAGTCCATGCCAGGAAATAGGCATCCTCGCCCTTTACCTTGAAACGCACGATTGCAGAACGCTCTTTTACATCCTTGTAACCCTGTGCAACCTCGTGGCTGGACAGTGGTGTTCCACATCTTGGGCAGTACGGAACGATCTTGAAGCCCTTGTAGAGCAGTCCCTTATCCCAGATGTTCTTTAATGCCCACCACTCGGACTCGATGAAATCATCATAGTAAGTAACATACGGATTTTCCATATCGGCCCAGAAACCAACGGTCTCGGAAAATTCTTCCCACATACCCTTGTATTTCCAGACATTTGCCTTACAGCGCTCGATAAATGGCTCAACTCCGTACTGCTCGATCTGCTCTTTGCCGTCCAGACCAAGCTCTTTTTCTACTTCCAGCTCGACCGGAAGTCCGTGCGTATCCCAGCCGGCCTTTCTCGGTACCTGATATCCTTTCATGGTTCTGTAACGAGGGATCATATCCTTGATCGCACGAGTTACCACGTGACCAACATGCGGCTTGCCATTTGCTGTCGGCGGGCCGTCATAAAACATGTACTCAGGGCAGCCTTCTCTCTCCTCAATACTCTTCTCGAAGATGTGATGCTCTTTCCAGAACTTGGAAACCTCTTTCTCCCTCTCCACAAACTTTAAGTCTGTAGGAACCTTATTGTACAACATGTTTTTTCTCCTTTCTCATACGCTACAGCGCGTATACCATCGCTGTATGATATATGTTTTCCGGTAACGTCGGAATGACGTCCTAACTTACTCCAATCCTTTTTCCTGATTTGGCTTTTCCATTTATTATTCCAATTGTTTCAGCCGGCAACTCCAGAGTGATGTTCGCCATTCGCCTGCAGTGTCCGCCTCTCATCTCTTACGGTTCGCTGTCCTGCATCTTGCTCTGGTTACTGTCTCCTTCAGCGTCTTTCGTGCCGCGCAAATTCCCTATGAATTGACGTACGGCACACGGTTAAGTATATCGGTTTTTGAAAGCCTTGTCAAGGAATGCACCCTCGAACGCTTTTATTTTCGCGGTTTTCGTATATTTTTCCATTTTTTGGTTCATCCTTTAGACAAGATGATAAGGAGGTATTGATTTTGACAAGGACTCACAGCAAAAAACTCACAATTTTCTTTTTGGCGTTTACAACACTTTTCACATGTATGTTGCATGTATGTTTTTATCAGGGAATCACTCAGAAGATTTGGCAAGGAAATCGTTTCAGTAATTTATATGAAAATTTTACTTCAACTTCTTCTAGTTTTTCAACTGACTACTCTTCTACACTCTCCTCAAAGCTGCTTCGCTTTCGCGTCCTCGCAAACAGTGACTCCACAAAGGACCAAAGCGATAAAAAGCGCCTGTGTGCAGAGCTGATTCCCATTCTCTCCCCTGCGCTGTCAAACGTGCAGACAAAAGAGGAAGCGATCTTTCTAGTGAGCGAAAGTCTTCCCTTTTTAACAGCCTATTGTAATGATGTGCTGTCTGATTCCGACAAGTCGATCTCCTGCACGGTTGGCCCACACTTATTTCCCTATAAAACATACGATGACTGCCAGTTTCCTGCTGGCATCTACGATACGCTTCTTGTAACAATTGGCGAAGGACGCGGCAGCAACTGGTGGTGTCTTGCTTTTCCGCCGCTCTGTTTTGCCGACGAAGCATTTCTTGATGTGCCAAATTCCTCAAAGCAGACGTTACTTCGCGTGCTAGGCGCGGATCTATTTGATGAAATCTGTGTCACAGAGGGGGACGCGAAATCAAATTCAAATGATCTTTCCAAAACAGTAAATGAAACAAATGATGAGGACAATGACAAACGAGACGAGAAAAAAGAACAGCCAAAGCTGACACTCGGACTGTTCTTTTGAATGTTATACTTTTTGTAACGTAACTATTCAGAACCACATGAGCAAAATAGTTACAAGTTTTTCAAGATATTTTCTTCCTGCTTTTCAATGTGAAGGCTGATCGCGGCCTTTGCACGCTCGCACTCACCCTTGATGATGGCATCGGTGATCTCTCTGTGCTCACGGCGTAAATCCTCGCGCATGTTGGCATCCTTAATATACTCAAAGCGATAACGATACATCTGCTCTCTTAAATTATTGAGCAGCATATCAAGCTTTGGATTCTTGGTAGCCATATAGATTACCTTATGAAATTCTTCATCCTTCTGTGCAATCAGACGCAGATCATTTCCTCTGCTGGCTGTTGCAAAAGCTTCCTCCGCCTGACGAAGTGCAATGCGCTCCTGCGGTGTGATGCGGGCAATGGCCAGACAGACGGCCAGACACTCCATTGCTTTTCGCACTTCGAGCACATCGCGCACGCTCTGTGCGGAGATTGTTGCCACCTGCGCACCTTTTCGCGGCGCCATCACAACAAGTCCTTCCTGCTCCAATTTATGAATTGCCTCACGAACCGGGGTACGGCTGACGCCAAGACGCTGTGCCAACGCCACCTCGATCAAACGCTCCCCCGGCTTTAATTCTCCCTTTAGTATTTTCTGTCGGAGTGTCTCAAATACAACATCCCTAAGAGGAAGGTATTCATTAATCTGAAAATCCTCCATAC
>CAVCXB010000134.1:0-8553 GCA_963605535.1 Wujia chipingensis
GTTAAGACGTCGCCCTCTCACGGCGAAAACAGGAGTTCGATTCTCCTACAAGCTGTTATGCTCTGCATTTGCAGAGCATTTTTTTTGGGCTTAATCCAAACGTCTGTTCAATAAAGCGTTCAATAAAAGATGCAAGTCACTCAAAACTTAAGAAAACCTTAAGAACAGTGGCGTGTCAGGAAACATCTTGACAGGAAGAATCATTCAATGGTATAAAATGATGTGTGCGTCAAAAAGGATTGATGCACACTTGAGATAAGGAAGGAAATATAAATGGCAAAACAGGCAGCATATAATGCAGACAGTATTACGGTACTCGAAGGACTCGAAGCAGTCCGCAAGCGTCCGGGCATGTATATAGGAGGCGTATCGGTCTCTGGTTTGAACCATTTGGTATATGAGATTGTAGACAATGCAGTAGATGAGCACCTGGCAGGTTTTTGTAATCATATAGAAGTAACACTGGAAAATGACGGCTCCGTCACCGTAAAGGACAGAGGTCGTGGTATTCCAGTCGATCGTCATAAGCTTGGTGTGTCCGCAGAGCGTGTTATTTTTACGACACTTCACGCAGGCGGCAAATTTGACAATACTGCTTATAAGACTAGCGGAGGACTTCATGGAGTCGGTTCCTCTGTTGTAAATGCACTTTCTGAATATTTGGAAATCCGTATCGCAAAGGATGGATGGGTTTACTATGATAAATACGAGAGAGGAACGCCGGTCATTGAGTTAAAGGATGGTCTTCTCCCGAAAAAGGGCAGAACAAAGGAGACTGGTACCTGGATCAATTTTAAGCCAGACGCTGAGATTTTTGAGCGTACCCGCTTTTCTGCGCAACCGATTATGAGCCGTCTTCATGAGACAACCTATTTAAATCCAGGATTGGAGATCGTCTTTACCAATAAGAGAAGCGGCGAGGAAGAGACGGTTACCTACTATGAGCCAGACGGAATCTCTGCTTATATCCGTGAACTGAACAAAGGAAAAGAGACGGTTCACGACATCATCACCTACACGGGAACAAGCGATGGCATTGAAGTAACCGTTGCCTTCCAGTTTGTCAATCTGTTTGAGGAGAAACTGTTAAGCTACTGCAACAACATTTATAATACGGACGGCGGTACTCACCTTACTGGTTTTAAGACAAAGTTTACACAGGAAATCAACAGCTACGCAAAGGAACTTGGCATCTTAAAGGATCCAGCGAAATTTACCGGACCAGATACACGCTGTGGTATGACGGCGATTGTGGCAATTAAGCATCCAGACCCGATTTTTGAGGGTCAGACAAAGACAAAGCTTGGCAGCCAGGATGCGTCCAAGGCAGTCATCAATGTAACTGGCGAGCAGTTAGAGCTTTACTTCGATAAGCATGTTGAGGTATTAAAGAGCATTATCGGCTGTGCCGAGAAATCTGCAAAGATTCGAAAGGCAGAGGAGAAGGCAAAGTCCAATCTCTTAACCAAGCAGAAGTATTCCTTTGATGGAAATGGAAAGTTGGCAAACTGTGAGAGCAAGGACAGCAGCCTGTGCGAGATCTTTATTGTAGAGGGAGATTCCGCAGGTGGATCCGCAAAGACTGCAAGAGATCGCCGTTATCAGGCGATTTTGCCGATTCGAGGAAAGATTTTAAATGTCGAGAAGGCTTCGATTGACAAGGTTCTTGCCAATGCCGAGATCAAATCGATGGTTCAGGCATTTAACTGTGGCTTTTCTGAGGGCTATGGAAATGATTTTGATATTTCCAAGCTTCGTTATGACAAAATTATTATCATGGCCGATGCCGATGTCGACGGTGAACATATCAGTACCCTTTTAATGACCTTTTTCTATCGTTTCATGCCAGAGCTGATTCAGGAGGGACATGTCTATATCGCAATGCCGCCTCTGTATAAGGCCGTTCCAAAGCGCGGTCACGAGCAGTATCTGTACGATGACATTGCACTTGACAAATACCGCAAGACTCATAAGGATTTTACGCTTCAGCGCTACAAGGGACTTGGTGAGATGGATGCTTCCCAGCTGTGGGAGACGACTTTGAACCCAGAGAGCCGCTGCTTAAAGCGTGTCGAGATCGAGGATGCGAGACTTGCAAATGAGATGACCGAGCTGTTGATGGGCAGCGACGTAGAGCCGCGAAGAGAATTTATCCATAAGCATGGCCGTGAGGCAGAGTTAGATATTTAACACCAACAGACAAAAAGTCCCAGACCCAAAAGCGATGGGATGAATTGCGAGAAGAAATTGACTGTGGGTTGAAACGAAAGGAAATTAAGATAAATGGCAGAAACAATCATTACAACGGAATATTCGTCTGAGATGCGAAAATCCTTCATCAACTACTCGATGTCCGTCATTACGGCGCGAGCAGTTCCGGATGTAAGAGACGGATTAAAGCCGGTTCAAAGAAGAGTGCTTTTTGCGATGGACGAGCTGGGACTGAATGCGGATAAGCCGCATCGAAAGTCTGCGCGTATCGTCGGTGATGCGATGGGTAAATACCATCCGCACGGTGATTCCTCCATCTACGATGCACTTGTTGTATTGTCACAGGATTTTAAGAAGGGCATGGCGCTTGTCGATGGTCACGGAAACTTTGGCTCTATTGAGGGCGATGGCGCGGCTGCGATGCGTTACACCGAGGCCCGTTTAAAGAAATTTACACAGGAAGTTTATCTGGCTGACCTCGACAAAAATGTCGTAGATTTTGTGCCAAACTTCGATGAGACGGAGAAAGAGCCGTCCGTTCTTCCGGTTCGCGTGCCGAACTTTTTGATTAATGGTTCCGAGGGTATTGCCGTCGGTATGACGACGAGCACACCGCCGCACAATTTGGGTGAGATCATCAATGCGGAGAAGCTTTTGATGGATTTTCCAAATGCAACGACAGCGGATTTGTTAGAGATTATTGAGGGACCGGATTTCCCGACCGGCGGCATCGTGACCAACAAAGATGAGTTACTTTCCATCTATGAGACAGGACGCGGCAAAATTCGCATCCGCGGCAAGGCCGAGATCGTGCGCGGCAAGCGAAAGAGCGACCGCGATAAGATTGTCATTACGGAGATCCCATATACGATGGTCGGTGCCAATATTGGAAAGTTTTTGAACGATGTGGCAGCACTTGCCGAGTCCAGAAAACTCCCAGATATTGTTGATATCTCAAACCAGTCCTCCAAGGAAGGAATTCGTATTGAGATCGAGCTAAAGAAGGGTGCCGATGCCGAGCGTATTCTTGCTGGTTTGTTCAAGAAGACAAAGCTTGAGGATACATTCGGTGTCAACATGCTTGCAATTGTCGACGGAAGACCGGAAGTGCTTGGCTTAAAGGAAATTTTAACGCAGCACATCAACTTCCTCGTGGACATCAACACCAGAAAATACACGAGTCTTCTTGAGAAGGAGCGAAACAGACGCGAGATTCAGGAGGGCTTGATTCGTGCCGTCGACGTGATTGATCTGATTATCGAGATCATTCGCGGCAGCAAGACATTAAAGATGGCGAAGGCATGTCTGTCAGAGGGTATCACGGACGGCATCAATTTCCGTACCGAAAAGTCCCGCAAGCAGGCTGCAAAGCTGATGTTTACCGAGGCGCAGGCCACTGCAATCTTAGAGCTTCGTTTGTCTAAGTTAATCGGACTCGAGTTAGAGGCACTGCAGGACGATCACAAAAAGACCATCGCAAAGATTGCCACTTATGAGCGTATCTTAGGAAGCAAAAAGGCAATGTATCAGGCGATCCAGAAGGAACTTGACAGTATCCGTGAGCACTATCAGGTGCCGAGACGCACAAAGGTGACAAACGCTGCACTTGCTGTATTTGAAGACGAGCCAGCAACGGTATCCGATGTTGTATTTGTGATGAATCGCTTTGGCTATGTAAAGCTTGTAGACAAGGGCATCTTTGAGCGAAATGAGGAGACAATCCGCAGTGAGAATGTGCGCTTTGTTCCGTGTAAGACGAACTCACGTCTGGCGGTCTTCACCAAGGAAGGTGTGCTTCATTATTTAAAGGCTGATGCGATTCCGCTTGGAAAGGTAAAAGATAAGGGCGCTCCGATCGACAATTTGTGTAACTACAGCAGTGCCGATGAGAACATTTTAGCCGTATTTAGTGATGATGATTTAAGAGAAAAGACACTTCTTTTTGTGACGAAGAATGGTCTAATCCGCAAGACAGCTGGAGCCGAGTTAATCAGCATCAAAAAGATGGTTGCCGCGGCAAAGCTTGGCGAGGGAGACTCGCTAGTTGCAATTCTTGATGCGTCAAAAGAACTGGTTGCAGTCGTGACAAACAAGAAACATGCGATCAAATTTACAACAGAAGAAGTTCCGCTTCAGAAAAAGACAGCGGCGGGTACAAGGGCAATGAAACTCGAAGAGGGGGAAGAAGTTGTTTTTGCTGATGTGTTTGATACAAAGGAGAAAGTTTTTGCAGACATTCAGGGAAAGAAGATTGAACTGAGTAAGCTTACCAAAAAGAAAAGAGATGCGAAGCCTGAGCAGATACGATAATCGTGCAGGGATAGTATCGGAAAGGTGAAATTCATGGATGACAACAGACCAGAGTATGAAGAAACCCCGCGAATGGCAGAATTCAGACGCCGCAAGGAAAAAGAATTGAGACGCCGCCGCAGAAAAAAGCGTCTGACAAAGATTCTAGTGATTGTGCTTGTAATCTGGGTGGTTCTTGCAGCAGTGGCAGCGATTTTACACATGACAGTTGGCTTTGATTTCTTTAAGGGAAATAAGCAGGTGGCAAATGCAAGTGAAACGGTTGCGGGCGATAGCAATCCGTCCGCACAGGACGAAAATAAGACCCTAGCCCCAGAGCAGACAAAGCAGTCCGTGGAGAGTGAAAGCACAAAAGAAACCGCAGAAAGCGCAGAAGAGGAGTTTTCCTCTGAAGCAGATGCGAGTGAGGCAGAAACAGAGGCGGTAAATGCCACAACGACCGTAAAGAAGCATGAAGATCCGAGAGAGGATGTCTGGAATCATTATTCCAACATGTTTATCGCATCAAAGGTAAGCAGCTATCTGAATGTGCGTAATCAGCCGACCACGGATGGCACCATTATTGGAAAGCTGACAAAATATTCTGGCGGCGAGTTGATTGAGGATCTGGGAAATGGTTGGTGGCAGATCAGTTCCGGCGGTATCGATGGTTATATCTGGTCGGAAAACTGTGTGACGGGTGACGAGGCAAAAGAGGTCGCGCTTGAGCACTGCATGCAGATGGTTGAGGTTACAACCGATAAGTTAAACGTCAGAAGTGGTCCAGGTCTGGAATATGACGTTTGGACAACACTCAATGCAAATGAGAAGCAGGTCGTAGAGGAACGAGACGGTGATTGGTTAAAAATTGCCTTCAACAGTACATATGGCTACATCAATGCAGAGTATGTAAAGACCGGTTTTTATCTGGTTGAAGCCATTCCGTGGAGCAGTATTTCCGATTGTTCCCCGACACGCCAGCAGATCTTACTGTTTGGTGAGCAGTATTTGGGAACGCCGTATGTATACGGAGGAACCAGCCTGACAGGCGGAATTGATTGTTCCAGTTTTGTTCAGCAGTGCTACGCAAGTGCAGGTTTCTCTCTTCCGAGAACCTCGCGTGAGCAGGCAACCAGAGGAACGCAGATTTCGCTTGCCGAGGCAAAGCCAGGCGATCTGTTATTCTACGCCGATGCGACGGGTACGATTGACCACGTTGTCATGTATCTTGGCGATGGAAAGATTCTTCATGCGGCATTGTCACTTGGACAGGTTACAATCAGTAAGTACAATTATAGTACCGAGCCGGTGCGCGTGGTGAATATAATTGGGGATTAAAAAACACTTGACCTTTTATAAAATATATGATATAAAAAATATATAGGTTTTTATGGTAAAAGAGTGGGCTTGCGAGTCCACTCTTTCTATGTAAATACCCACACTAAGAAAAATAGCAAGAAAACAGGCAGATACGCTGCAGCAAAAGACAAACCTGCTGGCGGCGGGAAAGGGCAGGAGTATGAGAAGAAAAGAAGAGATTGAAGCATATGCAGAAAATCTGTTTTTGTCGATCACACAGAAGCATGGATTTGAACTGGTTGATGTGGAGTACGTCAAGGAGGCAGGAAGCTGGTATCTGCGTGTCTACATTGACAAGGAAGGCGGCATCGCAGTCGATGACTGTGAGGTGGTAAGCCGTGAGGCTGATCCGATTCTGGATGCGGATGACTGCATTGAGGATAGCTATATCTTAGAGGTTAGCTCTCCGGGTCTTGGAAGACCATTAAAGAAGGATAAGGATTTTGCAAGAAGCATAGGCGAGGAGGTTGAGGTTCGACTGTTTCGTGCCGTAAATGGCTGCAAGGAATACACAGGACTCCTTGAGGCATACGACAAGACAACCGTCACACTGACACTGGAGAACGAGGAGACATTGGTGCTTGAGAGAACAAACATCGCACTGATTCGCCTTGCACTTGATTTTTAATTGATTTGGATTACATTCACCGGATTGGCACAACTGGAATAGTGAAATGGCAAATGGGTGGATAAGGAAATAGAGAAAGGAAAGAGATAAGAATGAATACGGAATTAATGGAAGCATTAAATGTCCTTGAAAAAGAAAAGAATATCAGAAAGGAAGTTGTCTTAAAGGCAATTGAGGAATCTTTGATTCAGGCATGTAAGCATCATTTCGGAAAGAGCGATAACATCACCGTAACGATGGATTACAACACTGGAGAGTATGAGATCAACATGGCAAAGGAAGTTGTTGAGAACGTAGAAGATCAGCAGACACAGATCAGCCTTCCGAATGCAAAGATTCTGGACAGAAGGGCTGTTTATGGTTCCACCGTGTATGTAAAGGTAAATTCCAAGGAGTTCGGCCGTATCGCAGCACAGATTGCAAAGGCAATCATCCTTCAGAAGCTGCGTGAGGAGGAGAACCGTGCGGTATATGAGCGCTATAAGCTGATGGAGAAGGATTTGGTAAGTGGTGTGATTTCCAGACATTTCGAGCGCAAGGGTGAGGATGGAAAGGCATCCACCATGAATGTCAGTGTAAACCTTGGAAAAGCAGAGGCTACCTTAATGGCAGGCGAGCAGATCAAGGGTGAGAAGTATGATGTCAATACCCGTAAGAAGTTCTATGTTGTCGAAGTAAAGGATCTGCCGAAGGGACCGAAGATTCTTCTTTCCCGTTCCCGTCCGGAGCTTGTAAAGAGACTGTTCGAGGCAGAGGTTGCCGAAATCAAGGATGGCACTGTAGAGATTAAGGCAATCAGCAGAGAGGCCGGTTCCAGAACAAAGATGGCTGTTTATTCTCATGATGAGAATGTTGATGCAGTTGGTGCCTGTGTCGGTGTCAACAGCTCTCGTGTAAATGCGGTTGTAGACGAACTTGGCGGTGAGAAGATCGACATCGTAAACTGGAATGAAGATGCAGCCTTGTTTATCGAGAATGCGTTAAGTCCATCAAAGGTTATCTTCGTTGCAGTTGACGAGGAAGAGCATTCGGCACTCGTTGTTGTACCGGACAGTCAGTTGTCACTTGCAATCGGAAAGGCAGGACAGAATGCACGTCTGACTGCAAAGCTGACCGGCTACAAGATTGACATTAAGAGTGAGAGTCAGGCTGAGGAAGAGGGCGTTCTTGATGATATTGATTTCAGCAGTGCAGAGGAGTTTGAGCAAAATATGCCAGCTCAGCCGAAAGAAATGACGAATGAAACAGCAGAGACGCTGTGACAGTCTAAAATGCGGATCAGGAATAAGAGGTGATAGAGTGGCCGCTGTAAAGAAAATCCCAATGCGCCAGTGTGTAGGGTGCGGGGAAAAGAAAAGCAAAAAGGAACTCATCCGTATCGTTTGTTCGCCGAAGGAAGATTCCGATGGCGTGACGATCGGATTTGATCTGACCGGCAAGAAAAATGGACGGGGCGCATATATATGCAGTAATGCGGCTTGTCTGGAGCAGGCCAGAAAGAAGAAAGCTCTGGAACGGGCTTTAAAGACAGAGGTTTCGCAGCAATGCTACGATGTTCTGAAAAAGGAGTTGGAGCAGATTGAACGATAAGGTAATATCCCTTTTAGGCTTGGCAGAGCGCGCAGGCAAGATTGCAAGCGGCGAGTTCGCAGCCGAGAAGGCAGTAAAGACAGGAAAGGCACGTCTGGTCATTGTGGCGGATGATGCGTCTGATAACACAAAAAAGAAGTTTCGTGACATGTGTAAGTATTATCAGGTACCTTTGGCATGTTACGCGCAGAAGGAAGTGCTCGGCCACGGAATCGGCAAGGAATTTCGTGCATCGTTAGCGGTTCTTGACAGCGGTTTTGCGAAAGCAATAGAGAAACAGTTGGACAACAAGTAAAGAAAAGGGTCGGTGATACATTTATGGCAAAACTCAACATTCACGATTTAGCCAAGGAATTAAAGAGAGAAGAAAGTGAAATTATTAGTTTATGCTCCAGCAAGGGCATGAGCGGTGTGACAAGAGCAACCATGCTTCAGGATACCATGGTAGAGGAAGTAAGAAAGGCATTCAAGAAGCC
>CAVCXB010000135.1:0-8472 GCA_963605535.1 Wujia chipingensis
TCAAACTGACTATTGTAGAGATCGGCATAAAATCCCTTCTTTGCAAGCAGCTCATCATGTGTTCCACTCTCGATGACATCGCCATCCTTGAGTACCAGAATCAAATCGGCATTCTTAATTGTGGAAAGACGATGTGCGATAACAAAGGATGTGCGGTTCTTCATCAGCTCGTCCATTGCCCTTTGAATCTGAAGCTCGGTTCTGGTATCGACGGAGCTGGTAGCCTCATCGAGAATCAGCATCGGCTTGTCAGCAATCATCGCACGGGCAATGGTCAGCTGCTGCTTCTGACCTTGTGAAAGATTGACCTGATCGTTTAATACCGTATCGTAGCCATGCTGCAAGGTTCTTACAAAATGGTCAAGACCGACGGCACGGCATGCTTTTTCCATACGCTCATCGGAGACATTCGGTGTGCAATATACCAGATTTTCCCGCACAGTACCCTCAAACAGCCAAGTGTCCTGAAGCACCATGCAAAACTGAGAATGTACATCCTCACGCCGTACTTCGTTTGTCGGTACACCGTCGATGCAAATGCGTCCTCCCTGAAGTTCATAGAAACGCATCAGCAGATTGACAAGTGTTGTCTTTCCGGCTCCGGTCGGGCCTACGATCGCGATCTTCTGACCCGGCTTTGCCTCGGCACAGAAATCGTGGATGATCACACGATCCTCATTGTAACCAAATTTTACATGTTCAAAGCTTACTTCACCCTTCACATTCTCCAGATGCTTTGTCTTATCACTCTCGTCCTCCATCTCTGCTGCTTCAAGAAATTCAAATACTCGCTCACCTGCTGCAGCGGCAGACTGCAAGGACTGTGCTGCCTGTGCGATCTGCGAGAGTGGCTGGGTAAAGTAGCGCACATACATCATGAAAGCAACGATTACCTCAAAACCAATCTTACCTTTCATCGTCAGCACCGCACCCATCACACAGACCGCCACATAGCCTAGGTTTCCGATAAAAGTCATGATCGGCGGCATAAGTCCTGCGAGGCACTGTGCGCGAAATGCACTTTCTTTTAAGTCATTGTTCATTCGCTCAAATGTCTCGGCCGCCTTTGCCTCACCATTGTATGCCTTTACAACCGCGTGACCTGAATAAATCTCTTCGATATGACCGTTGATCTCTCCCAGACATCGCTGCTGCTGAACAAAATATTTACTGGAACGCTTGGCGATCACACTCATCAGCACAAATCCGATGATTGTCGCGGCAATCGCGGTAAATGTCATAATCACATCGGTCTTAAGCATCATAAACAAAGAACCCACAAACAGCGTAATCGCTGATACCAGATTTCCGATGCTCTGGTTCATGGACTGCGAGATGGTGTCAACATCGTTTGTGACGCGGGACAAGATATCACCTGTCGTCGAGCGGCTGTAATAGCTCATCGGCAGACGATTGATTTTTCCAGAGATGTCCCCTCTTAATTTCTTTGAAATGTTCTGTGTGACCGTTGCCATAATCCACTGCTGTGCAAGCGATAATACCGAACCGCATCCATAAAATGCTACCAGTGTAAAACCAATCTTACCGACCGCATCCATGTCCACTCCGGTCAGAAGACCGTTGCTGATTTCCTTTGTCATCTCAGACAACTTATCCGGTCCGAGAAGCGTCAGCACCGTACCGCCTGCAGCACAGATCAATGCGATAATTACAACTGGAAGATAGCGTTTGCAATACAAAATTAACTTTGACCATGTTCCCTTAAAATCAGAGGCTTTCTCAGCCGGACCTCTTCCCATACTAGGGCCGCCCCTTCGTGCCGGATGATTCTGTCTGGGTGTATATTCTTTGTTTTCCATTACGCAAGTTCCTCCTTTGACAGCTGTGAATATGCGATCTGACGATAAACCTCGCAATTTTCCATCAGTTCCTCGTGTCTGCCCATTCCGGCAATTTTTCCGTCCTCCAGCACAATAATCTTGTCTGCATCGCGGATCGTTCCGATTCGCTGCGCTACGATCAGACGTGTCGCGTCAGCGCAGGTTTTATTTAATGTGTCTCGAAGCACACGATCGGTCTTGTAATCAAGCGCGGAAAAAGAATCGTCAAAAATCAATATTTCCGGATGACGGCAGATGGCTCGTGCGATGGAAAGACGCTGCTTCTGACCTCCCGAGAAGTTTGAACCGCCCTGCGCGACATAAGCATTGATACCGCCCTGTGTCTTATCGACAAATTCCGTTGCCTGTGCGATTTCAATCGCCTTTTTCACATCATCGTCTGTAAAGCCGCCCTTTCCATTATCACCATAGGCAATATTGCTCTTAATATCTCCCGAAAACAGAACGGCCTTCTGAGATACATAACCAATCTTATTTCTGAGAGCCTTCTGACTGTACTCTTTTACATTTACACCGTCAACCAGCACCTCGCCTTTCGTTGCATCGTAGAAACGTGGGATCATATTGATTACGGTACTTTTTCCACATCCGGTCGCACCGATAAAAGCAACTGTCTCACCCTTGTGTGCGGTAAAGGATATATTCTCGATGACATCCTTCTCTGCATCTGGATAACAAAAAGAAACATTGCGAAACGCAATCTCACCTTCCTTGCCAACTGGTGCATTCTCGCGTGTTCCGTCCTTGATGGAAAGCGGCATATCAAGCACTTCGTTGATACGCTTTGCAGACACGCTTGCACGCGGAAGCAGCACAAATATCATGACAAGCATCATAAAGGACATGACAACCTGCATTGCATATTGAGTAAATACGATCATATCGGAGAAAATAGTCAGCTTATCGAGCATCTCTGCGTTGCTGATCAGATACGCGCCAATCCAATAAATCGCAAGCGTCAGACCATTCATAACCAGCTGAATCCCCGGCATCATCGTACCCATCGTGCGGTTTGCAAACAACTGTGTTTTTGTCAGTTCCTCATTTGCCGCATCAAATTTCTTTTGCTGATAATCTTCTGCATTATAAGCGCGGACAACATTCAAGCCGGTCAGATTTTCTCTCGTGACACGGTTTAAGCCATCGGTCAGACTTTGCAATTTTTTAAATTTTGGAAGTGCAATCGCCACGCACACACCAACAAAGCTAAGCAAAACAACAACTGCCACACCAGTCGATGCAGTCCACTGCCAGTTCTTTGTTGAAATCTTGCACAGCGCCCAGATTGCCATGACCGGAGCCTTTAACAAGACTTCCAGGCCCATAACAATCAATGTCTGAACCTGTGTGATATCATTCGTGGAACGTGTAATCAGACTTGCCGTAGAGAAGTTTCCGATCTCTTCCATCGAAAAGGACTGTACTTTGTGAAAAACCTGTCCTCTCAGATTAGCTGAAAAATTAGCTGAGATTCGTGACGCACAAATAGACGTACCTACGGCTGCCAAAAGGCTTCCCAGTGCACATGCAAGCATCTTTCCTCCTGCGAGTAAAATGTCGCTCATCTGGCTTCCCTGCGTCTGGACAAGCTTTGTGATCTCAGACATGTAATCCGGCATCGTCAAACTCAGCCACACCTGTACGATGATAAATGCAAATGCAATGATGGCCAGCATCCAGTCCTTCGCTGTCAGCTTTTTTAATAGTTTTAACATTATTTGCTGCTCCCTTCTTTTTGTAGGCTCATAAAAATGTTCCTTATCGAACTATTATAGCAAGCAGTGCCATGCAGTCAATACATTTTAGATAAAGTTTCGATTATTTATAAAAAATTGTTATTGGCTGCTCGGTAAGTTTACGAAAGCACTTCAACGATTGTTTTGTCGTCTCACCACTAATCCAGGTTATGATTTTCTCTGGAAAAAAAAGACTCCCCGAAGGGAGTCTGATTATAAAAAGTATTAGCCCTGCTCGTGTACACCCGTCACAGAGAACACGACCCATTCTGCGATATTCGTTGCATGATCTCCGATTCGCTCAAAATACTTTGCAATCATCAATAAATCAAGCGCATACTCTCCATCGTTTGGATTCTCAGCAATCATCTTGATCAGCGAATCCTTCACTTTCAGGAAAAGTTCATCTACTACATCATCGTGGCGAATCGTTGCCTCTGCCATGGAAACATCGCGCTTTACGTATGCCTCAACGCTCTCTGTCACCATTCGCATCGCTGCTACTGCCATCTGGCAGATATACTGGGCATCCGATCCGATGCGGCCATCCAAAAATCCGATAATCTCCGCGATATCGGATGCCTGATCTCCGATTCGCTCCATATCTGTAATCATCTTGAGTGCTGCCGAGATTTGTCTCAAATCCCTTGCAACCGGCTGCTGCTGAAGCAAAAGCTTCAAACACAGCGACTCAATTGTGCGCTCCATCTGATCAATTTCGCTGTCAATCGGCTCTATTTTGGCTGCAATACCGGCATCTGCATTAGCCAATGCCTTCGCTGCCAATGCCAGTGCCTCCTCGCAAAGGGAACCCATCTTTGTCAGATCACGATTCAGAAGCGCTAATTGTTCATCAAATTTGCTTCTCATTTTCCCACCTCACTTTTCGCTGCGCCAAAATCATCCAAAACGACCTGTAATATAATCCTCAGTACGCTTATCCTTCGGCTGCTCAAAAATTTTCTGCGTCTCACCGTACTCAATCAGATCGCCGAGTAAGAAGAATGCGGTATAATCCGAAATACGAACGGCCTGCTGCATGTTGTGCGTTACCATAACAATCGTATACTGAGACTTTAACTCCGCTACCAGCTCCTCGATCTTTGAGGTGGAAATCGGGTCAAGTGCGCTCGTCGGCTCATCCATTAAAAGCACATCCGGCTCTACTGCCAGTGCGCGCGCGATGCAGAGTCGCTGCTGCTGTCCACCAGACAGGCTGAGTGCTGATTTTTTTAAATTGTCCTTGACTTCATTCCAGATCGCTGCGCCCTTTAATGAGCTTTCTACGATCTCATCAAGCTTTGCGCGGTTCGTGATTCCATGTGTACGTGGTCCGTAAGCAATGTTGTCATAAATGCTCATCGGGAACGGATTTGGCTTCTGGAACACCATTCCGATGTTTCTGCGAAGCTCGTTGACATTTAACTTCGGGTCAAAAATATCTTCACCGCGATAACGGATGTCGCCCGTAACCTTTACGCCCGGCACCAGATCATTCATACGGTTTAACGTCTTTAAGAAGGTGGACTTTCCACAGCCAGAAGGGCCGATCAGTGCCGTAATGCTCTTTTCCTCAATATTGATATTGATATTTTTTAATGCCTGCACCTGTCCATACCACAGGCACATATCCTTTACGGTAATTACGCTACTCACTGATTCTTCCTCCTCTGAAAATACTTGCCTGCAAAGGTTGCTGCAAGATTGATACATACCGTTAAAATCATAAGAATCGCTGCAATCGCAAATGCTACTCCAAACTCACCCTGCTCCTTCGCATACATATATAGTGCCACGGTAAGTGTTGCTCCGGCACTGTGAAGTCCGTCGATAATGCCATTCACGGAATGTGCCAGACCTGCCGTAAACAGCAACGCTGCCGACTCACCGATAATTCGTCCAACAGAAAGAATGCATCCTGTTACGACACCGTCAATACATCCCGGCAGAACGACCGTGCGGATAACTCTCCACTTCCCGGCACCCAGTCCGAATGCACCCTCGCGGTAGCTTTGAGGAACGGTCTTTAAGCTCTCTTGCGTAGTACGCATAATCGTCGGCAGATTCATGATAACAAGTGTCATAGCACCCGCTAAAAGAGAGGTTTGAAGCTTCAAAAACTGGCAGAAAAACAGCATTCCGACAAGACCATATATAATAGAAGGAATACCGGAAAGTGTCTCCGCTGCATACTCAATCATGCCAACTATTCTTTTGTTGGAAGCATACTCGGTCAGATAAATGGCTGCGCCAACGCCGAGTGGCAATACAACGACAAGCGTTGCGATTACAATATAAAGTGTATTTAAAATATCTGGCAGAATACCAATGTTGTCATCCAAGTAGCTAGGTGAGGTGGAAACCAGCTTCCAGCTAATGTTTGGAAGACCTCTATATAATACATACCCAATCAGAAACAACACAAGTCCACATGTGATGGTTACGGAGATTCCCATCAACAGCTTCATAGCGCCGATGTAAATCTTTCGCTTTGCACCCGGGCCATTCTTTGCTGCGGCACGTACTGCCATTGTCGGTCTCACCTTTGTGGTCTGCGATGCGCCTATTGCATCCTGTTTTGTCATCTTATTCGCTCCCTTTCGCTATTCTGCGATCTTTTATTCGGATCTTTTCTTTCGATCTTTCATTTCAATCCTTTATTTCAATCTTTTATTCGGATCCTCTACTTTACTCGTTTCGTTATGCTTTTGCTCGTTTCGTCATGCTCTTTATGCCTTCTCATGCTTTAAGAAGAAATTCAGTGTTGCATTGATCAGCATGATGAACAAAAACAGCACCAGCGCGATAGAAAACAACGCCTGTCTTTGCAGTCCAGCTGAATAAGACATCTCACTTGCAACCGCTGTGGTTAAGAAACGCACACTCTGAAACAGTGACGGCATATTCGGAACATTTCCGGAAACCATCATAACAGCCATTGCCTCACCGATCGCACGGCCAACACCTAAAACAACTGCGGCTGCAATACCACTCTTTGCCGCCGGAACTGATACCTTAAAGTAGGTTTCAATATCCGTTGCGCCAAGTGCAAGGGAAGCATCCTCGTATTCCTTCGGTACTGCCTCAAGTGCAGTCAATGATACTTTAATAATGGAAGGCAAAATCATGATGGCAAGTACGATAATCGCCGCCAGCAGACTCGCACCATCCGGTACATGAAACAGGGAACGGATACCCGGCACAAGAACCAGCATACCTACAAGACCATATACAACAGATGGAATACCGGCCAGCAGACTGACTGCTGTTTCAATGACTGCACGAACCTTTGCCGGTGCAATCTTTGCCAGATATACGGCAGTAAAGAAGCCAATCGGCACACCAATCAAAATGGCACCGCCTGTTCCGTAAACACTCGTCAGGATAAACGGCAGGATTCCGAAAGATGGCTCTGCTGCGGTTGATGCCCATTTTGTGCCAAACAGGAAATTAAACAGGCCAATCTGAGTGATCGCCGGAACGCCCGACACAATCAGGTATACCGTGATTAACAGTACACAGCCGACCGTAATCAGTCCCAGAATCAAAAAGATTCCATGCACCACTGTTTCCAATAAATTTGCTTTGCTCTTCATAAAAGTCTTCAAGTCCTTCCATAACCTGCCGCAGCACATTTGCTCTGGCGTTTGTGTAATTGAACGGCAGAGCTTTGATCCTTTAATTTTCAAAACTCTGCTGTTCGTCTCTACTGTATGTTGCGAATGGTCATCTTCCTTACTCTGCTACCGGAACTGCTCCTGCTGCTGCAATGATATCAGCTGCATCTGTTGAAGTTGCATAATCGAAGAATGCCTGTGCTGCCTCAGATAACTCAGTTTCTTCCTTTGTCACGAGAACAAATGGACGCTGTACCTTGTAGGAACCATCCTTAACTGTATCCTCAGTTGCCTCTACACCATCAACAGAAACCTTCTTTACGGTATCCTTTACTGCTGCCAAGGAAGCATAGCCAATTGCATCCGGGTTGCTGGAAACGGTTGTAATTACATCACCGGTGGAGGTCAGTTCTTGACGATACTTGCAGGAATCTGATGTTCCGGTGATGGACTCAAAACCATCTCTTGTACCACTTCCTGCCTCACGACCAATCAGAACGATCTCTGCGTCGTTTCCGCCGACTTCGCTCCAGTTTGTGATCTCACCGGTGTAGATCTTTGCGATGTCATCCAGTGACAGATCCTCTACCGGGTTGTCATTGTTTACAATAATTGCAATACCATCAAGTGCCAATGTAGTCTCAACTAATCCCTGGCTCTTCTCATCGTCCTTTAATGCACGGCTGGACAGACCGATATCGCAGCGTCCCTCCGATACAGCAGTGATTCCAGAACCGGAACCTGTCGGATTATATGTAAAGGATGCATCCGGATTTGCCTTTGTGAAAGCCTCACCCAAAGCGCCGATTACCTTCTCCATGGAAGTAGAACCATCGGTTGCAACGCTTCCTGATACCGGAGTCTGTGCATCAGCCTTTGCCTCACTTGCTGCCTCAGTACCCTTTGCTTCGGTCTTTGCCTCTGTAGAAGCAGCCGCGGTCTTTGCCTCTGTCTTTGCTTCGGTCGCTGCGGTGGTAGCGGTAGTTTCCTTTTTATCTGACTTTGTGCCGCATGCGGTTAAGGTTGAAATTGCAAGTGCTGCGGTTACTGCCATAGTGATCATCTTTCTCATAATTGGAACTTCCTTTCTGATTCATGATTTCATACTCATTTTTATTTTTTGTTTTGTACGAGAGTTCGTTGTTTTTCCTCTTGACGCCACTAATCATATTGTTTTTTTGTAAAATCAGAAAGCAGCGGTATGTCAAATTTATGTAAAAAAAGAAGCGCAAGCCGAATCGCTGCGCTTCCTTTTTC
>CAVCXB010000136.1:0-8447 GCA_963605535.1 Wujia chipingensis
AACAGCCACTTTGCCAGCCACTCAGTATGGCAGAGCAGGTTATCACACTGTGGACAGCAACACACAAGATTTTCCTGAATGTAGATGTGAAGAAGATCAAAGAAACCCAGAAGGGTATGCTGGAATACATCAAAAATGCACATCCGGAGATCATCGATGAGCTGAATGAGACAAAAGCTCTGTCCGATGAACTTGGAGACAAGATTCTCGCTGCCGCAAAAGAGTACGTAAAATAAGAGGAGGATTATCATGGCAAGTGCAAGAGAGATACAGAGCAGAATGCAGAGTATCAAGGATACGATGAAAATCACCAGTGCCATGTACATGATTTCTTCGTCAAAGATGCAAAAAGCAAAAAAGAGCCTGGCAGATACAGAGCCTTTTTTCTTTGCACAGCAGAATGCGGTGGCGCGTTTTATGAAGTCTGTTCCGGATACAAAAAGTATTTTCTTCGGAAGAGCGATTCCGGATGACCAGAAAAAACGTGGCTACCTGGTGATCACTGCTGACAAGGGTCTGGCAGGAGCTTACAACCACAATGTTCTGAAACTTGCATCGGAACAGCTGGAAAAGGGCGGTCAGAACAAACTGTTTGTGGTAGGTGAGCTTGGCCGGCAGTATTTTATGAAAAAAGATGTAAATATTGACGGAGAATTCAGTTATACCGTGCAGAATCCAACCCTTTACCGGGCGCGTCACATCGGTCTGCAGCTGATCGATGAGTATGTACGTGAGGAACTGGATGAAGTTTACATTATTTATACAAAAATGATCAATACATTCAAGATGGAAGCAGATATGTTTAAACTTCTTCCGCTGCAGAGAGAAGAGTATGCACAGAAAAATCTGAAGGGATACAGCGCCGAGATGACATTTCATCCGTCCGTGGAATCCGTTCTGGAAAGTCTGATTCCAAACGTAGTGTGTGGATTTGTATACGGCGCGCTGGTAGAGTCTTATGCCAGTGAGCACAATTCCAGAATGATGGCGATGCAGACTGCGACAGACAGTGCAAAGCAGATGCTGCATGAGCTGGAAATTGAATACAATCGTGTGCGTCAGGCGGCGATCACCGAGGAGATTACCGAGGTAATTGCAGGTGCCAGAGCACAGAAGAACAAGAAAAAATAAGAGAGGTGAAGCGATATGAATAAAGGAAAAATCGTTCAGGTCATGGGACCTGTTGTAGACGTAGAGTTTTCCGACCATAACCTTCCATGCATCAAAGATGCACTCGAAGTTGATAATAATGGGAAAAAATGTGTCATGGAAGTGGCACAGCATATTGGAAATGATACCGTAAGATGTATCATGCTTGCTTCCAGTGAAGGGCTTCATCGTGATATGGAAGTAACAGCAACCGGCGCTGGTATCACAGTTCCGGTAGGAAAAGCAACACTGGGACGACTGTTCAATGTTCTGGGTGAGGCAATCGATGACGGAGAACCGGTGGAATCAAAAGAAAACTGGTGTATCCACAGAGAGCCGCCATCCTTTGAAGACCAGAGCCCGGTGGTAGAGGTTCTGGAGACAGGTATCAAAGTTATCGACCTTCTGGCACCGTATTCTAAAGGTGGTAAGATTGGTCTGTTCGGTGGTGCCGGTGTAGGTAAAACCGTTCTGATCCAGGAGCTGATCCGAAATATTGCAACAGAGCACGGCGGATATTCTATTTTCACCGGTGTTGGAGAGCGTTCCCGTGAGGGTAATGACCTCTGGACTGAGATGAAAGAATCCGGCGTTCTGGAAAAAACAGCCTTAGTGTTTGGACAGATGAATGAGCCACCTGGAGCTCGTATGCGTGTGGCTGAGACAGGTCTGACTATGGCAGAGTATTTCCGTGACAAAGAGCATCAGGACGTACTGTTATTTATCGATAACATTTTCCGTTATGTACAGGCTGGTTCTGAGGTTTCTGCGCTGCTCGGACGTATGCCGTCAGCCGTAGGTTATCAGCCGACACTGGCAAATGAAGTCGGTGAGCTGCAGGAACGTATCGCTTCCACAAAAGAGGGTTCCGTTACATCTGTACAGGCGATTTACGTACCGGCTGATGACTTGACTGACCCGGCTCCGGCTACTACATTCGCACATCTGGATGCAACAACCGTACTTTCCAGAAAGATCGTTGAGCAGGGTATTTATCCGGCCGTTGATCCGCTGGAATCCAACTCCCGTATTCTGGAGCCGGATATCGTCGGTGAGGAGCATTATGAAGTTGCCCGCCGTGTACAGGAGATTCTGCAGAGCTACAAAGAATTGCAGGATATCATCGCAATCCTTGGTATGGAAGAACTTTCCGAAGAGGATAAGACAACTGTATACCGTGCAAGAAAAATTCAGCGTTTCCTGTCACAGCCGTTCCATGTAGCTGAGACGTTTACCGGAATTCCTGGTAAATATGTACCGCTGGAAGAGACTGTCAAAGGTTTCAAAAAGATCATTGACGGTGAGATGGATGAATATCCGGAATGGGCATTTTTCAATGTGGGAACCATTGAGGATGTCATTGAAAAAGCAAAAAATGGCAATCATTAGTGAGGTGTGACTATGAGTACATTTCATTTGAAAATAATTGCATATGATAAAATTTTCTTCGATAGTGAGGCAGAGTATGTAACGTTGCCGGCTATCGATGGTGAAATTCAGATTCTGGCAAACCATGAGGAATGTGTCATTGCACTGAAAGAGGGGGAGGTCCGTATCGGAACCCCTGATGGAAAGATGATCCCGGCGGTGTGCGGAAGTGGTTTCGTGGAAGTTGATTCTGACAATCAGGTGGAACTTCTGGTGGATACCATTGAGCGGCCGGAGGAAATCGATGTGCGTCGTGCAAAAGAGGCCAAAGAGCGTGCAGAGGAACGGTTGCTGCAGCATAAGAGCCGGATGGAGTATTATCGGAATACGGCGTCATTGGCGAGAGCGATGGCACGTCTGAAGGAAGCCAATAAATACCGCCACTAGGGGTGGTGAAAAAGAACAAACTGAAAATAACTCCAACAAGGATCTGAAAAATTTTCTGTGTCCACTGCGTCGCTTATATCTGACCGCTTTCGCGAACTCGGCTGCAAACCCGGCAGCCTCAAACACACTCCCGCGGTCAGGCTAGACGCAGCAGCCACGACGAAAATTTTACAATAATCCTTTCGTTGGAGTTATTTTCAGTTTTGTTCTGTTTACACAGTGGCTCCAGCCACACATGCGTGCTTATAAGTTATCCGATCCAATATAAACCTGGTAGTATTCGCCCAAGGTATCCAGGCCGTATTTGTATACGGAGTAGAACGGGGCATGATAGATGACAGTTTCATCGCTGTATTCTACGGAATAGGCGAAGCGTGGTGCCTGGCGGATATAGCATACGCTGGCAAAGTCCAGCCAGATCATGCCAAATAGGATGGCGATAAATATAATTATGGATTTCAGCAATTTGCGTTTTTTGAGTAACTGGAAGATTCCAATGGTCACGATAATGGCTCCTAAGATAGCAAATTTTGCCGCCCAGCCGCTTTCGCTTGGGAATACGGTAAATCCGGATAAGATCAGGAAGCATCCGAAGGCTGACAGGATGTATCCGGTCAGTTTTTTCATTTGCATATGTTTGTCTTCTGTGGCGTATTGTGCCGCTTTCATTAAAGTGTCTTTCATTTCTACATTCATTTTCTCGCTTTTCCTTTCTCCGTCGATGATTTCACGGATATCAACATCATAAAAATCTGCAAGTTCAACCAGTACAGACAAATCTGGTAAATTCGTTCCGGTTTCCCAGCGGGATACGGTTCGGTCAGATACGTTGAGCTGTTCTGCAAGCTGACTTTGTGTAAGTTCTTTTTCTTTTCTGAGTTCTTTAAAAAAAAGACCGATCTTTTTTTGATCCATGTTGCTTTTGCCTCCTTTCAGGAAAAACGATAACAAAAAGTGTGTGAAATCACCTCGACACAAAGCGAGAGTTACAGCAAAAAGTAAATACAATATGTGTGTCTAATACATAAGGTGTTATATAAAGTGTGTGTTCCGTGAATAAAAATATAGTATCACAGAAAATTATGTCTGTTGTGCTGTGCGATAGCTTCGTGCGGACATACCGTTTTCCAGCTTAAAAATCCGACAGAAATAATTGTAGTCGGAAAATCCACATTGTTCGGAAATGGTTGAAACTGGTAAAGTTGTTTCGGACAACAGTGTCTGCGCATGCTGCAGGCGCATTTTTTTTATGTATTTTGCAATGCTGCAATGTAAAAATTCTTCTGAGTATTCGTAGAGTTTGCGGCGGCTCAGATGCAGGTGTTCGCAAAGGCGGTCTACGGATAGATCATCGGTCAGGTGATTCAGAATGTAGGTGTTGATGTTCTGTTCAAACTGCTGCTTTTCGATGGAGATCAGTTTTTTGTACAGGATGGAGGAAATACATGCTTCCATGATACTTGCAGCGGCGTGAATCTGTGTGTCGGAAATGCATGGGATTGCAGTAGCATACCGACGCCAATTGTCATTTTTTTCTAAGTTGTCTGCTTTATATGTAATTAGTGAAGCAGAAGCAAAGTTGCTAATTGTAGCCGATGAAGTAAGGGGTAAGTTAGCGATATTACTTTCGGGATCACTTGTTTTGGCTACAGTTGCTTCGTGAACATTTTGTTCAGATGGATTGTTTTCTGCTTCGTTTAAATGATATTTATGTAACGCATGTTCGATCAGGGATTGTAACTGTTCCGCTGAGGTGGCGTTTGCAACCTGTCCCATCATTAAGTAGCCGATGGTAAATCCGTCACTGACGATCGGTGCGGTGGCTTCGATCAGTCCGGCGTGACATTTGTAAATGACACATTCACCGGATGTTTTTGCGGCTTCAAAGGAAGCGCGGTCGGAGGCATCGCAGAGAGCGGCACCTTCCGGGGAGGTTTTGATACAATTGCAGAAGCAGTTTTCTTTTGTAGGATAACTGAAGATCCATTCGCCGTCGGGAGCGTAGAGGGTCAGCGTCAGTCTGGTTAAGTCGTGGAAGTCTTGTAGAAGCTGATGAAGTTCTTTTTCGTTATAGTTTAGTTTCATAGTACCCATCCTTTATATTTATCTTCTTATCATGATGACTAATGGTGTTAGTTGTTACTGATTTCATGAGCTGTCACTGAATTGACCTATTCGGTTGTCGCTGTTTTGCCCGGATTCCTGTCAAAGCGGGAATTCCGCAGGTGGTTTCCCACCTGCGGGTTATCACATATTTACGTGTTTTGATAATTCAAGAAGGGCATACGCGACACTGCATGCATCAACCTTTTTCAGTCTTGTACCACTAAGCCGCTCCTGATTCCAGAAAGAATCAGAAAGTGACGACAACTCTGCTCCGATGTCCCAGTTGGGAATGCAGATATAGTTTCCATAAGCATGATGTCCCACTACCAAGTGAAAGTAGCTGCCTCTGGCTGTTACTTCAACTTCTATTGCTTCCTGTCCCAACCGGATGGGAATAATCTCTCCCATCCATGTTTTTTTCGGAGCAGATGGCAGGCTTGCTTGAAATATAATACTCATGATCCTGCACCGCCTTTCAGCATCTCATGATCGATGACAAAGCGTACCATATGTTCATCGATCAGACGCTTGTTTTGCTGGTAAGCGTACATCAGACATTTTTCACAGATGCGGTTGATACTTCGCGGAATCCCGGTGGATTCACTGTAAATGTCATCGACTGCTCTGTCTGTAAACAGATCTTTACGACCGCCTGCGTATTTTAGATGCGACTGGATGTACTGATCCGTTTCAGAACGATCCAGATGCGGAAGCACACAATTGATATCAATACGCTGTCGCACCGCCGCATAACGTTGGAGTTTCAGTTTATCCCAGAGTTCCGTCTGTCCCACCAGGACAAGCGCCATGGGGCTCATAGAGTCAAAACGGTAATTCAGCAGGAATCGGAATTCCTCAATGGTTTCCTTCTCCAGAAGATGCGCTTCGTCCAGAATACAGATTACTTTTTTATTCTGGACGCCACGGATGATTTCAATCTGGTTCTGGAGCTGACGTTTTGCATCTCCACGATAAAACTTCGATTCAATTCCCAGTTGGTCAAGAAGTCCCTTATAAAACCATCTTGGCGTCAGCTTTGAATCGGATAGATACAGAAAAATATATCTGTCTTTTGAAAGGGACGCTACAAACTTTCGGATCAGTGTGGACTTTCCACATCCAGCATCCGCTGTAACTACTGCGAACAGCTGGCGGTCTGCAGCATAGGTAAGCCGCCCGATGGCATCCGTTACATAAGGAGACTCATAAAGCAGTTCCGGTGGGATATCTCTGGTAAAAGGAGTATGTTCCATCTCAAAGAAGGCTTCATACATGGCTTTCATCCCCCTTTCCGTAGTTACTGAAAGAAAGGGCATTCGCCTGCATCTTCAATGTCTGTTCGCGCTTGCGCTTCAGACCTTCCAGAAATCTGGAGGATTCCGGTTCTTCCGGAAGCATGCTGGCTGGTATTTCCGGCTTCTGTTCACAGTATTCGTTAATCTGAAGCGGCGTGGCTGTGAAGGATGGTATTCCGTCATAGGAAACGGTGATAATCTCCGGCTTCAGTGGATCGTACGAGATTTGTACTTTCGCTCCGATCAGTGCGGTACTGGTTTCATACATGTGTCCTCCGACACGGATGCAGCCACCTTTGTCCACCTCGCGTTCCCCGTGATGCAGGAATGCATTTCCAACCACGCCTGCATCCAGAAATAAGAGAGGACGGGAATCACGGTTCCATTCCTGAAGTGGGCTGATTCCTTCACTTGGAACCGGAGAACCCAGACTCTTGTAGTATTCTGCGATACCCTCATGCGGCTTATTATGGTAGTACTCTTCAAGCCATATATCCCAGAACCGGTTTAATTCATCAAGAGTCCGGATCTTCTGGGCAGAAGCTTCTGCCAGGAACGCGTTGACAAAGCGGTTAAAAACTTCCACGCCGCCTTTTGACTGTGGAGAATACGGTTTGGCTCTTAAAACGCGTGTTCCCAGCATGGAAAGCGACTGGATCAACTGTCTTGATACGAACTGCTTTCCGTTATCATGATAAGCGGCAGAGATCTTTCCGTGTTTCAGAATTGCCCTATGGTAACAGTCTTCTACAATACTTTCCCGCTGATGGTCATACCATCTGGCTTCCAAAACATAGCGCGAATGGTTATCAATGATCACCACAAGATAGGTCTGGACAAGGGCACCATTTTTCCCGGCAGGCAGCTTCAGGCCATACTTGATATCAGATTCCACCAGCATCATACGGTGCGGCTTACAGAAGCGTCTGGAAGAACTTTTCTTTGCCTCTGTGTATTTTTTCATCTGCTTCTTACCATAGCCGCCTTTGTAAAGGTATCTCTGCATAGTGGAGCGTTTCAATATGCCTGGTGGGACACGGCCTTCCATTTCCAATATTAGGATGATCTGGGCAACAGATCTGGATGGCACCTCACGTTTTAACTGGATTGCTTCCTGCACCAGTTCTTCAAAATTTTCCGGCAGGCTCTGTGACCGGCGTGATTCCCGGTTCATTGGTTTAAGACCTGCGAAACCGTTCTTACGATAATAGAGTTCATAACGGTAAAGACTCCTGACGGAAACCTGATGCTGTGTAGATAACTGTTCCCTAAGCAGCACCCGCTTCGCCTGATCCAGAGATTCATCAAGCAACGGTGCTATCATCTGGAATCTTGCCAGTGCCTGTTCCTCCTGCCATGCTTTTACAGGTGCTTCTTTTTCTGTAGATTTGTTCATCATAGTATTGATTACCTCCTTTAAGGCAATCATACAGAGAAACAGATTGACAGTACAACAAAAGTCGGTGCATGGCTACTGGTCCCAGATGGGGCGCAGAAATACACCGGAATTATAAACAAACCGGAGCACGATGCGCAGCCAGTCACAGGTATCCGAACGTAGTTTCTCAAGCAACGAAGCACTGGCTGTAAGGAGCTTCTCGGTAAACCCCAAAAGCTGATACCCTTTGGACCTCAAGGTTCCTTCCATGGTTGCTTTATTAAACTGATACCAGCGCTGCCACCCACGCATGGTGGCTTCACATGGATGATCTTCAAAACCTGCTGTATCGGGAGAGATCAGCCCATCCAGAACCCCAGCAATGATATCGGCCTCGAAATGCTTATATGGAACCAATACATCAGGTAATTCCCGATGCAGGGTATTGCAGGATTCGTTTGTACAGAGAAAGCGACGGATGCAGAGCCATCTGACTTCGTTATTTCTGCCTCTCATAATGCGTTTAACGGAATCCCGGTACTTCAGCGGATGCCCGCAAATAGGGCAGATGGATTTTTCTCTGCATTCAATAAAAAAAATATGCTCTTCCTCATTGTAAGAAACCGTGTAATCTGTTACAATAATCATGGTTTTATACCAACGGTCTCGGTGCTCACACATCTTGCGAGGAGGGTGGCACTGGG
>CAVCXB010000137.1:0-8362 GCA_963605535.1 Wujia chipingensis
TTGATACCGGACTGACACCAGAGTGCGAGCGTATTTATACAACAAATCAGCTGCTCGAGGCAATGCAGCTGGATGACTATGAGGAGCCACAGGAGCCGGTAAAGGCACCATTAGAGGATATCCTTAATGTGCTGCTTGCAGATGCATGTGGCCGTGGTCTGACACAGGACAGTGTCGTATACCGTGACCTCTTCGACACAAAGCTGATGAATGCACTGATGCCGAGACCGTCACAGGTAAGAGAGCAGTTTTGGAAAAAGTATGAGGAGAGCCCAGAAAAGGCCACCGAGTATTTCTACAAGCTGAGTCAGGATTCCAACTATATCCGCCGTTATCGTGTTTGCAAGGATGTAAAGTGGGTAACTTCCACCGAGTATGGCGATCTGGATATCACGATCAACCTGTCTAAGCCAGAGAAGGATCCAAAGGCTATCGCAGCAGCCCGCACGCAGAAGCAGAGTGGTTATCCAAAGTGTCTGCTTTGTATCCAGAATGAGGGCTATGCAGGACGTGTCAATCATCCGGCAAGACAGAATCACAGAATCATTCCGATCACAATTAATCAGTCTGAATGGGGCTTCCAGTATTCTCCGTATGTGTACTACAACGAGCATTGCATCGTATTCTGCGGACAGCACTCCCCGATGAAGATCGAGCGAAATACCTTTGTGAAGCTGTTTGATTTTGTCAGTCAATTCCCACATTATTTCCTTGGTTCCAATGCAGACCTTCCGATTGTAGGTGGCTCCATTCTGACACACGATCATTTCCAGGGCGGACATTATGAGTTTGCCATGGCAAAGGCACCGATCGAGACACCAGTAACTATCCCAGGCTACGAGGACGTGGAGGCCGGCATTGTAAAGTGGCCGATGTCTGTTATCCGTATCCGTCATACCAACAAGGAGCGCCTGATTGATCTGGCGGATCAAATCTTAAAGGCATGGAGAGGCTACACCGATGAGGAAAGCTTTATCTTTGCAGAGACTGATGGGGAACCACACAACACCATCACTCCGATTGCCAGAAAGAAGAATGGCTGCTTTGAACTGGATCTGGTGCTTCGAAACAACATCACCACACCAGAGCATCCACTTGGCGTTTATCATCCGCATGAGAAGCTGCATCACATCAAGAGAGAAAACATCGGTCTGATCGAGGTTATGGGTCTTGCCGTACTGCCGTCCCGCTTAAAGGGTGAGCTGGCAGCATTAAGAGAAGCCATTCTTGATGGCAAGGATCTTCGTGCAGACGAGGTTCTTGCAAAGCATGCCGATTGGGCAGAGGAATTTTTAGCTTCCTATCCAAAGGTGGATGAGTCCAACATCGACACCATCCTTCAGAACGAGGTTGGAAAGGTATTTGCTCAGGTTCTTGAGGATGCAGGCGTTTATAAGCGCACCGAGAGCGGAAAAGAAGGTTTCCTTCGTTTTATTAATACTTTATAAATCTTATGAATATAGGGTTGAAATCAGTGGAATAAAGGGATAAAATAGGTAACGGAAAAAAATTACCATGAAACTACTATGAAACTGAAAGAATTATAATTTATGCGAAAAAAACATATAGCATTTGCGGGGGCATTGACACTGATGGCGTTTGCTGTCAGCGCCTGTGCCCCCGCAGGTTCAAAAAGCAATCAAAAAGGACTGGAGGCGTACCAGGACGGCGATTACCAGAATGCGGTGTACCTGTTTAAACAGGCGATCACGCAGGAGCCATCCGAGGATGCCTACTACTGTAACTTAGGGCAGGCTTACTGTGCTCAGGGTTACTACGAGGAAGCGATTGAGAGCTTCACTCAGGCCGCACAGCTTGGCAGCAGCCTCTTTTACAGCTACAGAGGAATGGGACTTGCCTACAGCGGACTGGAAGAATATGACAAAGCAATAGAGAGCTTTAATCAGGCGATAGAAGCTGTCGGTTCACTCGACAGTTCCTGTCGCCTTGATGTGGTTGGATATCGCGCAGAGGCAAAGACCGCAATTGGGGATTACACAGGCGCACTCGAGGATTACAATCAGTTAATTGAGGCAAACTATCGTTTGCGCGATATTTATCAGCTGACAGGAGACGTGTATCTATTGATGGATGATGTGGATCAGGCTCTTCACTGTTATCAGGAGTGCTTGAATATTGACAACCGCAATTATGAAGGCTATCTGACAATGGCAGAGGCATTAAAGAAGGCGGAAGCGGATGAGGCGCGTCAAGTTGTCTTAAATGCAGCGCTCGAGGTCATTCCCTATGAGGCAGAGGATTGGTGCTATCGGGGACGGGTGTATTTGGAACTTGACCAGATCGATGAGGCATTTTCAGCATTTGAGGAGTCTTACAATAAGGGATACTCGCAGGCAGGCTATTATCTTGGCTATTGTTATGAGCTGCAGGGCAATAGCGATGAGGCCATTCATCTGTATCAGGAGCAGCTAAGGCATGATCCCAATGATGCAGGGCTTTATAATCAGCTGGCCTCCTGTATGGTGCGCCAGGGCGAGTATCAGGATGCGCTGATCATGATTGAAAAGGGAATGCAGCTGGCAAATGAGAGTTTGATGGCAGACTTTTTATGGAATGAGAGCATCTGTTATGAAAAAATGGGGGATTACGATACTGCGATTGAGAAGCTGATGAGCTATCTGGAGCAGTATCCGGCGGACAAGAATGCCCAGAAGGAATTGGCATTTTTGTATTCAAGGTAAAACAAAAACGGCAGCTAGTGAAACGACAGCAAAGATAGCAATAGGACAGCAAAACGACAGAAAGAAAGGTATGGTTCATATATGAAGCGATTATTATTCATTTATAATTTACATTCGGGAAAGGGACTGATCCGAAATCATCTGGCAGATATCATTGATACCTTCAACAAAGCTGGATACGAGACCGTCGTATATTCCACACAGGAGCGCGCCGATGCCACGAGACTGGCAAAAGAACTGGGTGCTGCATATGATCTGGTTGTCTGCAGCGGTGGTGACGGAACCCTCAGTGAGGTGCTGGACGGCGTGATGACAATTGACGAGAAGAGACGACCAAAGCTGGGATACATTCCGGCCGGTTCCACGAACGACTATGCGTACAGCCTTGGCCTTCCATCTCAGATGAAGCGCTGCGCAAACGTCATTGCAGAAGAACATTTCAGAGCGGTAGATGTCGGTAACTTTCAGGAAAACAGTTACTTTGTTTATGTTGCGGCGTTCGGTGCCTTTACCGAGGTTTCATGGAATACACCGCAGAAAACCAAAAATGCGCTTGGTCACAACGCTTATATATTAGAAGGAATTCGTCAGGTTGGAAATTTAAAGTCTTATCATGTGCGTTTTTCCTTCGGGGATGAGGAGATTGCAGGCGAGTGTATTTATGCGATGGTTTACAACTCCTTCAGCGTTGGTGGTATGAGGAATTTAAGCGGAAAAAATGTCGAGCTCGACGATGGCAAGTTGAATCTGATGATCGTCTATACGCCAGACAATCCGGTCGATTTTTCTGTCATGTTGGCTGATCTGGTGACAAAGAATCCAAATTCAAAATTCATCGCAAACTACGAGATTTCCGATCTGACCGTAGAGAGTGACAGCGAAATTGACTGGGTACTTGATGGTGAGTACGGTGGCAGCCACAAGAGTGTGCATATTCAGGCAATGCCGCAGGCTATGACAATTGCAGTTCCGGAGGATACGATTCCGCAGAAGGAAACGCATGAGGAAGGAAAGTAACAAATCTTCATGCAAGTATGAGATTTATCCAGATCGAACAGGTTGTGTGAACTGGAATAAAAATTGTAAAAAAACTTAGAAATTTTTGAAAAAACTCTTTACAAATCGTGAGACTTTCTGTATAATATAAAGTTGCTAAGGTATTGCGCGAGTGGCTGTTTGACGCTTCAACAGGAAGCCAATGGCGTGAATAAAAGGAAGGCGTACCTGGGCATACATAGAAACAGTGTGAGAGTTGTTTAAAGAAAGGACAATGCACATGGAAAAAGAAGTATTAAAGGAACGTTTGACGAAGTTAGTTGAGATTGGCCTTAGCAAGAATAAGACGCTTGATTTCAATGATGTAAATGATTTTTTTGCCGGTGAGACTTTGACGCCAGAAGAACTGGAATTTGTATACACATATTTGGAGCGTAAGAAGATTGATGTTCTTCGTGCTGCAACAGATGATTTGGCCGCAGATGATTTCGATAAGGACATTGATTTTTCAGACGATGAGGAAGAGGTTGACCTTGACTCCATCGATCTGCTTGAGGGTGTAGGCACAGAGGACCCGGTTCGTATGTATTTAAAGGAGATCGGTACTGTACCGCTTCTGACAGCAGATGAAGAGATGGAGTTAGCAAAGAGAAAGGCGCAGGGCGATGAGTCTGCAAAAGAGCGTCTGATCGAGGCTAACCTTCGTCTGGTAGTCAGCATTGCAAAGCGTTATACCGGACGTGGCATGAGTTTCCTCGATCTGGTTCAGGAGGGAAATCTTGGACTGATCAAGGGTGTCGAGAAGTTTGATTACACCAAGGGTTATAAGCTTAGTACCTATGCAACCTGGTGGATTCGCCAGTCTGTCACCAGAGCACTGGCTGATCAGGCAAGAACCATCCGTGTGCCAGTTCACATGGTTGAGACGATCAACAAGATGTCCAAGATGCAGCGTAAGCTGACACTGGAGTTAGGCTATGAGCCGAGTGTTGCTGAGTTAGCAAAAGCGCTTGATATGTCTGAGGACAAGGTTATGGAGATCATGCAGATCGCAAGAGAGCCAGCTTCCCTTGAGACCCCAATCGGTGAAGAGGACGATTCCAACTTAGGCGATTTCGTTGCCGATGTCAACACCGTTACACCAGAGGGAAATGTAGAGTCCGTTATGCTGCGTGACCACATTGATGCCTTGCTTGGTGATCTGAAGGAGAGAGAGCGTCAGGTAATCGAGCTTCGTTTTGGTTTAAGAGACGGTCATCCGAGAACACTTGAGGAAGTTGGCAAGGAGTTCAACGTTACAAGGGAGCGTATCCGTCAGATCGAGGCGAAGGCACTCAGAAAGCTTCGGAATCCGGTTAGAAGCAAGAGAATCCGCGATTTCCTTGCATAAGTTTTCATTCAAATTTGTTAAATGTTAAAAAAGGAGACAGCCTTGCGGTTGCCTCCTTTTTCCATTATGTGTATTTTATAAATTTATTTTGCAATCTCCATCATGATCTCATTGGAACGAGTGATGAACTTGGACATACGATCTGGTGACAGTGTGCCATGTGCCAGAGCGGCCAGATCATACAGCTGCTCACAATACTTATTAACGGATTCATCCTCAGTATGAGCTAAAACATACTGTACTAACGGATGGGTCAGGTTCAGGACAAGTGTTTCATCCGAAGTACCCAGATCCGTGCCAGACATACCGTACATCTTCATCATTTCCTGCATTCTTCTTCCTTCCTCAGAAAGCGTCATGACAGAAGCGATCGAAGCATCCTTCAGCTTTTCAGCCTTAACAGTCAGCTTATCGTTGTTTAATACCTTGTGGAAGAGAGTGGTCAGAGACTCGCTGTCCTTCTTTAAGGTTTCTTTCTCATCCTCAGAGGTTTCCTCCTTGAAGGAATCGTTCAGATCGGAGTCGATACGGATAAAGCGTACACCCTGATTCTTCTGCTCAAGTCTTGTGATGAACGGAGAGTCAATGTTGTGCTTTAAGATAACCGCATTGATGCCTTCCTTCTTGAACATCTCAATGTACTGGCTCTGCTCCTTCTCATCGGTTACATAGAAGACCTGATTCTTATGCTTCTCTTCATTCTCCTTTAAAATATCCGGAAGCGTTAAGTACTTGTCATTCAGATCCTTGAAGATGATGTAATCGTTCATCTTATCAGCGAACTTCTCATCCTTTAATACACCAAACTTGATGAATGGATTGATATCATCCCAGAACTTCTCGTAATCTTCACGCTTTGTCTTGCACATACCGGTCAGACGGTCAGCAACCTTCTTTGTGATGTAATCGGAGATCTTCTTAACAAAACCATCGTTCTGCAGTGCGGAACGGGAAACGTTCAGCGGCAGATCTGGGCAGTCAATAACACCCTTTAACAGCATTAAGAATTCCGGAATTACTTCCTTAATATTATCGGCAACGAATACCTGATTGTTGTACAGCTTAATGGTACCCTCGATGGAATCATACTCGGTGTTGATCTTCGGGAAGTACAAAATACCCTTTAAGTTGAACGGATAATCCATGTTCAGATGAATCCAGAACAGCGGCTCCTTGTAGTCATTGAATACCTTGTGATAGAAGCTCTTATACTCCTCATCGGTACACTCATTTGGATGCTTTGTCCACAGTGGCGTGGTTTCATTGATCGGCTTTGGTGTCTCTGGAGCCTTTTCTTCTTCTGCTTCGGTCTCGGTTTCAGCAGACTCAGCGGCGGCAGCTTCGCCATCAGCAGCCTTCTTTGCAGCTTCCTCAGCCTTTCTCTTTTCTTCCTCTTCCTTTGCCTTCTTTTCAGCTTCGTCGATTCTTGCCTGCTCCTCAGCAGTCTTGATCGCCTCAAAGTAGATCGGGATTGGCATGAAAGAGCAATACTTGTCCAGAATTTCCTTTGCGCGGTACTCATTGCAGAACTCGTAGCTGTCTTCATTTAAGTACAGGGTAATGGTAGTACCGATCTCAGTCTTGTCGCTGTCAGTCATCTCAAAGGAAGTACCTTCATCAGACTCCCAGTGAACAGCCTTTGCACCTTCCTTATAAGAAAGGGAATCGATTGTTACACGGTCAGCAACCATAAATGCGGAGTAGAAGCCCAGACCAAAGTGACCGATAATCTGGTCATCATTTGTCTTATCCTTGTATTTGTCAAGGAAATCACGTGCGCCAGAGAAAGCGATCTGGTTGATGTATTGGTCGATCTCGTCAGCATCCATACCGATACCGTTATCAATAAAGGTGATGGTCTTTGTCTCAGCGTCTGCGATAACCTTTACGCAAAGCTCCTTGCCTTCCGGAATGGTGTACTCACCGATCATGTCCAGCTTCTTTAATTTGGTAACTGCATCGCAGCCATTGCTGACAAGCTCACGGAAGAATATATCGTGGTCGGAATACAGCCACTTCTTAATAATAGGGAATATGTTTTCACTGTTAATTGATAAACTACCTTCTTTATTCATAGCTAACATCCTCGTTTCTGTTTATTACTAGATTGGTAGCTCGGATTTTGGCTAGTGTTTTTTCGCATGTTTCTCACATGTTCTTTCCCATGCGTTTTCTCGTGCTTTGTGAGTTCTGCACTCTTAAACGATTACTAGCATCGCCGGTTGATTGCTAATCTGCGGCGTTACTCCTTGGCTACAACCCGTATTTTACAGCGGCGAAACGGATTTGTCAACACGAAAAGATGACAATTCTGCTAAAAATGACATAATTTTATAAAAATTTTAGCACTCAAGCTAGATGAGTGCTGACTGAAACGGACTAAGGCGAACGAAAACTCGCTAAGACTCACTTAGACTTCTTCAAAGGAGAGCTGCTGCTTCTTTGCCCATGTCAGAATGTACTGATCCCACAAGCGTTCGCTGTCGCGGTCAAGAGAGAAGCGGGCAAACACGGTGCCTGTCGAGAGTGTCAGCGTGCGATTTCGGTAGGAAAGATGAAGCGTGAAGCCGTCAATGTCCTGATTTTGCGAAAGAAGACCATCCGAAAACAGGGAAGCTGCTTTGTCGCGGTCAACAAATAGGGTAATCTGGAAAGAAACAGGTGGCTGCTTGCCCTTAATGATCGAGAAACAGATCGGGCGTAAGCGTTGCCAGGAGCACAGCTTGTCTGGCTTATGTGCGTCTGAGTCTTCAGAATCTTCGGAATTTTCAAAGAAGGCGGCATTTAAATGGCCGTCCATGGAAAATGTGATGTAGCTCGAAATCGTAACGGTCAGCACGTCAAAGCAGTCAAAAGTTGGCTGCGCAAACAGGTGGGATGTGGCATCCTTTAGGGAAGATAGTGTGAGAGCAAGCATGGTGGTACCTCCAAAAAAATTATGTGGTGTGAATTTCTGGATAAAATTGGATAAAACTGGATAAAAGAAAAAGAGCATCCGGTGACGGACACTCTTTTGTACTGGAAAGCTCCCGACGGGACTCGAACCCGTGATCTATTGATTACGAATCAATCGCTCTACCAACTGAGCCACGGAAGCGCTTTGAACCGTACTTTGATATGATACCAGAGATTGGGAGATTTGTCAAGTGGAAAATGCAAAGTATCAGCTCTGACGAGTAAACTTCTCATTTTTTCTTTTACTGAATTTTCACCAAGCCGTCAAAACATTTGTTCTGTCTTTTTTCCTTTTAAGGCACAGACTTTCCTCATGTTA
>CAVCXB010000138.1:0-8219 GCA_963605535.1 Wujia chipingensis
ATAAGATCGGCATGATCTTTCAGGAGCCGATGACCGCGCTGAATCCGACAATGACAATCGGAAGCCAGATCATGGAAGTTTTGAGACGTCACGAGACCGATGCGGACGGAAAGAAAATTTCCAAGGATGCAGCAAAGAAGCGAGCAATCGAATTGCTTCGCATGGTAAAGCTGCCAAACCCAGAACGACGTGTCGATCAGTTTCCACATGAATTTTCTGGTGGACAGTTACAGCGTGTCGTCATTGCAATGGCAATGGCATGTTCCCCAAAGGTACTGATTGCCGATGAGCCGACCACCGCACTCGATGTTACAGTGCAGGCACAGATTCTTGATCTGATGAAGGAAATGCAAAAGACCAAGAAAATATCGATTATTATCATCACACATGATCTTGGTGTTGTCGCAAATATCGCAAAGCATGTCGCTGTTATGTACGGTGGAATGGTTGTGGAGAGCGGAACGGTTATGGATATTTTCTACCGTTCCAAGCATCCGTATACATGGGGCTTACTTGATTCTGTTTCCCGAAAGAATAAGAAAAAGGGAAAAACGCTTGTCTCCATCGAGGGAACGCCGCCAGATTTGGTAAAGCCACCGAAGGGATGTCCATTTGCAGACCGCTGTGACTATGCAATGCAGGTTTGCAAGGATCATCTTCCTCCACAGACCGATATTTCCGAAAGTCATTGCTGCCGCTGCTGGTTAAACGACCCGGATTGTCCGGTAAAGCCAGAACGCAGCTTATCATAAAGAAATGATAGAAGTAGAAAAGAATCAAAAGAATCGAAAGAAACGATAACATCAATAAAAACGATAAAAACAATAAAAACGATAAAAACGATACGAACCAAGAACTATAAAAATAGAAAGGCAGGACAGCACGATGGAAAGTGGAGAGGTTTTATTTGATATCCGTCATTTAAAGAAAAGCTTTCAGGTGGCTGATGGAGAACTCAAGGCAGTCAATGATGTCACTTTTCAGATCAAAAAGGGTGAAATTTTTGGTTTGGTAGGTGAGTCGGGCTGTGGAAAAAGTACACTCGGACGCACGCTGGTCCGCCTTTATAAGCCAAACGGTGGCGAGGTACTTTATAAAGGAAAGTCTATTGCAAAGCTGAAGCGAAAAGAAGCAAAGGCTTACACCAGAGAGGTGCAGATGATTTTCCAGCAGCCATACGCTTCCCTTGATCCGCGTATGACAATCGGAGATATTATTAAGGAAGGAATGAAGATCCATCACATGGGCAGCAAGGAAGAGATGGATGCGCGCATGTATGAGTTGATGGATCTGGTCGGAATGAACCCGGAGCATGCAAGACGTTTCCCGTATGAGTTTTCTGGTGGCCAGCGTCAGAGAGCCGGAATTGCCCGTGCGCTTGCCGTTGATCCAGAGTTTATTGTCTGCGATGAACCGATCTCCGCGCTGGATGTTTCGATTCAGGCACAGATTATCAATCTTCTTAAGCGCCTTCAGGGTGAACTTGGCCTTACCCTTTTGTTTATCGCACACGATCTGTCGATGGTTCGATACATTTCAGACCGCGTTGGCGTTATGTACTTGGGATCCATGGTGGAGATTGCGGAGGCAGAAGAGCTTTATGTCAATCCGCTTCATCCATACACGCAGGCACTCATTTCGGCGGCACCGGCGCCGGATCCACTCGAGGAAAATGTTCGGGAGCGCATCGTCTTAGAGGGAGACGTGCCAAGTCCGATTGACTGCCCGAAAGGATGTCCATTTGCAGGAAGATGTCGGTTTGCAACGGAAAAGTGCAAAACTGAAAAGCCAGAGCTAAAGGAATTTCCGGGTGGACATTTGGTTGCGTGCCACAGGGCAGAGGAACTTCAGGGCGCAGGCGGAATGCTGTAAACTACAGGAGGAGAATTGATTATGGAAATCTATCGTGTTACAAAGGGAGCACCACAGTGGCTGTACAAAGCATATGATTATATTCGCACCGATGCATTCTGCTTCGGACAAAATATTCCGATTGAGATCGAGTTTGGAAGAGAGACACCAGAGGATGAACTCGAGGCAGTGATCCTCGTAGAAGATCATAAGCCAATTGCAGGCTGCCGCTTAGTTTATCCGATGGAAGGTGTCGGAAAGATTGAGCGTGTTTGCGTGGTGCGCGAGAAGCAAAAGGATGGATATGGACGCGTTCTCATCGAGGAGGCGGAAAAGTGGCTTCTTGAAAATGGAGTGAAGCATATCGTGATCAATAGCCAGGATCGTGCGGCAGGATTTTACAATAAGCTTGGCTATGTGACAAATCCAGATGTCAGTCCGGCCGTGTATGAAGTACACAGAGACGAGCCGAAGAAGGAAGAAATTGAGCAAAAGCAAAAGGAAGAGAAGAAGCCGAAGATTAATCTTGGATTTACTTGTGTGCTTGTCGAAAAATTTGTATAATGAATGTATGATTCATAGCCTCTCGGAAGCTTTGTGGCGATCGGGAGGCATTTTTGCAGGGAGGAAAATAGATATGACGATAAAAAACGAAGAGATAGAAGAAATATTTGAAGTATTTAGCAAGCTTGTGTCCATTGACTCACCATCTTTGCAGGAGCGAAAAATGGCAGACCATGTAAAGGCTCTGTTTGCTGGGATTGGTGTAAGTTTAGAAGAAGATACGACTCAGTCCATCACGGGTTCCGATGCAGGAAATTTGTTTGGAAGAGTAGCGGAAGAAGGCGAATCAGGTACCCCTGTCCTTTTTGCGGCACATATGGACACGGTAAATCCAGCATTGGGGAAGAAAGCAATTCTCCATGAGGATGGAACTGTGACGAGTGAGGGAACGACCGTACTTGGTGCAGATGATCTTTCTGGTGTAACGGCGATTTATGAGGCCGTAAAATATATTAAGGAAAATAAGCTGCCGCATCGTCCGATTGAGATTTTAATTACGGTTGAAGAGGAACTTTACTGCAAGGGCGCAAATGCATTTGACTACAATAAAGTGACAGCAAAAGAAGCATATGTACTCGATTTGAGTGGTCCGATTGGAACGGCAGCGTATGCGGCACCGACGCTTGTTTCCTTTGAGGCTACAATCAATGGAAAAGCTGCACATGCGGGATTTCATCCAGAGGACGGAATTAACAGTATTCTTGCTGCTGCAAAAGCGATTGCTGTACTGCCGCAAGGTCATATCGATGACATCACTACGGCAAATATTGGCGTTATTTCCGGCGGAAGCGGAACCAATATTGTTTCAGAGAGCTGCCATATCAGCGGTGAAATCCGAAGCTTAAGCCATGAGAAAGCATTGCAGGTTTTGAATGCGTATCATGAGACATTCCAGAGAGAAGCTGAAAATGTGGGTGCTTACCTTGCATGGGAGGAAAAGCTTAATATTCAGGCTTACGAGACTGGCTTGAATAGTGATGTGGCAAAGCGCTACGTAGAGGCTGTTGAAAAACAAAAGCTGATTCCGGTATTTGAGAAAACCTTTGGTGGTAGTGATAATAATGTATTTGCACAGCATGGAATTGCAGGTCTTGTCATTGCCACGTCGATGAACCAGGTACATAGTTGCAGAGAATATGCCAATCTCTTTGAGATTGCACAGGTGACGCAGATTTTAATTGATTTGAGTAAAAATTGATAACAAAGCTAGGCAAGGACATCCGCGAGGGTGCCCTTTTTTTGAACGACGAATTCAATGACAAGTGGGTGAAAGTATGATATGATAATGCTACAACAAGGTAATCGTCGAGCAGAAAAATAAGCCAGCAAGAAAGGAGTTCTCTATGAAAAGGCGAAAGCTTCCAACAGGAATTGATAATTTTAAAAAAGTTCGTAGCGGCAATTATTATTACGTAGATAAAACTTCATTGATTGAGCAGGTATTGGAAAATGGAAGTGAAGTTACTTTATTTACACGTCCGCGTCGTTTTGGAAAATCTTTAAATATGAGTATGTTGGAAAGCTTTTTTGAAGTGGGAGCCGATTCAACACTTTTTAAAGATCTTTCTATTTCAAAAAATATAGAGTTGTGTGAGCAGCATATGGGGCAATATCCGACAATTGCGATTAGTTTGAAGGGAGTAGATGCAGCATCTTATCAGGATGCATTTGATGCACTGGTTGATATTGTGAATCAGGTCGCATTTCGTTTTCAGTTTTTAATGGAAAGTTCCAGATTATCGTCACTAGACAAAAAGCGATTTGAAGGACTTACAAACGAAGCGATGACACAAAAAACATTGAGTTCGAGTCTTTTATGGCTCAGTATTTTTCTCGAAAAACATTACAATAAAAAAGTGGTTGTGTTAATTGATGAGTATGATGTACCATTGGCAAAAGCACATGAAAATGGATATTATGACCAGATGGTACTTTTGATCCGAAACATGTTTGGAAATGTATTAAAAACAAATAATAGCCTTGCATTTGCAGTATTGACAGGATGCCTGCGCATTGCAAAAGAGAGTATTTTTACAGGACTCAATAATTTTAAGGTGTATTCGATTACAAATACAGAATTTGATGAGACATTTGGCTTTACAGATAGAGAAGTGAAGGAAATGCTTCATTATTATGAAATGGATAATCGCTATGAAGAAATAAAGGAGTGGTATGATGGATATCGTTTCGGAAATGCAGATGTATATTGTCCATGGGATGTGGTGAATTATTGCAATGATCATCTGAATAATCCAAATGCAAAGCCTGAAAATTATTGGATGAATACAAGTGGAAATAATGTAATCAATCATTTCATTGATAGTGTAAACGAGCCTGATATGCTTACAAAGACAGAACTAGAGTGGCTTGTGAATGGAAAGATTGTTAGAAAACGAGTCGATGAGATGGTTACCTATAGCGATTTGTATTCCTCAATGGATAATTTGTGGAGTACACTTTTTATGACGGGATATTTGACGCAGCGTGGTCAGGAAAGTGATGGACGTTTTTGTCTGGCGATTCCAAACAGAGAGATACGAAACATTATTACGGAGCGCGTTTTGACTCTGTTTCGTGATGAGGTTAAAAAAGATGGCGAGATGGCAGAGGATTTTTGCCAGGCTTTGGTGGCTGGAAATGCAAAGAAAGTCGAAACACTTTTAAGTGCGTATATGGAGAAAACTATCAGCATTCGAGATACCTTTGTGCGTAAGTCGATTAAGGAAAATTTCTATCATGGAATTCTACTTGGAATTTTAAGCTATAAAGGTAGCTGGAATGTTTCTTCCAACCGTGAGTCAGGAGAAGGCTTTAGTGATATATTAGTCGAAGTGGGGGATTTAAATATTGGGATTGTGATAGAAGTAAAATATGTAAAGGATGATGAGAAAGCAGAAAGTGATCATTTATTAGAAGCAACATGCGTGGATGCGTTAAATCAAATTGAAAGCAGAGATTATGCGCAAAGTTTGAGGCAAGATGGAATGAAGAAAATTTTGAAGTATGGAATTGCATTTCAGACGAAGAAGTGCTGTGTGAGAAGAGCCGATTCGTAGAAGGTACTCTTAGTGACAACTTGTTAAATGAAAAATATTCTCAATAAGTATTTTCAAACGTGTCATGAGTTGTTATAATCATTCCTGAAACACATATAGAATACCGAAAAGAAGTTTTTGGTAAAGCAATAATATAATATTATTATAAGGAAGAAACATACATGACACTAAAAGATCTTGAAATAGGAAAGACAGCAATTGTCACTGTTGTTGGAGGAGAAGGTGCCTTGCGGCAGCATTTCCTTGATATGGGTGTAATCCCTGGCGTTTCGGTAACTGTGGTGAAACTGGCGCCGATGGGCGATCCGATGGAGCTAAGAATTCACGGCTATGAGCTGACACTTCGTCTGGCAGATGCAGAGAAGATTCTGATTGATGAATCTTCCGTTGTAAAAGCGGGAAGTAAAAAAGAAAAGACAGAAGACGCAGAGGATACAAAGAAAACAGAGAGCGCAGCGAAAAAAGCAGATGCAAGCAATTATAGAAAGCATAGAAAAGTCAAAATACGCTGGGATGAGTCCTCACTAAGAGAGGAAGAAACCGAGCATCCGGGTCTCGGTGAGGGCGGACGCTATCATCAGAAAGACCATGAACATCCGCTTCCGAAGGGAACGGTGCTGACTTTTGCGCTTGCAGGAAATCAGAACTGCGGAAAGACGACACTGTTTAATCAGCTGACAGGTTCCAATCAGCATGTCGGAAATTTTCCAGGAGTGACTGTTGATAGCAAAAATGGTCAGATACGAAATCACCCAGATACACTTGTGACGGACCTTCCGGGAATTTACTCGATGTCCCCATACAGCAGCGAGGAGATCGTAACAAGAGAGTTTATCATCAAGCAGAAGCCGACTGGCATCATCAACATTGTAGATGCCACAAATATTGAGCGAAATCTGTATCTGACGATGCAGCTTCTGGAGTTGGACGTACCAATGGTATTAGCGTTAAACATGATGGACGAGATGCGTGGAAATGGTGGTTCCGTCCGCATCAATGAGCTGGAGTCGATGCTTGGCATTCCAGTAGTTCCGATTTCGGCGGCAAAAAATGAGGGCATAACCGAGCTGATCAACCATGCGCTTCACATTGCACAGTATCAGGAAAAGCCGGGGCGGCAGGATTTTTGCGATGAGCAAAGTCACGGCGGAGCTGTTCACCGATGTCTCCATGCGATCATGCATCTGATTGAAGATCACGCTGAACGTGCAGGCATTCCGCTTCGTTTTGCGGCGAGCAAGCTGATCGAGGGTGACCAACTTGTAGAGCAGGCATTAAACTTAGAGCAAAACGAAAAAGAGATGATCGAGCACATCATTGTACAGATGGAAGAGGAGCGTGGGCTTGATCGCGCAGCATCCATCGCAGATATGCGTTTCTCCTTCATTCAAAAATTATGTGACAAAACAGTGGTAAAGCCGGGGGAGAGCAAGGAGCACGAGCGAAGCCGAAAGATCGATTCTGTTTTGACGGGACGTTACACGGCGATTCCGATGTTTGCTGGAATCATGGCACTTGTATTCTGGCTGACGTTTGGTGTGATTGGTGCAGGTCTTCAAAATCTGATGGAGGTTGGAATTGACTGGCTGACACAGAAGGTAGACACAGCGATGACGCTCTGGCAGGTCAACGATGTGCTGCATTCACTTGTCATCAATGGTATTTTCAACGGAGTTGGAAGTGTACTTAGTTTTCTGCCAATCATTGTGACGTTGTTTTTCTTCTTATCCATATTGGAGGACAGCGGTTACATGGCGAGAGTTGCCTTTGTCATGGATAAACCGCTTCGCAAAATTGGTCTTTCGGGACGAAGCATCGTGCCAATGTTAGTCGGTTTTGGCTGTACCGTGCCGGGTGTTATGGCAACGAGAACACTTCCGTCCGCACGTGACCGCAAGATGACAATCATGCTGACACCGTTTATGAGTTGCACCGCGAAGCTTCCAATCTATGGATTCTTCACGGCAGCATTTTTCCCAAAGCAAAGCGGACTGATCATGGTTGGACTCTATTTTCTTGGAATTGCAATGGGTATTTTGACAGCAGTCATCTCACGAAGAACCATGTTTCATGGTGAGGCCGTTCCGTTTGTCATGGAGCTTCCAAATTATCGTCTGCCGGGTGCAAAAAATGTGCTTCAGTTGCTATGGGATAAGGCAAAGGACTTCTTGCAGCGAGCCTTCACCATCATTTTCATGGCATCGTTAATCATCTGGTTTTTACAGACCTTTGATTTGCATTTGGCAATGGTAGCCGATTCAAAGGATAGTATTCTGGCGGCAGCAGCAGGACTACTTGCTCCGATCTTTGCCCCACTTGGCTTTGGTGACTGGCGTATTTGTACCTCACTGATTGCTGGCTTCATGGCAAAGGAGAGCGTTGTCTCCACACTTTCTGTATTGTTTGGAAGCACAGGTGCATTGATGGAAGTGCTGTCACCACTCTCAGCGGCTTCTCTGCTAGTATTCTGTCTACTCTATACACCATGCGTCGCAGCTATTTCTTCCATAAAAAGGGAGCTCGGCGGCAAATGGGCAACTGGTATTGTACTGTTCCAGTGTGCAGTCGCGTGGGCGGCCGCATTCGTGGTTCATCTGGTGGGACTGTTAATCGTAGCCTAAATTGGTGGTGAGACGAACCACCTTCGCAAAACTACCGCTCCGCAAAAGGGCATCCGCAAGGGTGCTCTTTTTCAGCTCTGACGAGTAAAAAATAATATAAAAAAACCTTCCACTTTTTGGGATTTTG
>CAVCXB010000139.1:0-8071 GCA_963605535.1 Wujia chipingensis
AAAGCTTAATGTATTATCTTCCTCAGTGCGGATTAATTCCTTAATTCCTGCCATTATTATTTCCTCCTGCTTTTTGCTGCTGCATTGCAGTCGCTCATGAACTGCATTTCGTATATATTGCGGTTCGCCGTTCTGTTATTTAGACGAACCGCTTATCACTATTTCAGTATAGCATATCAAAATTGATTTTCCAACCAAAAATTCAACTTTATTCAGCCTTTTTTACTGGCGTTTTCCGTTTATGGCGCACCGAAAACTTCAGTCCATTTTCACCCTTTTCCACCGTTACGCTGTCACCGCGCTCAATGCGGCCTTCCAAGATCTCCTCAGACATCGAGTCTTCAAGATAAGTCTGGAGTGCACGTCTTAACGGACGAGCGCCGTACTTTTCGTCAAAGCCCTTCTCGATCAGATAATCTTGTGCCTCGTCGGTGACTTTCAGCTTCAGCTCCATGTTCTCGAGCACTCTTGCCGTGACGGAGCGAAGCATGATATCGAGAATTGCCTTCATGTCCTGCTTATACAGCGGATGGAATACGATGATCTCGTCGATACGGTTTAAGAACTCCGGCTTGAAGCTTTGCTTGACATCCTCCATGACCTTTGCCTTCATCTGCCGGTAATCCGCCTTTGCATCGGATGCGGCGCCGAAACCAAGACGCTTTGGTGCCATAATATTTGCGGCACCGCAGTTGGAGGTCATGATGATCACGGTATTCTTGAAGCTAACCTTGCGGCCGTGTGCATCGGTAATCTGGCCATCGTCCAGCACCTGAAGCAGAATGTTAAACACATCTGGATGAGCCTTCTCGATCTCATCAAACAGCAGCACGCTATATGGATTGCGGCGAATGCGCTCGGAAAGCTGACCGCCCTCCTCGTAGCCAACATATCCTGGCGGCGAACCGATGAGTTTGCTGACACTGTGCTTTTCCATGTATTCGGACATATCAACACGAATAATTGCATTCTCAGTGCCAAACATTGCCTGTGCGAGTGCCTTGGACAGCTCGGTTTTTCCGACACCAGTTGGTCCTAAGAACAGGAAGGAACCGATCGGACGCTTTGGATCCTTTAAGCCGACACGGCCTCTGCGGATCGCCTTAGAGATTGCGGTAACAGCCTCCTGCTGACCAACGACGCGCTCATGAAGTACGTTTTCCAGATTCATCAGGCGCTTTGCCTCGCCTTCCTCAAGAGAACGAACCGGAATTTTCGTCCATGTGGAAACGACATCTGCGATCTCGTGATCAGTTACCTGCGGGCGGGTGCTTTCCTTTTCCTTTTCCCACTTTTCCATCAGACGGTTGATCTGTGCCTGCTTCTTTTCCTGTTTTTTCTTGATCTCGCCAGCCTTCTCGAATGCTTCTTCCTGAATGGCACTCTCCTTTTGCTGGTTCAATGCCTCGATATCCTTCTTGAGCTTGGAAACTGCCTCCGGTGCAGCAAATGCAGCCAGACGAACCTTTGACGCTGCCTCATCGATGAGGTCAATCGCCTTGTCTGGCAGGAAACGATCGTTGATGTAGCGCGCTGACAGCTTTACTGCCGCCTCTAATGCTGCATCGGTGATCTCGACCTTGTGATGCTCCTCATAGACGTGGCGCAGTCCCTTCAGGATGGCAACGGTCTCTTCCTCGGACGGCTCCTCCACCATAACCGGCTGGAAACGTCTCTCGAGTGCGGCATCCTTCTCGATGTGCTTGCGGTACTCGTCGATCGTAGTCGCACCGACAATTTGCAATTCGCCTCTTGCCAGACACGGCTTTAAGATGTTGGACGCATTCATCGCGCCATCTGCGCCACCTGCATCGACCAATGTGTGAAGTTCATCAATAAACAGAAGCGTCTCTCCGTCGTTTCGCACTTCGTTAATGACATTTTTCATGCGCTCCTCGAACTCGCCGCGATACTTTGAACCGGCTACCATGCCCGCCATATCAAGTGTTACCACGCGCTTTCCGGCAATAGTATCTGGCACGTTGTCCTCGTAGATACGGCTGGCAAGTCCCTCAGCGATGGCAGTTTTTCCGACACCCGGTTCACCGATCAGACACGGATTGTTCTTGGTACGTCTGCTTAAAATCTGGATGACGCGGTTGATCTCCTGCTCACGGCCGATGACCGGATCGATCTTTCCTTCCTTAGCAAGCTCAGTCAAATCGGTACTGTACTGGTCAAGAAGCGGTGTCTTGCTGCGGCCATTTCTTGTGGACTGTAAGGACTCAACATCCTCTCTTGCCGCTGCCACATCGCCGTCCTTTGCAGATACAAGCTCAATATAGAGTTGTCGAATGTTGACTTTCATTGTATTCAAAAGCTTGGTTCCGGCGCAGTCGAAACTCTTGAGCATGGAAATTAAGATATGCTCGGTTCCGACCAGACTGGAACGAAAGCGCTTTGCCTCTAAGTAGCTGTTCTGGATCACGCGGTAGGCCTCCGGTGAAAAGCCGTCTGGCTCACGCACACCCACCGAACCTGTCGGTGTAATGAGCGATGAGATCAGCTCAAGCAGACGCTCCTCACTAACACCCTGCTCCTGCAAAAGCTGACTTGCCACGCTGTCCGAAACACGCACAAGGCCAAGAAGAAGGTGCTCGGTGCCGATATAGTTTTGCTCTAACTGTGCAGCGGCCTTTTTGGCCTCACCGATTACCTCCTGTGCCCGGTTTGTAAATCGTTCAAACATAAGTGTTCTTCCTCCTAATGATGATGAAATACAGATTGGTGTTCATCAGGCAATATCTCTTGCCCATAAAAGTAATGGTATCGCCTTATGACTGTACAAGCTCTGGCAGATGACTGCGAAGATACTCTGCGCGCAACTGATTGAGCTTTGATGCGTCCGTTGTCTTGCTCTGCGCCGTTAAGTTTGCCTCCTGCATTCCCATCATGATTCCATAAAAATTGCAATACTCCTTGAATCGGATGATCTGCTTTTCCTGTCCCCAACGAAGCTGTGAGACAAGATGCATGCCCATCTTCAACGTCATCAGCTTGGAATAACGAATCGTGCCATAGGCCTTGTAGCAGATATCCTCGACCTCCAGCCGATGCTGCTCAATCGAATTGTCGCGAAGGGTGCGCTCCTGTCCGGCAAGCTGTCCGCCTACCTTATCAAGAAGCTCCAAAATCTCCTCCTCGCTTGTTCCAAGCGTTTTCTCATTATACAGCACATACATATTTCCATTCAACTGTTTGTCGTTGGAAAATGCTGGCTTTAATTTTAACCCGAAACGGCCAATCTCGTCAACCATATCCTCGAAGCGGCTGACCGAATCGAGAAGCGCCAGATGAAGCACCAGATACGCCCGCATGCCGGTTCCGATGTTTGTCGGATAGGTCGTAAGGTACCCAACCTGATCGTCAAACGCATATGGATACAGCTCGTTGACATAATCATCTATCTTATCCATTTCCTTCCAGGACTGATGAAGCTGTGATCCTGCATGGCTGACCTGCATCCGAAGATGATCCTCACAGTTGATCGTCAAACTGACCGCCTCGTCAACGGAACGAATCAATCCGGCCTGACCTGGCTCCTTTGCCGCCCGACGGCTGATCATGCGTCGCTCACGGAGGGCATTCCGTTTGGTCTGCGTCATGGCTGACAGATCATAGGTATTGTAGCTTCTTCCATCGAGGCTGCCGATGCCGCGAAGCTTTTCCTCAAGCTCTCCCGTCAGCTTTTTTGCCTCTTCTTTTTCTAATTTCCACGGGAACTTGTAATCGCGCAGGTTGCGAAGCAGGCGGATTCTGCTCGCCACGATTACGTCATTCTCCGCATCCTTTTCCTCATACCATTTCATCGCCTGCCTGAATCCTTTCCTGAATCTTCTCCTTGATCTTCTTGATCTCATCACGGTAGTAGGCTGCCTTCTCGTAATCTTCCTCCGAAACGGCTTCCTTTTGCTTTGCCTGACAGATTTCAAGCTGCTCGTTTAAGTTCTGGCGCTTTTTCGCATCGGCAACCATATCCGCATGAATCTTCTTGTCGCCCGAAAAGCGTGGCTTTTTGCCGGTATGGGAATTGTTTCCCTGTATCTTTTTAATGCTGTTATTGATCAAAAGCCCAAATGTATTGTAACAGTCCGCGCAGCCAAATCGCCCGTCCTGAACAAATTCTTTATATGTCATCCCACAGGTCGGACAGGACAGATTCGATGCATCCTCATCCTCGCTGCGTCTGGAATCGTTGATTCCAAGAATTCCTGACAGAAGCCTTGCAAACGGACTGCCAGAGTCCATCAACAATCCGCCAAAATCGGACTGAGATGCACACTCGCTGCACAGATTGCGCTCCGTTACGTTTCCGTTTACCACTTCCCGGATGACAATGCTGGCTTCCCTCATCCTGCATTGCTCACAAAGCATAATTGATTCCTCCTCATTGTTTCAGTAAAAAACAACCAAATAACAAGTGATTCCAAGCGGCTTATTCTGCCTGTTTTGGAACATTTGTCAAATGTTTATCGTAAATCTCATCCACCAACTCGTGGATCTCGTCTCTTGATATCTGCATACAGTTGGCCTTTGCTAACGTGACAGACAGTTCCCTGCGGATGGCCTCGATCGCTTCGATCTTATCGACATCCACGCTGACGACTGCCCCTCTTCTGCGATCCAGTTTTACATAGCCAGCCTGTCGGAGCACCGTGTATGCCTTGTTGACGGTATGCATATTGATGCCGATCTCGTCTGCCATGTTTCGGATGGACGGCAGCTGGTCTCCATCGCAAATCTGCCGCTTGGCAATTCCCATAATAATCTGGTTTGTAATCTGCATGTAAATCGCTTCGTCGCTGTTAAAATCTATCTTTATTACCATCTAATCACCTGTCCTCGTCCTGGCCATCTTCATCCAGTCCGGCTAACCAACGATCCATCTCGGTCTCTTGTTCTTCATCATAATCGTCGTCATCTTCTGTATAGCCTTCGTCCTCATAATCAAAATCCTCAGGCTCTTCTTCGCGCACCTTTGGTCCGCGTGTCTTCTTTTTCTCAAGCAGCTCATCGACCTGCTTTAAGAGAATGTCCTGTTGGGTCTGGGCAAGCTCCCACTGCTTTTCCTGCTCTTTTCTGTGGACAAGACGTGCTTTTTTCTCCTTCTTGTAGCGCCGCTTTGCCGCCGCTCTACGAGCAAAAACTGCAATCCATAGGACAACTGCCAACGCACCACAGCCTAATACGCCATATGTGACATACTGGAGATTTCCTGAGGTAACAGTCTGTGCAAAAGCCTGAAACTCTCCAGTTAATTTGGAAAGCAGTTCCTGCGGACCTGCCTGAGCAGAACCCTGTGAATTTTGTGAGGACTGTGATGAAGCCTGCGATGCGGACTCCTGTTCTACCTGTTCACCCACCTGCACATGGATGTAATAGTTTCCTGTCTTGCCGTCCTTGTCGGTGACGGTGACGACAATCTCATTCTTACCCTTTACCATGTTGGTGTTGCCGCTTACGGTATAAAAGCTATCCTCATCGCTGGTAACACCTTTCACCAAAATTCTTGTCACATCCTCTGCAACCGTCACATTGTAATCGGTCACATCCGGCTCAAACCGAATTGTGCCTTCGCTTAATGTCAGCGACTGCAGCTGCACACCTTCATTCGCAGATGTTCTCTCGAGTGTCGCTGCTTCCTTCATAATTATCATATTCATTCCCCCATACCTCGTAATTTTCAACTTTTGTAGGCATCTGTTATAGACAGAATAGCACAGTTTTGTAAAAAAAGCAATATCCATTTCCTCCTTCCTGTGTTCCATGTCCGTTCGGGTCTATGGGCTGCGCTGTCCCTTCGATCGCATCATACCACCCAGTAATGCGGCCCTTTAAATCTGGATGTGGGTACAATCCGGTATCCAAAATGGCAACGGTCACACCTTTTCCGGTGTACGATAGCTGCTCTCTGCATACGCCTCCGGTCTGCACAATCACTTGATCCTTTGAAAGCAAATCTTCCTCACAGTGAATTGTCTGGTACCGCCCCCATCTCCGGCGCAGGCACTCACAATCCACCTCATAAACTGCATTTCCTTCTATAATAAGCATATGCCGCTCCTTCTTGTCATCTGCTTACTATAACTTATGTTGTACTATCAAACATGTTGTCCGCATATACTCCATTAAAGAAGATGGAAAATCCAAGAGGTGCCTTATGCCACAGGAGCGCCACATTCAGATTTTAAAGGCCTCGCTGCCATACATGCACTCACCGCTTCGGGATGCCTGCCGCATCTGTGTGCGCATGTTTGAGCTTCAGCAGGCCATGCACCGGCTTGACGAGGAGGAAGAGTCACTAGAAGCATGCAGCAAGGATGGTCAGGATCCACTGATTGGTTTGTCTCAGTCCATCCGCGAATATTGCACACCAAAGGAGCTTGAAACGCTCGATATGGTGACGAATCTTACTCAGATGGCACGGCTTTACCGCGAATATGAATCGGAAGGAGGTGTAAAGCACGATGCCGACACCGTTTGACAATATGTCCCCCGAAAAGGCGCAATTTATCCGGCAGATGGTTAGTGAGGCCGCTGGCAAAAATCAAAATGAGCTGCTGCCCTTTTTGCTTGGCATGAATCGCCAGATTGCAGGAAAACATATGAATTTCAGCGATGATGAGACCGATGCTCTTGTCTCCCAGCTGACCGCAAATCTCTCTCCGAAGGAGAAAAAGAGAGTAGAGTTACTTCGCCAGTTATCCAAAATGCTGGCAAAGCAGGGCAGGCAGACACCGCCTCCACCACCACCGTCCAATTTGTCAAATTCGTAGTGTATTACGATGTGCAAAAAGACAGGAACGCGTTTTGCCATTCCTGTCTTTTTCTGTGTATATCACGCTTTTTTACTGTTCATCTTTGTCCTTGTCTGAGTTTTTAAATCCTTTATCTGAAGCATTTGAAGATGTTTCTTTTTCCTGTGCATTCTTCTTGCGGCGAAGCGCAATGAATACGCACAGCCAGATACCGATGATTACAATCACTGCAATCAGCACGATACGAAGCGTGGACGGATCGTTTTTGAGCTGGTCAATCACCTTCGTAACCACATTTGTGCTATCCGACTGGGAACCAGACACACTCTGGCTGGATGCACTCGAATTCGATGAGTTTGAATTGGAAGCCGCTGCGGTTTCCTTCTCGCTTGCATCTGCAGAAGATGCCTCGTTCTTGGAAGACTCCTTTTCTGTGGCTGCTTCAGCTGATTCGTTTTCAGATGCTGCTTCTTCGGATACCTCCTCTGCCGCACCCGTTTCAGACTCAATCTCAGAGTCCTTCTCCGATTCTGCCTCAGAAGCAGCTTCGGACTCATTTTCGGACGATACCTCTTCTGAGACTTCCTCTGAAACTGCTTCCTCTGAACCATTTTCCGCATTGGCATCCATAGTCAGATAGTCGGTCTTAATATAGCCTTCCTGGCCATCCACCTCGACACGGCACCAGCTTGTATGATAGCCAGTAACGGTTACTTCTGTATTGGCATCCAGAAGCTCAATTGCCGGGCTGTACTGGGTTGGTCTCTCTCTGAAATAAACAGAATCTGTTGTGGTTGCTTTTGTATTGGTATCCTCAAAGGAATAACCGCTTGTGTACTCGCCTTCTTTCATATTTTCAAGCAGATAGTCAATCAGCTTGCTGTATGCCTGAAGATGGTCGTATGCACGCGTTCCAAACGTACTCTCAATGAAAGTCAGATTATCGTACTCTGCCTTATGCATAACAGCACCGCCCACAACAGCTGAATTGCTCGTCTCATAGAAGTTTGTGTAAGGCTCACCGTTCCAGTTGGATGCTTCACAATAAATGTATGGAATGCCGACGCTCGCAAATGCCATCTGATCACTCGCTGTTGCCTTGGTCGGTGTCGGGAAGCTATCATTGACATCCGGATGGAAAGACATGTCCAGACCCAGAAGATCGGCCGCAGACTGTGCCTGATAAACTGCCCAGTCCTGAACAACGCTTCCACTCTCATCCACAGTACCGCCGTAAAGGTACATGTTATCGCCAGCCGCAATTGTATCAATATTAATCATACATGCAATGCGGTCGCGCTCTTCTTCGCTAA
>CAVCXB010000140.1:0-7988 GCA_963605535.1 Wujia chipingensis
GTATCCGGATTTCTGTGACCTACTACAAAAACTTTTGCCATTTCCTCTTGTTCTTCCATCATTTTGCCTCCATTGTTCACAATTTATTTACAGTACATTCATATTAAGGCCATATCTAATTTTTATACTTTATACATAAAGAAAGAGAAAATTTCTTCTTTTCTTTATCCATTTTGCATATAGTGTTTTTCATAATCGCCCCGGTTATCTCCCTCAAGATATCGGGGCCTCCTCTTTGTCCGGTTTTCCTTTTTGTATATTTTTTCCAATCCCCTTTTCCATCAAAAATCCCCCTGCGTTTTCTTTTTGTTCAAACTTTTCACAAATACAGATTATGTCAAGAGTTTGGTGCGGTAGTGTGCAATAGTCGCAGAAGGCTTTCAAAACAAAAAGGCTCTGCATAAATCCATGCAAAGCCCATTTTTGTGATTAATTTTCTGCACTCTCGGACTCTGTCTCTTCGTTTTCTGTCTGTGTGAGTGTTTCCGACTCGGAAGACGCTTCGGAAGCCGCTGCTTCGGTCTCGTTCTTCTCTTCGGATGATGTCTCAGACTCAGAAGACTCCTCTGAGGAAACCTCTTCAGTCTCGCTCTCTGCCTCTGTCTGATCGTCAGTATCCTTTTTCTGAATGCTTGCCATATCAGAAAGAAGAAAGCTTGTGGAACCGTATGTCGGAAGTGCAGCCTGCTTTGCCTGATAGTTGTTGTAGATGGAAACGCCCATCGCGCCACCTACGCATGCGATAAACACAACAACTGCTCCCCACATGGCTGCCATGGTCAGGCGCTCTTTGCGCTTTTCCTTCTTGATATTCTCACGACGGTTTTTCTTATAATCCTTATACTTATCCACCTTTTTCTGGCTCATCGTGTACCACCTTTCCTTTGCAGGCATTTTCGATCCTGCAAGAACTGTTTAAAAGTTTATCACACTTTTGCGAAAAAATCCAGTTGTTTTTATGCAGTCACACCTTGGATATGATAAAAGTTCGCGTAGACTCCATTTTTTGCCATGAGTTCCTCGTGCGTGCCCTCCTCTGCGATGCCATCCTCGGTTAAGACAAGGATGCGCTTTGCATTTCGAATGGTGGAAAGACGATGTGCGATGACAAGTGTTGTGCGGTTCTTTGCCAGATGCTCGAGGGAATCCTGCACAATTTTTTCGCTCTCGTTATCGAGTGCAGAGGTGGCCTCATCAAAGATTAAGATCGGAGGATTCTTTAAGAATACACGGGCAAGTGACAGACGCTGCTTTTGTCCGCCAGAAAGTTTGACGCCGCGCTGTCCAATATCGGTATTATAGCCGTCTGGCAGCTGCATGATAAATTCATGCGCATTTGCATTTTTTGCAGCGGCGATAATCTCCTCGTCGGTTGCATCCGGCTTTCCATAGCGAATGTTATCTTTTACCGTCCCAGCAAACAGATAGACATCCTGCTGCACGATTCCGATGTTGCGACGCAGACTCTTCTGTGTCATCTTTCGAATATCCATGCCGTCGATATCAATCTCACCGGCACTGACGTCATAGAAACGAGGAATCAAGCTGCACATGGTTGTTTTTCCTGCACCGGAAGAACCGACAAGTGCCACATACTCGCCCGCCTTGATGTCGAGTGACAAGTGAGACAGTACGTTGGTATCAGTATCCACATAATGGAATCCAACATCTTTAAAGGCAATGTTGCCCTGTAAGGTACCAGCATCTACCGCATGCTTATCATCGACGATATCTGGCTCGACATTCATGATCTCAAGGAAGCGCTCGTAACCAGATGCACCATTTTGAAACTGCTCGGTGAAGCTGACGAGACGCTTAATCGGGTCAGTAAAGTTATTGATATAGAGCATAAAGGTGACGAGGTCGGATACCTCGAGTGTCTTCTTTGTCAAAAAGACGGCACACGCAGAGACAACCACGATGGTTACAAGTGTAGTGAACACGCCCATACCCGAGTTGTAAATACCCATAATCTTATAAGATGCTTTTTTGCTCTCCAAAAATGCATGATTTCCGTCTTGAAACTTATCCATCTCGGCCTCTTCGTTTCCGAAGCTCTTGACAACGCGCACACCGGAAAGACTGTCCTCGATCTGTGCGTTGATATCGGCGATTCGGTCACGATTTCGCTTGAAGGCACGCTTTAATTTTCCATTGTAAATATAGGCAAAGGCGAGCATAAATGGAAGAACCGCAGCTGCGCACAGTGCAAGACCGGTGTGAATATTCATCAGAATAATCATAGTTCCGACAAATTTGATGATGGAGATCACCACATCCTCCGGGCCGTGATGAAACAGCTCACTAATATCAAACAAATCGTTTGTGACTCTTGACATCAGCTGTCCGACCTTCTGATTGTCAAAGAAGCTAAAGGACAGCTTCTGGTAATGATCAAAGATTTCGGTTCGCATGTCGGTTTCCATCTTGGCACCCATGTTGTGACCGACTGTCGCAATAAAATAGTTACAGACAAACTCGACTGCGACCAGTCCAAGCATGACAATGGCTAACACGGCGATCTCTTTTAATGCCTTATCCGGCTCCTCATAGATGACCGTACTGGTAATATAGCGCACTACCATTGGAATAACAAGTGTTACTGCCGCACCCATGATGGCAAAGAACATATCGGCAAGGAAGCTTCCCATATATGGCTTATAGTAACGCGCAAATTTTTTCCATTTGTTCTCTTTCTTATTCATGTTCATGATTTTCTCTTTTTCTTTCACTTTTCGCTTTAAGGGAAGCCACGGGGATACCCCATGGCTTCTGATTTCCTGTTTTTCCTGTTTTTGGATTTTTTCAGTTTGCTTTTTATTTCAGAACCATCTTTGCGGCACCGTAGATACCTGCATCGTTACCAAGCTTTGCTAAAACGATCGGCACCTTGTTGTCTCCAGCGATGGTAGCAAACTTGTAGTAATACTTTGTGATCACATCAATCAGGATCTGGCCTGCCTTTGATACGCCGCCGCCGATAACAAATACATCCGGGTCAACGGTCAGTGCGGTGGTGGAAACAACCAGTCCAAGGTACTTTCCAAGTGTTTCTACTGCCTGAAGTGCAACGCGATCGCCTTCCTTCGCCGCATCGAAAACGTCCTTTGCGGTAACATTCTCGAGTGCGCGAAGACTCGATGCTTCCTCACTTGCGGCAAGAAGCTTCTTTGTGATACGAACAACGCCGGTTGCGGATGCATATTGTTCCAGGCATCCGTGGTTTCCGCAGTTGCAGGAATCTTCCTCGTCCAGATTTACGGTAACGTGGCCTAACTCACCGCCAAGTCCTCTGTGGCTCGGTGCGATCTGACCATTCATGATGATACCGCCGCCAACACCAGTTCCAAGTGTCAGAAGAACAACGTCCGAGTAGCCTTCGCCGCCGCCCTTCCACATCTCACCAAGGGCTGCCACGTTTGCATCGTTTCCAGCCTTTACCGGAATGGATAATAATGCGGACAGCTCCTCTGCCGGGTTCTTATCCTTCCAACCTAAGTTTACACAGATGGATACATAGCCGTTATCCATAGTCGGTCCCGGAACACCAATGCCTGCTCCGGCAACGTCTTCCTTTGCGATCACTTTCTCGGATAGCTTGCCCTCTACAGAAGCAGCCACGTCACCCAGAATGTATGCACCGCCATCTTCTTTTCTTGTCGGGATTTCCCACTTGTCAAGAAGCTCACCCTCTGTCGTAAAAAGGCCAAGTTTTACTGTAGTTCCACCCACATCAATTCCAAAACAATACTTTTTCATTTTCATCCTCCATGTTGTTTCGTTTTCGCCGCTGAGTGTGACTGTTTTGTTTCACTCTTGCTGCTATGTTTGTTAAAAGTATATCATAGCAACTTGTGGTTTTCAATAAAATTCTAAGCAGGAATCTCCCTACAACGTTGGGAGAGGGATGCGCCCATTTATTTTGAATGGAATATCGTATTATTAACTGTTGCATTTTTTCTTCGACTTCGCTATAATAGCGGCAGCGAACAACTATCAGAAAGGACAAACACATGAGCAGTATGCACAGCAGACCGGCCAGAGACCGTTATTTTAATGATTTCTTTCGTTACATCAGCAACTCCGGACAATTTTCCAAGACAAAGCAGTTTATCCAGCACGGCGACACAAGTGTTTACAGCCATTGTGTTGCCGTTGCCTACGTAAGCCTGTGGTTTTCGTATCGACTGCATCTGTCTGTTTCTAAACAGAGCTTACTAATGGGCGCATTTTTACACGACTATTTTCTTTATGACTGGCATGAGAAGGATCCGAGCCATCGCCTACATGGTTTCACCCATCCAAAGCGTGCATTAGTAAATGCCACTGCGGACTGGAATTTAAGCCCGCGCACACAAAATATTATTCTGCGTCATATGTTTCCACTGACTCCGATACCGCCGACTTGCCGCGAAGCTTGGCTTGTATGTCTGGCTGACAAGGCTTGCGCCCTTGCCGAGACCTTCCATATGTCCGAGCAGTTTTTCAACAGTATTCATTATCCATATGACATAAAAAATCCCAGACCATGGTAATCCCATGGCCTGAGGCCGTTTTATTAAATGTTTAATTGCCTGCCATTTAATGAAAATGAGCGTCACAACGTTTTAACACAGTGTCTGCTTTTTAATAATTCCAAATCCGAGCGGATATGGACCCGTATGAACACCAATCGTTGCTCCAATCTGGTAAATCGGACAATCCTTTTCGGTGATCAGCCCACCAAGTGAGTCAACCGCCAGCTTCTGGAATGCAACTGCCTCGTCATAGTCGTAACCAAATCCAACGCAAAGCTGCCATTTCTTCATATCAATGTTTTCTTCCTTGATATACTGCTTTAACAGCTCAATGACTTTAACCTGGGATGCCTTTCTGCTTCTGCTAATACCAGAGTTATAAATCTCGCCATCTTTTAAGGTGATTAACGGCTTAATGCCAAGCACGGATGCAGCAAGACCAGACAGCTTTCCGATACGTCCGCCGTGCTTTAAATAGTCGATATTTCCGATAGTAAAGAAGATTCGTCCGCTCTCGCGCATGGAAAGAAGTTCTTTTACGCAAGCATCCATCGGCACGCCTGCTTTGCACATCTTTGCTGCCTCTAATGTGAAAAGTCCCTGCAATACAGTATCAACCATGGAGTCGATGACTTCGATTTTCGCATCCGGGTAGGTCTCAAGCAAAATGTGCTTTGCATTAGTTGCGGACTGAACGGAGCCGCTAAACTTTGAGGTAATGCAGATGCACACAATGCCCTTGCCCTGCTTGATGATTGGCTCGAAGGTCTCAATATAATCCTGCACGGACGGCAGTGAGGACTTCGGGAAGACATTCTTATTGTCGACCATTTTCTGATAGAAGTCGCGGATGCTGATGTCTACGCCCTCTTTCATATAGGTTTTTTCATCAAATGACACATAAAACGGTACTACCGTGATGTTTTCTTTTGCGGTGGTCTCCTTTGGAAGATCGCAGGAGCTATCGCTGATAATGCAATAATCTGACATAAAACTTGCACCTTTCTGTTTCTTTTTTCTTTTTCTCTTTATTTTTCCTGTGGGTTTCTTGATTGCCTCATTTTATTTGTTTTTTAGCCGCAGTTGGCTTTGTCTCTTCTGCATCATGGTATCACCATTTTCTTGTTGTGTCAACAATAAAACGAAATATAGTTTTCAAAACTACGTTGTGCTCATTTTGACTTTCTTTTGCCATCTTTTGTATCCTCCAATTGCCAGTTCGGTATTTTCCAGCAATTCTATTTTTCCTCTTGCATTTTTTCTTTTTTTGTATATAATATGTATATATCGCAATGTAGTATCAAAAACTACATGTAATGTTGTTGATGTTCATATTTATTTTGTATATAAATTTTCAGGAAAGGCAGGTATCACTATGAACACTTCCGCAGCACTTTATGGAACGACGGGGCGCATTTCAAATACCAATTTTGCAAATGATTCCGCCAGACGCCATACCCTCTATATGAAAGACCCAGCAAGCGCCATCACTCATTTTATTGGTGCAATCTTCTCCCTTGGCGCTTCCGCACCGCTTTTAATCAAGGCAGCACAGACACACAATCCGGTGAGCGTTATCGCCATGGCAATCTATGCCATCAGCCTTGTTGCACTCTACTCGGCAAGCACCGCCTACCACACAATTCCAGCGGGGCACAAGTATGAGGAAACCTTGAAAAAGCTTGACCACATGATGATTTTTGTTCTGATTGCTGGCAGCTACACACCTGTATGCCTATTGGCTCTTCCTGGCGTTACCGGTTCTCTTTTACTGGCTGCTGTATGGGGCATTTCCCTTCTTGGTATGGGCTTTAAGTATTTCTGGATTTACTGCCCGAAGTGGATTTCCTCTGTTTTGTATATTGCACTCGGCTGGGCATGTGTTTTTGCCTTTCCACAGTTGCTTACAACGATGAGTACCGGATGCTTTTTATGGTTACTCGCCGGTGGCCTGATCTACACAATTGGCGGCGTAATCTATGCGCTGAAGCTCTCCGCTTTTGAAAAGCGTCATGTAAATTTTGGATGCCACGAAATCTTTCACTTATTTGTAATGGCAGGAAGCTTCTGCCACTATATTGTGATGTACGTGTATCTCTTAAAATAAGTTTACTTCATGAAAAAAGCCCCCGCAAAGGGGCTTTTTATTTTCGCTGCGTCACCGTATCTTTGCCGGGACACATCACTCTGCGAGTCCAAACGCATCATGTACCGCATTCATTGCGCGTATTGCATCCTTCTCTGGAATCAGCACGGTAATACGAATCTCGGAGGTTGCGATCATGTTGATATTGATGTTCTCATTGTACAAACACTCAAACATCTTTGCCGCAACGCCCGGATGAGACATCATTCCAGAACCGACAACGGACAGCTTCACAACATCGCAGTTGTACTCCACATGATTGAAGCCAAGCTGCTCCTTGCAGCTGTTTAACAGGTTGACGGCATCCTCTAAGTTCTCATGTGATACAGTAAAGGAAATATCCTTTGTTCCGTCACGACCAACTGACTGGATGATAATATCAACATTAATATTGTTCTTTGCAAGCGTATGAAACAGCTTAAATGCACTTCCTGGTACATCCGCAATTCCGATTACAGAGATGCGGTCTGCCTCTCTGTCAAGTGCCACACCGCTGATCAGCATTCTTTCCATTCTCTTTACTACTCCCTTCACTATTGTTCCTTCTGACTCATTTAAGCTGGAACGTACAACCAGCTGTACGCCGTATTTCTTTGCCATTTCAACGCTGCGGCTGTGCAATACACCTGCGCCAAGTGCTGCCAAATCAAGCATCTCATCATAGGAAATCTCGTTAAGCTTTCTTGCGGTCGGCACCAGTCTCGGATCTGCTGTATAAACACCGTCCACATCGGTGTAAATCTCACAGGCATCGGCATGAAGCGCAGCTGCCAGTGCAACGGCTGTCGTGTCGGAGCCACCACGTCCAAGTGTCGTGTAATCATCGTATTTGTTTACACCCTGAAAGCCTGTCACAATCACAATCTTTCGATCCTCAAGTTCACGTCGTATACGCTCGGTATCAATCTTTTTTAAACGCGCATTTCCATAGGCACTTGTTGTTTTCATCGGCACCTGAAATGCATTTAATGACACGGCACGCACGCCAAGCTTTGCCATTGCCATCGCCATAAGCGATACCGACATCTGCTCTCCGATGGTGAAAAGCATATCCATCTCTCTCTTTGGTGGATTCGGGTTGATCTCTTTTGCTTTATCAATCAATTCATCGGTATATTTCCCCATCGCGGAAAGTACCACTACTACGTCATTTCCGGCTTCGTAGTCGCGAATGCAGCGTTTCGCCACACTAAAAATTCTGTCCTTATCGGCAACTGAAGTTCCGCCGAATTTTTTTACTATCAGCATGTTCACTCATTTCTCCGCCGCAGGCAGCTGTCTTAAGAGCTGCCTTGGACGATTCTCTTTTTTTCTTCTATAAATAT
>CAVCXB010000141.1:0-7981 GCA_963605535.1 Wujia chipingensis
GGCTTGGTGAAAATTCAGTAAAAGAAAAAATGAGAAGTTTACTCGTCAGAGCTGTTTGTCTATGAACAGGAATGGACAGAATATGCACAAAATGATACAATATAAAATAACACATATATGAACTGGTATACAATCAAAATGTAAAATGATGATTGCAGACAAAAATTTTAATAACAAATTTATAGGAGGAATTCGCATGTATTTAAATACTGGCTATCTCAATCATTCGCTTGTTGATTTTAAAGATAAAAGTCGTCCGCTTATCGTGGGCAGCTGCGGCATTTATCGTCTGTCCTCTCATCCCAAGATGCCCACCTATCGTCCCAAGGGCCGGCTGGATTATCAGCTTATCTATATTTCTTCTGGACTGGTTCACTTTCATTTTGACCGACCTGAAAATGAAACAATCGTTTCAGCGGGCAATCTCGTTCTTTTTCGGCCAAAAGAATTGCAAAAATATGAGTTTTACGGTCACGATAAAACGGAAGTTTACTGGATTCATTTTACAGGAAGTGATGTGAAAAATATTCTTAGAAGTTATGGCTTTTCGGACAAGCAGCGGATTTTTCCAGTCGGGACATCGCTTGAATACGGACAGATTTTCTTGAAAATTATTGCTGAGTTGCAACAATGCCAACCGAATTACGAAGAAATGCTTGCACTTTTGCTGCGCTCACTACTTATCACATTTAGCCGGGATATGAATAGAAAACGTGTTTTGACAAATGAATTTCTGGATGCACAGATGAGTGCAGCCATATCGTATTTTAATACGAACTACAATCAAGATATCTGCATCAGCCAGTACGCCGCCTCAAAAGGAATGAGTGTCAGCTGGTTTATCCGTAATTTCAAGAAATACACAAGCAAAACACCCATTCAATTTTTGACCGATCTGCGCCTGACAAATGCCCAGGTGTTGCTTGAATCAACGACCTATTCCGTCAATGAAGTGGCACGAATTGTCGGCTACAGCAACCCATTATATTTCAGCCGACTGTTTCATAAGCAAAAAGGCTGTGCTCCATCTCAATATCGCAATCGTGCAAATATAGTTTAATTCACAAACATTCGTAACGATTCAGACCTACACCTCGATTTTACATGGCTCTGAATCGTTGCAAAAAGCCAATGACAGGCTGCCCACATAATAGAGCTTCCTTGCCATTGGCTTTCTCTTAAATTCTTTCAAATCAATTTATTCACTTAATTGACTTATTCTTGTTCTGCAATCGACATCGCGATGGCTTCCGGTGTGATCGGCAGTTCTCTATGCCATACGCCAGTTGCGCGGTAAATCGCATGTGCGATGGCTGGAGCCGGCGTGTTGATAACGATCTCACCAATAGATTTTGCGCCAAACGGGCCGGTTGGCTCGTAGCTGTCCTCGAACTCGACCTTCAATTTTCCCATATCCAGACGTGTCGGAATCTTGTACTGCATAAAGGAAGATTCGATCGGGCGACCAGACTTATCGTAGGTGACATTTTCCATAAGCGTATGGCCAATGCCCTGCACGATTCCACCCTCTGCCTGAATTCTCGCCAGTGCCGGATTGATTGCGATACCACAATCGACTACTGCCATGTAATCGAGAATCTTCACCTCTCCTGTCAGCTTGTCCAGCTCGATCTCTACCATTCCGACCATGTACGGCGGCGGGGATACCGGTGAGAAATGAGATGCGGTTGCCTCTGCTGAACTATTACTTGCTAGCTGCGTCTTGTAGGCGATATCTGCCAATGAAACGGTCTGTCCAGTCGAAATGCAGCGCACCTGACCATGCTCAAATACCACATCGTCCTTCTCACAGTTCATCATCTGTGATGCAATCTCACAGATCTTTTTCTTTAGATCGGTACAAGCCTTCTCAACTGCCTTTCCGGTAATGTATGTCGTAGAGGATGCGTAGGAACCAGAGTCGTATGGCGATGCATCGGTATCGGCTCCAAATACGGCAATATCATCCACGCTGCAGTCCATGCACTCCGCTGCCATCTGTGCAAGAATTGTATCGCAGCCTGTACCCATATCCGCCGCACCGATTAACAGGTTGTAGCCGCCGTCCTCGTTTAGCTTTAATGTTGCAGAGCCGACATCCAGATTGGAAATACAGCTTCCCTGCATAGCCATTGCCACACCTGCCGCACGTACCTTGCCATTGCCCATATCGCGCACCGGATAGCGTTCATCCCAGTTAAACATTTTTTTACAGTGTTCCATACAGCGATCAAGCGCACAGGCATTCGCAGTCTCACCATAGTAAGCCGGCATAACCATGCCCTCTCGAATCATATTTTTATCACGAAGCACCGTCGGATCCATGCCAAGCTTATCTGCTAATTCATTGACAGCAGACTCAAGCGCAAAGATACCCTGTGTCGCACCATAACCACGGTATGCACCTGCCGCCTGATGATTCGTGTAAACAACATCATACCCAAAGCGAAATGCCTCAAGAGAACCCGTGTACAGCGGAATGGATTTGTGACCGGACAGGCCAACCGTCGTCGGACCATGCTCGCCATAGGCTCCGGAATTGGACAGCGTATACAGATCCAGCACACGAATTTTTCCTTCCTTGCTGGCACCAAGACGCACACGTACCTCCATCTCGTGGCGTGGAGAGCCGGCTATCTGTGCTTCCTTTCTGATATAATTGATCTTTGCCGGACGACCGGTCTTCATCGTGACAAATGCCGGATACACGTCGCACACTGCCGTCTGCTTTGCACCAAAACCGCCGCCGATACGCGGCTTTTCGACGCGGATACGGCTCTTTGGAATGCCGAGCGCATTGGAGAGAATACGACGCGTATGGAATACGATCTGCGTGGATGAAATGACATGAAGTCTGCCGTAGCGATCGAGTGTTGTGTAGCAGATGAACGGCTCCATCATCGCCTGATTGAATGCTCTCATATGATAAGTATGATCAATCACAATATCACAGTCTGCCATGATGCCATCGACATCACCGTGTGTTTCCGAACCACTCGCTACCAGATTTCGCTTATTGTCACCACCGACCGGGCATGGCGGGAACCAGTCCTCCTCCGGGTGGACAAGCACCGAATTGTCCTTTGCGGTATGAAAATCTAACACCGGCTCAAGTACTTCATACTTAACCTTAATCAGCTTCATCGCCTTGAGTGCGGCCTTCTCATTTTCTGCTGCAATAATCGCCACAACATCGCCTGAAAAACGCACATGACGGTCAATAATTAGGCGGTCATACGGGGATGGCTCCGGGAAGGTCTGGCCCGCAATGGCAAAACGATGTTTCGGCACATCCTCCCATGTATACACATCGACTACGCCCGGAACAAGCTTTGCGGCTCTTGTATTGATCTCCTGCACAATCGCATTGGCATGAGGAGAACGCAGAATTTTAACGACCAGCGCATCATTTGGCGTTACATCATCGGTATAAACAGGCTTTCCGGTGAGCAGCTGCATGGCGTCCTTTTTTCGGACGGATTTATTGATTGATTTATATTCTTTCTGCATAAAATCGCTCCTTTTACTGATCTTTTCCCGGACAGGCTGCCTTGCGGCTGTCAAGGAAATTTCGGATTCCGCGAAGCTGTCCCTCATAGCCGGAACAACGGCACAGATTTCCGGCAAGAAATGCGCGAATCTCATCGTCTGTCGGGTCTGGATTCTCGCGAAGAAGGGCAATCGTATTCATCACAAAGCCCGGATTGCAAAAGCCACACTGGTCTGCTCCCTGATCTGCGATAAATCCGATAAACTCCTGCGCCTCGGCCTGTAAGCCTTCGAGTGTTTTAATCTCATGACCATCTGCCCGTACTGCCAGCTCTGAGCAGGACAGAATCGGTTTCTTATCAAAAAATACCGTACACAGGCCACAGTTTGATGTATCGCAGCCGCGCTTCACACTTAGACACCCCTTTTCACGAAGCCAGTCTAACAGCACCGTATCAGCATCCACATTGCCTATTACATTTTTTCCATTTAGTTTGACCTTAATTTCCATTCATGTTCCCTTTCTTATCGTTCTCACTGCTGAGCGAGCTGTGCAATGCAGCGCTTTACAAGCACCTTAATCAGATGCGTGCGGTATGCACTGTTGCCACGCAGGTTGCTGTCTGTCGGTGCATTTTCTGCGACATATGCGGCAAATGCTGCTGTGCTCTCTTCTGCAACACCCTCTGCCAAAATGCCAGTTTCATCAAGCACAAGCTTTGCGCGCGCCGGACGTGCGCCGATCACGGCACGGTATGCACCGTCAAGCTTTGATACACAACAAGTCAGCACTGGAAAATCGGTGCGTTGATTTCGTACTGCCATGTAGGCAATTTGACAAGCACGTTTCTTTACAATGACACGAAGTAAAATATCATTATCCATCTTCATCGTGACAAATTCGGAAAGCGGCACGATTCCGCCCTTGTACAGCTCTACGAAGCTCTCCATCGCTAAAAAGACTGTCAACACATCGGAAAAGCCAAAGCGTCCCCAGATGCTGCCGCCTACTGTTGCCATGTTGCGAAACTGCACGCCAACAATGTCTTTCACGGCATCCTTTACTGCGTCCTTTGTGTAGGCATTTAATCCCTCATGCTGTTCAATCTCGCGAAGCGTTACGCGCGCACCGATGGAAAATTCCTCGTCGGTTTCTTCGATGGTATTCAGACCAAGATCGCACAGATCGATCGCGGTATTTACGGTTCCGTTTCCGAGTCTCATCCACAGCATGCCGCCGAGAATGCGGTTTTTCTTGCCCTGATTGAGCTTCCATGCCTCCTCAAGGCTTTGCGCCTTAACGTATTTTTGTATTGTTATCATTCTTCTGCTGCTCCCTTTATTTATTTGTGTCAGGTTTCCTGTTTTGTTTGCATGCTTATTTTTCGCCTTTATTATATCAGCCCGATTTGATTTTGAAAAGTCGATTTGCTATACTTACCGTAGAAAAAAAATAATTACTATCCATGGAGAAATTACTATGCAAACAAATACACATACTTCTAGTACAGTTTCCGCTAATCTTGGCTGTGTCATCATGGCCTCTGGCCTTGGAAAGCGTTTTGGCGGCAATAAGCTAATGGCTGATTTTAATGGTGAGCCCTTACTTTGCCGCGCCCTTGCTGCCACAGAAGGCTATTTTACCCGCCGCGTGGTTGTGACACGTCACGCTGATGTTGCCGCACTTTGCCATGCCCGAAATATTGAAGTCATTTTACATGATCGTCCTTATCGAAGCGATACTGTCCGCCTTGGACTGTCTGCTATAACTGACGCAGATAATGATATAGATGGATGCCTTTTCTATCCCGGCGATCAGCCGCTCCTTCGCCGTGAGACGATTGAACAGATCCTTCAGACATTTGCCATTGACAAGAATACCATTGTCCGCCCTGCCTTTGATGGTATTCCAGGGGCTCCTGTGCTGTTTCCACGCTGGACATTTTCAAAGTTGTTGGCCTTGCCTGAAGGAAAAGGCGGTGGCTTTGTTGCAAAAAAATATCCCGAACGTGTACATCTCGTACCCGTTCGGGATCAATATGAATTAAAAGATGTGGATACACCAGAAGATCTGACCTATTTGGAAGATCTTCAACGCAAACGTCATTTGAATCAATAACGTTCCCCACTTCTCTTATCCATCTTATCTTGCTTCCTCTTTCTTTTCCTTTGGAAGAAGGACATTTAACAGAATTGCAACAAGTGCGGCCGGAACGATTCCAGAACCACCAAAGATCAGCTGAACGGCCTGCGGAGTGTGTGCCAGAATACTGGAGTTTGCACCCATACCGTAGCCAACGCCCAGTGCAACAGAAATAATGGAAAGGTTACGAGGCGTAAGCGGCTCCTTTGTGATCAGCTGAATACCACTGATTACGATGGAGGAGAACATCATAACGGCTGCACCACCCAGAACGGACTGTGGCATGATGGAGATGACCGCACCAAGCTTCGGACATAAACCACACAGAATCAAAAAGATTGCGCCCGTAGACAAAGCAAATAAATTTACAACCTTTGTCATCGCTACCAGACCTACGTTCTGTGAGAATGAGGTATTTGCTAAAACACCAAACAGTGCGGCAAATGATGAGCCAAGTCCGTCACATATTACACCACCGGACAACTCTTTGTCGGTAGCCTCACGTCCAAGACCGCCCTCCATAACACCAGAGATATCGCCAACCGTCTCTACTGCTGTTACGATAAACATAATCATTACAGGAAGTATCGCGCGAATATCAAATACAGGCTTTACAGGCATCAGCTTGGGAAACTCAAACCAAGATGCACTTGCCACCTTCTGCCAGTTGAGTACCCATGCCTTTGTATACTCTGTACCATCCGCTGTTACTCCTGTAGTAGGAAGAACAAATCCCATGAGAAATGCGGCAATGTAGCCGCAGATAATACCTAAGAGAATGGCAGAGGAGCTTGCAAATCCTTTCATTGCATGCTTGAAAATAAGAATCATTACCAATACAAAGATTGCCAGAAGCAGATTTTCCACTGAACCGAAATCCTTTGCCGTGTTACCGCCTCCAAAGGAGTTAATACCAACGGAAATAAGGCTCAAACCAATGGACATAACGACGGTACCCGTAACAACCGGTGGAAAAAACTTTCTTAGCGGCTTTAAGAAAAAGCCAAGCACTGTCTCAAACAGACCTCCAATAATCGATGCACCCATGATAGCACCATAGGCAAGCACTCCACCGCCCATAGTCGTAACAACTGAGTTGAATACGCCAATGAAACCAGACGATGTACCCATGATGATCGGCACTCTGCCTCCGACCGGTCCGATCGAAAACAGCTGAACCAGTGTAACGATTCCTGCTACAAGCATCGCATTCTGCAAAAGCTGTAATTGCAGATCCGCAAACTCACCACCGGCAATTCCACATGCACTGGTGATGATAAGAAGCGGCGTTAAATTTCCCACAAACATAGCCAGCACATGCTGTAAGCCAAGTGGGATTGCCTGCTTCAGCGGCATTTTTCCTTCGAGTTGGAAAGCCGCATCCGATAATCTGTATGATGTTTTCACAACAGATACCTCCCTTTTCTTTTTTCAAGAAAAGTATAGCATCAACAATCCCACCTGTAAATTGAGTAAATCATAGAAGTTTCTTGTAAAAACATGGGAATATCTGTCAAAAAAAGATGATTTCAAACGTAAGGCGATCCCCATCATTTCATTTAAAAGACAGATGAAAACATCTTACCCTGCCCCACATTTATAGAAACTCCTTCATCCTTCCCATAAAATCCTCTTCGGTGTGTATCAGTCCCTCTGCTATCTGTCTGGCCTCCCGACTGGCATCCTTGCACTCATTCTGGCACTTTGCGATGCTCTGAATGCCCATGTTACAGCCATTCATCATCAGCTTCGCCACCTGATGGCAATCTCCCTTCATCATAAGGCGCATTTCCGTTGTAATCCATGAAGATGCTGCTGCCATTGGACTAGGCTCTTTCTCAGAAGCACCTGCCTGCATCAAAAGGCGTGATGTCTCCTTCTCGACGCGCTCATGCTCTCTACGGTAATCCTCTACCGCTCGTTCTAACTCACTATCCTCCAAATAATCTTCTACCTGCTCCATGCTGCGAAGTGCCATCTTACAGCCTACATTGCACTCCTTCAAAAGCTTTGCTGTCTGATCATTCATCATCATGCTTTCCTCCTGTGAATTACTATCATTTGGTGCTACAATCCATTTCAGTATCAAAAAGCTTCGATAAAAAGCTTCTTTCTTCCACAGTATCCTTCAAAAAGCAAGATTTTATACACTATCCCAGAAAGAAAAGATCCCCCGAAACGATGTTTACACACCATTTCGAGGGATCTTTTCATATATGCTATTGCTTTTTTGTAAGAGTTACAGGTAATACCCTAATTATCTCTGTACACGAGCTCCAGCGCCGCCCATGATCGCTTCAACTTCCTTCTTGCTAGCCATAGTGGTATCACCAGGAGTAGTCATAGCCA
>CAVCXB010000142.1:0-7928 GCA_963605535.1 Wujia chipingensis
TTCGCTTTCCAGCTGCAGCTTTCCAACGATATTCATACGTGCCATTTGGTCTCTGATACTCACCTTCCTTCAAAACTCTCTTTTTGTTGTCCTTGCGTCTTTCTGCCATAATATTTTCCCTCCATATAGCAGAAAGCCATCTCACACATTATTTATAGCATTGTGTGAGATGGCCTTCAATGTTGTTGACTGAGTTAAATCGAATATTCTCGCTCTAGGAACTCATCTAATTTTTTGCGCTTCAGCAAACGTTTATTACCGTTCCATAAAACAAACGTACAATTTCTTCCATCAGATATTTCGCGAAGTTTTGTTGTACCTATGCCGCAATAAGCTGCGGCTTCTTCCAGTGTTAGATTACTTTTCTCCCAAATCGGAACCTCATACTTCATACGTCTCACCTGCTTTCTTTGTTCATTTGGATCTAATTCATAATTATTCGTTTCATTACTAAATGTCTGCACCGGCGTTTTCTGCAGCAGCATTGCCAGTTCACAGTCCATGATTTCTCCCATTATTCTTTTCCTCCTCATGTTTGCCTATTTCTATTTGTGCCTTCATTATCATAGATACCTGGAGCACATTCAACGATGTCATTTTACGATCCAGGCGGCTCCAAAGGCATTTCATCTTTTTCGTCCTTTTGTTGAAGCACATCCTGTCGTTCTCGCCTCGCCTGTTCCGGGATGTAATATCCCAGCTGCACACGTACCGCTTCGTCTATGCCTCTCATCTGTCCCCAGCTTACTCTTCCAAGGTATTTGATGATTCTTGATTTATCGCAGGTATCCAGTTGCTCAGCCAATACCATCGACGGTTTTGTCAGACCCTTTGCCTTTCTGATAAAGAAATGCGTGGGTTGTTTTCTCTTCTTTTCCACCTTCGACGTTAACGGTGCAATTGTTACTGTTGGCGAAAAATAATTCCCCTTGTTATTTTGTAGGATCACTACTGGGCGCGTTCCGCCCTGCTTCGATCCTACTGGTGTGCCAAGATTCGCTAAATATATATCTCCTCGCCGGTATATCCAATCTTTCTTCATATGTTATGATCTCCGATCTCCATGCTTTTGCTATGGACAAACGCAGCCGAATGAATCAACTGCGTTTTCTACTAATATGGTTTCTCTGTACTTTTTCTTATTACCCCAGAGATGTAGGATTTCTCACAAGCGGCAGTGTGCTTCACTGCTCCATTGGTTTTGTCCATCCCGCCTTCTTTATGGCCGGACCGCGAATTACGGAAGTATCATTGTCCCTGACAGGTATTGGCACCACCGCCGGTTGCAATCCGGCATTTGCTTCTGCGATTCCGCTTCGCCCCTATCGAGCATCATGGCGTGCAGTCGAAGGCTCCTCCTGTCAGTAACGTGCTTGGAGAATGAGTATTCAGTTTTCAAGGTGCAACAGCCTCGTTGCCTTGGCTGTAAAATAAGTATAATAAGAAACTCAAAATTCCAACACTGCCTCAGAGAAAGGTTTACCCCTTCTTTGAGAAGTGGTAAACCCGCCGTTTTATATCGGCGTCTCATACATATTTTTTCTCATTTTGAATATATAGCTTGATAATTGCGGTTTTAGAGCATATACTATTAGGTGAAAGGAGGCGTATGCCTATGTTATGCCAGTTAACCTTCCAAAACTTCAAATCATATAAAAATGAAACGACACTTGACTTTCAGGCTGCCTCGCTTCCTGAATTCAAGGAGAGCCTGATCACCGAAGAATCAGCATCCGATCTTCTCCCTGTCAGTGTCATATACGGTCCTAATGGCGGAGGCAAATCAAATCTGTTGCAGGCACTATCCTGCGTGATTTCCACCGTGGTGAAACCGGTAAATGAATTAGGAAAGAATCGGCAGAACCTTATCTTGCAGCAGCCCATCGAGGCCATGCCTTTTCTCTTTGATGATACTTCCAGAGAGGAGCCGGTTGAATTCCGCATGTTCTTCCGGATTAAAAAGAATGAATACTGCTACTATCTGGCTGTAAAGGACGGTGAGATTTTCTCCGAGGCGCTGTATCGCAAGGCCGTCACAGGCAAAAAGACTGCCATGCTTTTTGAACGCAACTCCGATTTGATTACACTTGGATATACCATCAATAAGAAAAGCATCAATCGGACCGTCAATCCCAAGATGCCGTACCTTTCTTTTTTGGCTATCAACTATGACATTCCTGCCATCAGCGAAGTCATCACCTGGTTCGAGAGCTGCATTATCAGAAGCTATGCCATTCCATCCGTGGAGCACCAAATCATGCTTGAAAAGGACGATCCATGCAAAGAACAGTTCATTCGTGCACTCAACGACATGGATATCGACATCACCGATTACCGTTATGATGATGCAACCCATCAGCTGTTCTTAAAAAGGGCTTTTGCTTCTCATGAGTATGAGCTTCCGTTTTCGCAGGAATCCGATGGCACTCGCAAGCTCATAGCTGCTCTTCCGGTTATCTTGCTGGCACTTCGCGAGGGACGGCTGTTGATTATCGACGAACTGGATGCCAAGCTTCATCCGAAACTGCTTCGCTATGTTATTGCCCTATTCAAGAATAAGGAGATCAATAAAAACGGTGCGCAGCTGCTTTTTACCTCCCACGACATGTATACCTTGAAAAATACTGTTTTCCGTCGTGATGAGATCTGGTTTGCCGCTGAAAATGATTCTCATGAAAGCGAAATCTATTCTCTACACGAAATCCGAGGCGAGGATAATGACCGCATCAAAAATACAGCTGCATATGACAAGCAATATCTGGAAGGCCGATATGGCGCTGATCCATATCTCTCCAATATGTTGGGAGGTGACTTCACATGAGTCTGAAGCCACCTAAGAAAAGCGATCTTGACAAAAGCTGGATGAAAGCCCGCCGCGATAAGCCAAAGAAAATTCAGCCGGAATATCATCTGATTGTCACCGAAGGAACCGATACCGAGCCGGCATACTTTGGCGCTATGAAAGATGCCATCAACAGTGCCTATCCTGATCGAATCCAGCTCAGCATACACGGAGCCGGCAATAATACCCTGAATCTCTTCCAGACTGCCAAAAGGCTGGCTGCTGCATCTGCCAACGGCTATAAACATGTCTGGGTTGTTTATGACACGGATGATTTTCCAACTGAGCATATTAACAGGACGGCAGATCTTTGTCGGGAAGCATCCACAGACGAAACAACCTACCATGCAATCTGGTCCAACCAATGCATTGAGTTGTGGTTTCTGTTACACTTTTCTTTCCTGCAGTCCGATTTACATCGGAGCAGTTATTGGCCAAAACTCACAGAACTGCTGACGTCTCAGGGATTAGGAGCTTATGCCAAAAATCGAAGCGATATGTATACAGTACTATTCCCTTATCTCGACAGCGCCATCGCTAATGCAGAAAAGTTAGACCGGATCAATTACGGGAAACTGCCTTCCGATGCTGCACCCGGAACCCAAGTCCATATTCTCGTAAAGAAGCTAAAACCATATCTGAAATGATTTTCGGAGGAGCACCACCGCAAGGAGGCTCCTCCATTATTTTTTACAGCAATTTCTCGAATACCGTCAGGAACTCAATCAATGCGTGCACCTTATCCCGTAATCTGTCTTCTCTCATTTCTTTACCAAGGATAAGATAGTCCATCGACACATCCAAGCTGTCAGCCAACTCAACCAAAAGTTCCACAGAAAGGCCTTTTCTGCCAGCCTCTATATTTGCAAGATGATTTGCGGATATTTCCAGCTGTTCCGCCAATTGTTCCTGCATATAACCACGCTCTTTTCTCTTCTTACGGATTCTTGCACCGCTCTGTTTTAAATTGTAATACATACTCTTGTCCTTTCCGCATGGCTCCGGACGGAACCATCTGAAGGACAACTACGAAAAAAAGAGCCGCATGCCGGTGAAGATAAACTCCTGGATACCGATAAAACAGACGACAGATTCCCCGTAAACACGGGTTCTCCGTACATCTATTTCATGCGGCACTAGGAAGACTTCGCCAAACAGCGGCTCCACGGCACAGGCCATGACTTTATGTGATTTTAATGTGTTGCTATCTATTTGCTGTTCTCTTCATTACCCAGCAGATAATGATAGAGAGCCAGTCTGCGTATTCTTCTCATCTCCATAACATTGAAGACGGTTTCATGGCCACAGCGTTTGCATTTCGCCTGCACATGGCCTCTTGTATCCTCAAAAACGATGATACTGTTCTGCTTACAATACGGACATCTGATTGCCCTTGGTGTCTGGGCAGCGATTGCATCCCTTGCCCGTTGAATTTTGATCACCATCTCCTGCGATGGAGACTCCACCCGGATATTTCTGCTCATGGCTTCACCTCCGGGATGGTTCCGGTCTTGTAACCGACATCATTTTGCAGATAATCCAGCTGTTCCAGACGGATCAACGCTGCTGTCCTGGAAACCCCGAAAATTCCGCAAAAGCACTCAATCTTCTCCTGATCCTCATCGCTGAAATGATTTTCATGGCGCATCAGCGGCTTTCCCTTATTCAGACTTCGCATGGCACGATCCACCTCCGACTGCGGCATCAGAATCGCAGCGCCCAGGGCATTTGCCTGCCATTCATTCCAATCTTCTTTTGTTCGCAGCGAACGTCTGCCGGCAGTTCTATAAGGCTGTGCCTTTTTATGGCAGGCAAGCTTCCGATCATCTGCATCAAGCTGAAACAGAATCTGATGTGCACATTCATGCGCCAGCGTGAAGCGCCGTTTTCCACATAGCCTGCGGATGTTCTCCGGTCGGATAAAGTTTTCATCCATCATTACCTGATTTCGCTCCAGACTGATCTTACGCTGCTTTCCCTCTTCCTCTATCAGGAATTCTGCATCGGTATAGGCCGTCAGACCATAGATACTGCCATCACCTGACAATTTTCCAAAAGACACCTTCAGTTTCAGATAGTCAGAGGCAAACTGGTCAATCGGTGTCGGCAATGCTGACCGGAATGGATTCTCTGCTTCTGCACCAAAGAAGAATCTCTGAAAATCCTGTACCACCGCAGCAGCGATTTCCTCAATATCTTTCTGTGACAGAATCATAGGCACTGCTCCTTTGCTTCGACAAACCATTTCTCATCCTCATTAAACAGGAAGCTTTCATAGCCACCAATCATAACGGTATAGCGAATTCCGCAGCCTCCGACTTTCGTAGATGCTGCACGGCATTTCTGCTTCAGCCGGTCAATTTCATATACCCTTCCGTCGATCCAGTGAATCAGGCGCGGACGGATGTTTCCATCGGTATCCACATCCAGATTCACAGACACATATACTTTTCTGCATTTCTGCTCTGTCATACTCTTCACACCCCCTTCGGTCTCCTCTTATCCCAGCATTCCTGTCGGCATAATCAAATCCACCTTGCGTTCTGCCGGCATCTTGCTTTTCAGATAAAGGGCACCATTCTTAATTGCATCTTTCCCGAATCGCTGCCGGATCTGTTCAATAGCAGCATCCAAACGTTCCTGGCGCTCTATCGACTTCACGTCCGTGAACAGATCATATTGTATTGGACATTCTTCTTCCACCAGGTTGATAGCCCGAACCGTAATGGATCGGATAGGATATTCCCAGCGATATTGCTTTGCAAATAGGGCAAACGCCGCTTTTGCCAGATAAGATGAACTTTGTGTTGGAATGGGAATCTGACACTGCCATTCCTTCACATATAGCTCATTATTGCGGATGGAAATAGCAATTCCGCCTGCTCTCTTTCTGAGTGTTCTCAGCTTCCTTCCAATCTCCTGTACAAGTTCCAGCATCACGCACCAAACCTCAGCATTATTTTCCAGATCCTGAATTGTCGTGATGCCGTGGCCAATGCTCTTGACCGGAAAAACGTAATCAGCGCTTGTTACAGGTGAATCATCCAGGCCGTTGGCATATTTCTTGATCGCCAACCCATTTTTCCCAAGATGGTATTTCAAGAACTCATCAGAAGTTTCGGCCAATTCGCCAATCGTATGAATTCCATAACCGGACAGCACTTTTTCAGTAGCTCTGCCAACGCCAAGCAAATCAGACGCCGGAAGATGCCATATCTGATCCCGAAAAGAATCCGCTTCAATGCAGGTAATCGCGTCCGGCTTTTTCATGTCTGATCCGAGCTTGGCAAAGATTTTGTTGAAACTTACACCTGCGGAGATTGTAAGCCCCAGTTCAAACTTAATGGTTCTGCGAATTTCATCAGCAATCTCAAATCCTGTTCCTTTGCAGCCACTTCCGGATACATCCAGCCAGCACTCGTCCATCCCATACGGCTCAATCAGGTCTGTGTATCGTCCATATATTTCACGGGCCAGCTTTGAAAACTTCATGTACTGCTCATAGTGTGGCTCTACAATGACGAGATCCCGGCACTTCTGCTTTGCCTGCCAGATTGCCTCGCCGGTAGAAACACCGAACGCTTTTGCGCCATAGTTCTTTGCCAGAACGATGCCATGACGTTCTTCCACAGAACCGCATACCGCGACCGGTTTATTTTTCAGCTCCGGATTCAGCATACACTCTACAGAGGCATAAAAATTATTCATATCACAGTGGAGAATCACTCTGTGCATTTTTATATTCCCCCTCTCTGTTCGCAAAACACGAACAATTTTTCACGAATAAATTGACACACACGCTTTCATATGGTACGATGTTCTTGCGAATCAAATTTCGTGTTCGTGAGATCAGTATATCAAGAACGATGTTTCGTGTCAATATCTTTATCAGAAATTGTGTTCGTACCAATTATCAAAAACAGAAACGAGGTATCCATATGGTTTTCAAAGAAAGGTTGAAAGAAAAAAGAACAGAAGCCAATTTAACCCAGGTAGAACTTGCAGAAAAAGCCGGTGTAACCGCCAGAACCATTCAGAATTATGAACTGGGCAGCCGCAAGCCTTCCAATATGGTGATTGTTCAAAAGATTGCAGATGCGCTGAATACTACAGCAGATTATCTTTTGGGAAGCAGCGGAGCCTATGTCGTGGAAGCACATGAAAAAGGCGGCGCAAAGGCCGCTAGAGATATTGAAGAACTGGTCAGTGAGGTGTCCGGAATGTTTGCCGGTGGTGAATTAAGCGAGGACGCGATTGAGGGAGCATACAAAGCGCTGACCGATGCCTACTGGATTGCAAAGGAAAACAACAAAAAATACGCCCCGAAGACGAGACGTAAAAAATCTGCTCAGTGATATTTATCGTACACACTTTTCGATATACTGCAAACTGGAGGTGGTATGATGAAAGCGGAACAACTTTCCCGGGTCGGAGCTAAGCTGGTAAAACGTTGCGGCTCCCGAGATCCTTTTGAAATAGCCAGACAGATCGGCGTTCAGGTTATGTTTTGTGACAACTTTGGTTCCCTAAAAGGAATGTACCGGGTAATCCACAGAAATCGCTTCATATTCCTGAACAATGAGCTGGATGAGAATATGCTGCGCATCGTGTGTGCGCATGAATTGGGGCATGATCAGCTGCACCGGAATATGGCGAAAAAGAATTCTATCCAGGAATTCATGCTCTATGATATGAAATCCAAACCGGAATATGAAGCAAATATTGTTGCGGCAGAGATTCTGATGGATAATGCCGAGGTTCTCAGCTATATCTATGATTATGGCTATACGGCAGAACAGATCGCCTGCGCCATGTCCACAGATATCAACCTGGTTGCGTTGAAAATAGCGCATCTGGCCACACTCGGATATAACCTGCGCTCACTGGAACATAAGAGCAACTTTTTGAAATAGAAAGACACCGGGGAGCCTGGAATGGCTCCTCTTATTTTGTATGATGTGCTTCTACCAGAATGATGTTCCTTTTTCTCACAGCTCATACTTCCGTATGATGTATTGGAAATAGTTCTCCAGCTCATACTTCGCGGCATCCGGGATGCGCCCGTGCTGAATCACCTCCGGTATCT
>CAVCXB010000143.1:0-7904 GCA_963605535.1 Wujia chipingensis
AATCCTGACGGCTGCAATGGAATCCTCGTCCGACACGTCGGGCGGGGTTGTTCAAATATGGTAAAATGAGTCCATTATTAGTACAACTGATACTGGGGCAGAATATGCAAGAAAACGAAAAAGCTTCTATAAAAGTAAGGGCAGCAATTTTGTATCAGTACAGCAAAGAAAAAGAAAGGCACGGTAATAGCATGAAGGTTGTAATACTGGCAGGGGGATTCGGTACCAGAATCAGCGAAGAGAGTGTAAATCGCCCCAAGCCGATGGTCGAGATTGGTGACCAGCCGATTTTGTGGCACATTATGAAGGAGTATTCGCAGTACGGATTCAACGATTTTATTATCTGCCTTGGTTATAAACAGTATGTGATCAAGGAATATTTTGCAAACTATTTTCTTCATACATCCGACATTACGATTGATCTCGCACATAACTCCATGGAGCTGCACGACAATTACTCAGAGCCATGGAAGGTAACACTTGTGGACACCGGACTGAATACAATGACAGGCGGCCGCGTAAAGCGCATTCGTAAATATGTAGGAGATGAGCCGTTTTTATTAACTTATGGAGATGGTGTTTCGGATATCAACATAAAGGAGCTGTGCGAGTTTCACCGTTCCCACGGAAAGCTTGCCACAATTTCCATGACAAATGTAGGACAGCGTTTCGGCGTAATCGACTACGACGAGAAGGGTCAGATTGCGGCATTTCGTGAGAAATCCGACAAGGATGGCAGCATGATCAATATCGGCTACATGGTAATGGAACCGGGTGTATTCGACTATATTGACGGCGATGACCAGCCGCTTGAACGTGAGCCATTTGAGCGTCTGGCAGCAGATGGACAGATGATGGGCTACATTCATGAAGGCTTCTGGTCCTGCATGGATACGCTTCGTGATAAGAATCGTTTAGAGGCACTGTGGGAGAGCGGCAAGGCACCGTGGAAGACATGGAAGGACTAAAAATGCAGAAAACAGAGATGTCATTTTTTCATAATAAGAGAATACTGATAACAGGTCATACCGGTTTTAAGGGAGCGTGGCTTTCAAGAATTTTAATTGATGCGGGAGCCAAGGTGACAGGCTTTGCCTTAGAGCCTCCGACCAGTCCGAGCATTTTTCATATCTGCCGTCTGGAAAACCAGATGGACAGCGTGATCGGCGATGTGAGAGATTTTGAACTGTTAAAGGAAACCTTTGCACGCGTGCAGCCAGAGATTGTCATCCATCTGGCAGCGCAGCCGATCGTGCGTGAGTCCTATAAGAATCCGCGTGAGACATACGAAACGAATGTGATGGGCACGGTCAATGTATTGGAGTGTGCGCGTCAGTTTTCGTGCGTCCGTTCCTTCTTGAACGTTACAACCGATAAAGTATACGAGAACAAAGAGTGGGAGTGGGGCTATCGTGAGGAGGATGTGCTGGACGGATTTGATCCGTATTCCAACAGCAAATCCTGTTCGGAGCTGGTGACACACAGCTACATCCGCTCTTTTTTTGCGGACAGTGACACGTCAGTCTCCACCGCAAGAGCAGGAAATGTCATTGGTGGCGGTGACTTTGCAGCAGACCGTATTATTCCAGATTGCTACCGAAGCGCAGTAATCAAACAGCCGGTAACGGTGCGAAATCCGTATTCCATTCGCCCATATCAGCATGTGTTAGAACCACTGTTTTTATATCTGAAAATTGTAAAGAAACAGTGGGAGGATCCATCCCTTCGCGGCTACTACAACGTGGGACCGGATGATTGCGACTGTGTGGACACAGGAACACTGACCACGCTATTTTGCAAGAGCTGGGGCAGAGGCATGCAGTGGGAGAATAAGAGCGACGGCGGTCCTCACGAGGCTGGCTTTTTGAAGCTAGATTGCTCGAGAGTAAAGCGCGTCTTTGGCTGGAAACCGACCTGGCACATCGCGACAGCAGTGGCAAAGAGTGTGGAGTGGTATCAGCTGTATAGTCTGCTGATTACCCATCAGACAGGACCAAAAGAGTTAGCGGATAAGATGAATGCCTGCATGAGAGAGCAGATCAGAAGTTTTCTGGCAGACGGAGAGGAGTAATATGTTTGAAAATATGAATGAGCAGCAGGCAAGAGAAGAAATCTTAAAGCAGGTAGCTGCCTATTGCGATAAATATCACAATACAAAGAAGGAATTTAAGGAAGGCGACCGCATTCCATATGCGTCACGCGTCTATGACAGCGATGAGATGGTCAATCTGGTAGACAGTTCACTGGAATTTTGGCTGACATCAGGCCGTTATACCGATGAGTTTGAGAGAGAATTTTCCAAATATCTTGGTGTTCGCTTCTGTTCTCTTGTAAACTCCGGCTCTTCCGCAAATCTGATCGCATTTATGACACTGACGTCCCCGCTTCTGGGTGATCGTCAAGTAAAACGAGGTGATGAAGTCATCACGGTTGCGGCAGGCTTTCCGACCACGGTAACGCCGGTAATTCAGTACGGAGCCGTGCCGGTATTTGTGGATGTGACCATTCCGCAGTATAACATTGATGTGACGAAGTTAGAGGATGCACTGTCCGAGAAGACAAAGGCAGTCATGATCGCGCATACGCTTGGCAATCCATTTGATCTGACTGCGGTAAAAGCGTTTTGTGACCGTCACAATCTGTGGCTGGTTGAGGATAACTGTGATGCACTTGGCTCTGTCTATGAGATTGACGGCAAAGAAAAGCTGACTGGAACGATCGGTGATATCGGAACGTCTAGCTTTTATCCGCCGCACCATATGACGATGGGCGAGGGAGGTGCTGTCTATACCGATAATCCGCTGCTGCACCGCATCGTGCGTTCCTTCCGAGACTGGGGACGCGACTGCATCTGTCCTCCGGGACGCGACAATTTCTGCGGTCATCGTTTTGATAAGCAATATGGACAGCTTCCGGCAGGCTACGATCACAAATATGTATACTCTCATTTCGGTTATAATTTAAAGGCAACCGATATGCAGGCCGCAGTCGGCTGCGCACAGCTAAAGAAGTTTCCGTCCTTCGTGGAGAAGAGACGTCACAATTTCGCTTATTTAAAAGAGCTTCTTTCAGACTGCACCGATAAATTGATTCTGCCTGAGGCAGCAGCTCATTCCAATCCGAGCTGGTTTGGTTTCCTTATGACCTGCAAGGACGGTGTTGACCGCACCAAGGTCGTCAATTATATCGAGGCACACGGCGTTCAGACGCGCATGCTTTTCTCAGGAAATCTGATCAAGCATCCGTGCTTTGATGCAATTCGCGGAACCGATGCATACCGCGTAGTCGGCGGACTTACGCAAACGGATCGTATCATGACATCCACCTTCTGGGTCGGTGTTTATCCGGGCATGACGGATGAGAAAATCGCATATATGGCAAAGGTTATTCACGAAGCCTTGGAGGTATAATTTATGAGAATGAAGGTATCCAATTATATTGCGAAGCTGCTTGTTCAAAATGGGATTACAGACGTATTTATGATCACCGGAGGTGGTGCGATGCACCTTGACGACGGACTTGGTCATGAGCCGGGACTTCACTGTGTATACAATCATCACGAGCAGGCCTGTGCAATTGCAGCCGAGAGCTATGCCAGAATCCACAACCGCATCGCAGCTGTCTGTGTTACAACGGGTCCTGGTGGAACAAATGCGATTACCGGAGTTGTCGGAGGATGGCTCGATTCCATCCCGATGCTCATCATTTCCGGCCAGGTGCGATATGACGTGACCGCCAGAAGCACCGGACTTGGCATCCGTGCATTCGGTGATCAGGAATATGATATCTGTAAGAGTATAGCGCCGATGACAAAGTATTGCGAGATGGTGACGGATCCGAAGCGCATTCGCTACGTGGTGGAGAAAGCGCTTTATCTGGCACAGACAGGAAGACCGGGGCCGTGCTGGCTGGACATTCCGTTAAATGTGCAAGGTGCAACGGTCGAGACCGATGAGTTAGAGGGCTATGATCCGTCAAAGGAAGACTTGACCGTGATTCCATCGGTCACTGACGAGCAGGTAAACGCAATTATCAAGAAGATTCAAGGTGCAAAGCACCCAGTATTCAATGCCGGAAATGGAATCCGTATTGCCGGTGCATTTGACGTGTTCCGCCGTGTAGTAGACAAGCTTGGCATCCCGGTTGTGACCGGATGGAACAGCATTGATCTGATGGAAGATGAGCATCCATTGTACACTGGACGAGCCGGAAACATGGGCGACCGTGCCGGAAACTTTGCCGTACAAAACAGCGATCTGTTACTGTCCATCGGAAGCCGCTTAAGCATTCGTCAGGTCAATTATGATTGGCCCGCATGGGCAAAACATGCCTTTGTCATTATGAATGACATTGATGCGGAGGAGTTAAAGAAGCCGTCTCTTCATGTGGAAATGCCCGTATGGGCGGACGCAAAGGAGCTGCTTGAAAAGCTCGACAAGCGATTAAACGAGCTGCTTGCAGACGGTGAAACGCTTTTTAAGGGTGATGAGTGGAGAATGGTTTGCCAAGATTGGAAGAAAGATTATCCAGTTGTACAGCCAAAGCATTACGAGCAGAAGGCTCCAGCGAATGTCTATGCCTTTATTAAGGAAGAGAGCCGCCGCTTAAACGAGGGCCAGATTACGGTTGTTGGAAATGGCTCCGCGTGTGTTGTTGGCGGTCACGGCTATGTGATCAAGAAGGGTCAGCGCTTTATTACAAACTCCGCAATCGCCTCCATGGGCTATGACCTTCCGGCAGCGATCGGTGCGTGCGTGGCAAACGAGCGCTATTGCAAGGAGACAGGCGAGACCGAGCAGGATATCATCTGCGTCACCGGAGACGGCAGCATTCAGATGAATCTTCAGGAGTTGCAGACAATCATTCATCATCAGTATCCGATCAAAATTTTTTTGATCAACAATGGTGGTTATCATTCCATCCGTCAGACACAGAACAATTACTTTGGCAAGCCGCTCATCGGTATCGGAACCGACAGTGGTGACCTTAGTTTTCCAGATATGGCAAAGTTGGCACCAGCCTATGGATTCCCGTTTATCCGTATCGAGAGCAACGATGCGCTCGGCGAGGAAATTGAAAAGACACTTGCCATCAAGGGACCGGCGATCTGTGAGGTCATGGTAGATATGGAGCAGAAGTTTGAGCCAAAGGCTGCATCAAAGCCGATGCCAGATGGCAGCATGGTTTCTGCACCGCTCGAGGATTTGGCGCCATTCCTTCCAGAAGAAGAACTGAAAAAGAATATGCGCTGGTCTTCCGAAGAGTAATTTTATGACTTCTCGACAGAAAGAAACAGCTAGGAGTAATATATGCGTGTAATAGTAACAGGAGCGACAAGCTTCATCGGAAGCCATGCCGTACAGTCGCTTGTCGCCCAGGGCTTTGAAGTTTGTGCGCTGATTCGTCCACACTCGGCAGGCCGCAAAAATTTAGAGCAGATGATCCCACAAAAAGAGCAGCTTGACATTATTGAATGTGAGTTAAGCAACCTCAAAGAATTTACAACGAATATTCAGTTGGCTGAACAAATTGGGCAGAAATGGTCCCATGATTTGGGTCGAGCCGATTACTGGCTGCACCTTGGCTGGGATGGCTCCGGAAGTGATAACCGAAAGCTGGTTGATATACAGTCGATGAACGCCGTCTATGCGCTTGATGCACTTGAGGCGGCAGCGGCCTCCCACTGTAAACGCTTCCTTTTTTGTGGTTCACAGGCAGAGTACGGTGTGCGAAACACAACAATGCGCGAGACCGATGAGCTGCATCCACTTTCCGAGTATGGAAAAGCAAAAGCCAAAGTTGGACAACTCGCATCTGCGCGCGCGAAAGAGCTTGGCATTTCGTATATTCATACGCGTGTCTTTTCTGTGTATGGACCGGGTGATCATCCGTGGTCACTCGTTGCAAGTGCAATTCGCACCTTCCAAGGCGGAGGCGTGATGGAGCTTGGCGCATGTACCCAGCTGTGGAATTATCTCTATATTACCGATGCGATTCGTGCACTCATTCTGCTTTTGACAGGTGATGCGCCAGCTGGTGTGTATAACGTAGCCGGAGAGGATACGAGACCACTTCGCGAGTACATTGAGACGATTCATGCGCTGTGCGGTGGACAAGGGACTTGTCAGTATGGCAAACGACCGCCAAACGCAGAGGGGGTAACTTCACTTGATCCAGACATCACGAAATTAAAAGAAGCAACTGGATTTCATCAGGAGATTTCCTTCGAGCAGGGAATTCAAATGATGCTCGATTTGTAACGATTCAGAGGGAAGAAGAATCGAGGTGCGGCTCTGAATGGTTTCCTCGATTTTTAGAAAGGGAATGTTAACTATGGGAAATTGTATTTCGTGCAAGGCATCTCTGGAAGGAACCGAGATCATTGCATTTGACAATATGCCGGCAGTAGCACAGCACATGCCGGATAAAGAACAGGTAAAAAATGACAGAGGAATTCATTTGCCATTGTGTCAGTGTAAAAAATGTGGTTTGATTCAGTTTGACTGCGAGCCGGTAGCGTATTATCGCGATGTCATCCGTGCGGGTGGCTATTCCACTACAATGGTAAAACTGCGTCGCCGTCAGTATCAAGAGTTTATTGGACGCTATCACCTTGAAGGAAAGAAGATTATCGAGGCTGGCTGTGGCAGAGGCGAGTTTCTTCGTGTGTTACAGGAGTTTCCGGTGAAAGGATATGGCATTGAACACGACTCCGAGCTGGCCCAGATCGCAAGAGAGGGTGGCCTTGCTGTTACGGATGGTTTTACAGAAGCTCCAGATCAGCAGCTTGCAAATGGTCCGTTTGATGCATTTTTGTCCTTTAATTTTTTGGAGCATCAGCCATCTCCAGATATCATGCTGACCTGTCTGTATAACAACTTAACAGAGAACGGCGTGGGTCTGATTACGGTGCCAAGTTTTGAGTACATTACAGACCACAACACCTATTATGAGCTGATTCATGATCATTTAGCGTACTATACGTTTGATTCATTGACTTATCTGCTCAATCAGAATGGTTTTGTTGTCGAGAGCAAAGAAATGATCAATCGCGATACGCTCTCCGTGATGGTGCGAAAGAGCAAAGATCGGATTTCAAAGGTATCCTCATGGAAGGATTTTACACCGGAAATTACCGCTCTCGGTGACAGCTTACGCAGCATTCGTGCACAGATGGAGAATCTTTCAAAAGACTTAGAAGGAAAACATCTGGCAATATGGGGCGCAAGCCATCAGGGCTTTACACTTGCGGCAACGACTTGTCTGGGCGAAAAGACAGAATACATCATTGATTCGGCACCATTTAAGCATGGAAAGTATGCTCCGGCATCGCATCTTGTGATTGTATCGCCAGAAACAGCGTTGAGAAATCCGCCAGATGCGATTTTAATCGCTGCGCCGGGTTACACCGATGAGATTGCAAGTGTAATTCGTGTCCGTTTCCCAGAGATGGTGCGTATCTTTGCAATCCGCAGCAATAAAATAGAAGAAATTTTGTAATTTTGACAAGCTTCGAGAGCAGACATTTATAAAAGTAATAGTTATAGGCAGACATCGAGAAGCTTTTATAGAAAGGCATGGTTATTGATCTATGAAGGCATTTGTATTAAAAGAGCCGGGCATTGTCGGCTATGAGCAGGTTTCAGAGCCAGTGCTGACTCCATATGGAGCCATCTTAAAGCCGGTTGCTGTCGCACCGTGTTCATCGGATGTTCACACCGTTTTCGGCGGTGGCTCCAGAAAAGCACCGAATCTGGTACTTGGTCACGAGTGTGTGGCACGTGTACTGGAGGTTGGCGAATCTGTGACCGATTTTGTGCCGGGCGAACTGGTCGCTGTACCAGCGATTACACCGGATTGGCGTGCAAAGAGCATTCAGGAGCATAATTTTAAACATGCCTCTG
>CAVCXB010000144.1:0-7813 GCA_963605535.1 Wujia chipingensis
TTTTATGCCATCTCTTCCGGATGGAATACCTCGTCAAACTTCTCTGCTGTCAGGAATCCTAACTGTACACAAGCTTCCTTTAAGGAGATATTCTCCTTGAATGCCTTCTTGGAGGTCTTTGCTGCGTTATCGTAGCCGATGTACGGATTCAGAGCAGTTACCAGCATTAAGGAGTTGTGAAGGTTGTACTTCATCTTCTCTCTGTTTGCCTTGATTCCAACTGCACAGTGATCATTAAAGGAAATGATAACATCAGACAGAAGTCTTACGGACTGCAGGAAATTGTATGCGATAACCGGCATGAATACATTCAGCTCGAAGTTACCCTGACTGGCTGCAAAACCGATTGCAGCATCGTTACCCATTACCTGAACAGCTACCATGGTCATGGCTTCACACTGGGTCGGATTTACCTTACCCGGCATGATGGAACTTCCCGGCTCATTTTCCGGAATGGAGATCTCGCCGAATCCGCATCTTGGACCACTTGCCAGCCAACGGACATCATTTGCGATCTTCATGAGATCTGCCGCAAGTGCCTTTAATGCACCGTGAGCAAATGTGATATCGTCCTTTGCGGTCAGTGCATGGAACTTGTTCTCAGCTGTCACAAACTCTTTTCCAGTCAGCTCGCTGATCACCTTTGCAACCTCTGGTCCAAAGTTCTTCGGAGCGTTCAGGCCGGTACCAACAGCAGTGCCGCCAAGTGCTAACTCCTTTAAACCCGGAAGAGCTGCCTCTAACATCTTCTTTGTCTTCTCAAGCATATTTCTCCAACCGCTGATCTCCTGAGAGAAACGGATCGGAACGGCATCCTGCAGATGAGTACGTCCGCTCTTTACAACGTCCTCGTTCTCAGCCTCCAGACGCTTTAAGGTCTCGGTCAGCTTGTCCATAGCCGGGAACAGATTGTCCTCGATGCTCATAGCTGCTGCGATGTGCAGTGCGGTCGGGAAGGTATCGTTGGAACTCTGGGACATGTTGATGTGATCGTTCGGATGAAGAAGCTTCTTGCCTGCGATCTCATTTCCGCGGTTTGCGATAACTTCATTGCTGTTCATGTTGGACTGTGTACCGCTTCCGGTCTGCCATACAGCCAGCGGGAAGTGACCATTCAGCTTGCCGCTGATGACATCATCTGCCGCCTGACAGATTGCATTCTTTCTCTCCTCATCCAGCTTTCCAAGATTGTAATTTGCGATTGCGGCACCCTTCTTTAAGATACCAAATGCGTGTACAATTTCAGTTGGCATCTTCTCGATACCGATCTTGAAATTCTGATAGCTTCTCTGAGTCTGAGCAGCCCAGTAGCGGTCTGCAGGAACCTGCATCTCGCCCATGGAATCTCTTTCAATACGATACTCCATAGTAGTCCTCCTTATAATAGGTATTTTTAACTATTCAAAAGCGCATTTTAACATGAACCTAGGCGGCACCCCATAGAGTACCGCCAAAATGCCTGCTGCTTTTTTATTTATTCAATATCCATTTCCTTAATGACAGCCTTCAGTGCATCTGCACTTGCCTTAAACTTTGCAACCTCTTCATCTGTCAAAGTTGCCTCGATCTTGCCCTTTACGCCGTTTGGCCCAATGACAGTCAGGCAGCTGGTACAAACATCCTCTACGCCATACTCGCCATGCATCATAGAAGATACAACGGTTACAAGATCCTGCGCTCCCATCAGTGCCTCACAGACATCGACAACGGAGTTTGCAACACCGTAGAAGGTAGCACCCTTTCTCTTGATGATCTCACCGCCGGACTTGCGAACATAAGTGATTACTTCTTCAGGATCCAGATCTTTTGCGTCAATGCCAAGTTTTCTTGCACCTGCTGTATATTCATCAATCTTAATGCCCTCAACCGTTACCATGCTCCACGGAACAAAAGAAGTGTCACCGTGCTCACCAAATACATAACCCTTAATGCTTCTCTGAGCAATTCCTAACTCCTGAGATAACTTATAGGTAAGACGAACGGTATCAAGCAGCGTACCGGAACCCAGTACCTGACTCTCCTCCATGCCGGAATATTTTAAGAATGCATATGTCAGTACATCTACCGGATTTGCTACGATGATGCACAATGCATTCGGCGCATGCTTTGCCACCTGAGGTGCAATGCTCTTCATGATTGCAACATTGGTCTTTGCTAACTCAATACGGGTCTGTCCAGGCTTTCTTGCTACACCAGAGGTAACAATCACAATATCAGAGCCTTCTGCATCCTCGTAGTCACCGGAAATCATGGAAATTGGATCTCTGAAACCGGTTCCCTGTGCCATATCCATGATCTCACCATCTGCCTTATCCTTAAGAATATCGATCATGACAAGCTCTGATACATATGGCTTCAGTGATAAAATATGAGCAATAGTAGAACCAACGCTGCCTGCTCCAATAATCGTAATCTTACTTCCCATTATTAACTCCTTTCGTCTTTCGAGAGATTGATATTTCATTAACGAACTTGTTATAAATATAACAAATCTTGCGTCAAATATCAAGTAGATGCACACAGTTTTTTATTTTTCTGTAAAAAGCACCGATACAGACGCGAAAATCTTGTTCATTATACTTCATTTTGCAGGATCACGCAAGCTTTTTTACCACTTATATGGAGTTGCCTGATATACATAGAAGTTCAGCCAGTTGGTGTACAGCGTATTCGCGTGTCCTCTCCATGTCAAAAGCGGCGTTGTGGACGGATCGTCGTTCTCATAATAATGAACCGGCACCTCTGCTTCCATGCCCTTTGCCAGATCACGCTTATATTCTGCGTCAAGTGACATGCGGTCATACTCTGGATGACCGAGCAGGTAAATATTTCCCTGATCGTCCTTGATCAGATAACAGCCTGCCTCGTCTGACTCAGCAAGAAGCATCAGATGCGGATTGGCAAGCACATCTTCTCTTTTTACACCAAAATAGCGGGAATGCGGTGCATAAAAGACATCGTCAAAGCTTCGTACAATCGGCTCACAGCGATCCAGCAGGCGATGACGATACACGCCGGATAATTTCTTTCCAGTTGGCATCTTTTGAATGCCATAATGATAATAAAGACCTGCCAGTGCGCCCCAGCAGATATGAAGTGTGCTGGTAACATTTGTCTTCGACCACTCCATGATGCTCTTTAATTCATCCCAGTAGGCAACCTCCTCGAATTCCATCGTCTCGACTGGCGCGCCAGTGATGATTAAGCCGTCAAAGTACGTATCACGGATGTTATCGAATGTGGTATAAAACTTGTTGATATGGCTCGCCGATGTGTGCTTTGACACATGGCTGCTGACATTCATGCAGGTAACGTTCACCTGCAGGGGAGTGTTGGACAGCGCCCGAAGCAGTTGAATCTCGTAATCCTGCTTAAGCGGCATGAGATTCAGTATTACGATTTCGAGCGGACGGATCTGCTGCATGTCCGCGCGTTCCTCTCCCATCATAAAAATATTTTCGGATTCGAGTACCTCCCTTGCAGGCAGGTCATTATCTACACGTATTGGCATAACTCACTCTCTTTTCATCTCTTTGTTTGATTTATTGTAACTATTCAGAGTCACACCTCGATTCCGCTGCTCGAAATAGTTACACTTTATTCTTCTCCAGCTTCAAGTCTTTGGCACAGGGAAAGAAAATCTTCTTCAGAAAGGATGGGAACTCCTAACTCCTTTGCCTTTTTGTTCTTAGACGAGGTAGATTCTTTGTCATTATTGATCAGATAGCTTGTCTTAGAAGACACATTTCCTGCCGCCTTTCCGCCTCGCTTTTCAATATAGTTTTTCAGCTCGCTGCGGTTTGCAAAGTGATTGACCGAGCCCGTGATTACGAATGTAAGGTTTTCAAGATAGGGCTGTTCATTATTTTCTTCTCTGATCAGCTCTACTTCCTGTAATAATGCATTTAATTGTTCGTTTTTCTGTGGATCTTCAAAATACGCACAGACGGCCTCTGCCATTATACCGCCAATTCCATCAATCTCGGTAAGTTCCTCTGCTGTTGCGGATCGAAGTTCATCCAGATTTTGATGGAACGCACGCGCAAGCACCTTTGCATTTGCCACGCCAATACCCGGAATGCCAAGCGCGTAAATGAAAGCAGACAACTGCACCTTTCTTGCCTTCTCAATGGAGGAAATAAGATTTGCACAAGATTTCTCACCAAAGCCTTCCATTTTGCAAATTTCATCTTTGTATTTATTTAAATGAAAGATGTCGGCAAAATTATGGATAAAGCCGCAGTCGATCAATTTCTCAAGTGTTGCCTCAGACAATCCTTCCATATTCATGGCATTTCGGCTGACAAACAATTCAAATGCCTTTGTCTGCTTTGCAGTACAATCCGGATTTTCGCAATACAAACATTTCACTTCGTCCTTTACGACAATCCTTGTCGGGCCACCGCAGACCGGACAGACAGACGGAAGCGTCAGCTTGCTGCTCTTAGTAAGATTCTCGGCGATCTGAGGAATGATCATATTCGCCTTATAGACGGTGATCATATCTCCGATGCCAAGCTTTAAACTTTCCACGATTGAAACATTGTGAACACTCGCACGCGTCACAGTCGTCCCCTCTAATTCAACCGGATCAAATACAGCAACCGGATTGATCAAACCTGTGCGGGACGGACTCCAGTGAATTTCGCGAAGCGTCGTCTCTGCTGTCTCATCCTTCCATTTAAATGCCATGGCATTGCGCGGAAATTTTGCGGTGCGGCCAAGGCTTTCACCGTAGGCGATATCATCCATCAGAAGGACTAATCCATCGGATGGCAGCTCATTGGACTCAATGCGCGTTGAAAACCACTGTACATTTTCTGGAAGAGTATCTGCTGTTACCATGCGGTAGAAAACCACCTCAAAACCCTGCGCTGCCAGCCACTCAAACTGGAAGCGTCTGGAGTTGTGAAAGTCGATCGCGGATGCCGTTTGCATTTGGCTTGTTGCCGGTGAATTGTCTGTTTCGGTTGACACCGTTGTTTCTATATCACTTGTTATTTCCGTTAAATCTGATGCTATGTCTGGTATTTCTTCTGCCGATACAAGCGCAAATGCGATAAATCGCACATGGCGGCCTGCTGTCACCTGACTGTTTAGCTGGCGCACAGAACCAGCACACAGATTTCTCGGATTCTTGTACTTTGCATCCGCATCCGGATTTTCTTCATTAATCCGTTCAAAATCCTTATAGGAAATAACAGCCTCTCCACGCAATACTAAGCGGCCTTTAAATGGAATGCGTGCTGGAAGATTTTCAAACTGTCTGGCATTTTGTGTGACCACTTCACCCGCAATGCCATTTCCACGCGTAACCGCCTTTGTGAGCGTGCCATTTTCATAAGTCAGTACAACGGTAAGACCATCTAATTTCCAGGAAAGAACACCAGCCTGCTCTCCCAAGAACGATTGCAATTGCGATACTTCCTTTGTCTTATCAAGTGACAGCATTGGGGATGGATGAACTTCCTTTGGAAGTGCGCTTACTACCTCGTAGCCCGCATAGGCAGTCGGACTCTTGGAAAGTACTGTTCCCGTCTTTTTTTCAAGTGCGGCAAGTTCATCATAGAGCGCATCATATTCTTTGTTGCTCATCAGCTCTGTACTCTCCTGATAATAGGCTCTCGCCGCTGCATCGAGCTGCTCCACCAGCTCCTTCATACGATCAAAATCGGACATACGAAACCTGCCTTCTTACAAATAAAATGTAAAGTAGATACCAGGGTCAAAAGGTCAGAAAGCCGATGCAAGCTTGCTTGCAAGAGGATTTTTGACCTCTCAGCACCCCATTTTCAAAACTGCCTCTTGCATGGCTCTGAATCGTTACAGATCTTTAATCAACTTATCAAACTCGGCATCCGTCACATTGCGGAAATTGCCCTGCGGAATATTGCCCAGATGAATGTTCATGATACGGATACGCTTTAAGGTCTCTACGCGATATCCACAAGCTGCACACATACGACGAATCTGGCGGTTTAAGCCCTGCTTTAAGATGATATGGAATTCTCTGTTTCCAGTCTTTGTGCAGACACACGGCATTGTGTCGGCATTTAACTCATCCAGATGCATTCCTTTTCTCAAACGGTCTAAGAAACTCTCTGTTACCTGATTGTTGACAGTAACAACATACTCCTTCTCGTGCGCATTGCTCGCCTTTGAGATCTCATTTGCCAATTCTCCGATGTTTGTCATCAGAATCAGTCCCTCAGACTCCTTGTCCAGGCGGCCGATTGGATAAATTCTGGTCGGATATTTTACCATATCGACAATATTTCGCTCACCCTCGAAGCGTGCTGTGGTACATACAATTCCAGCCGGTTTGTTGACTGCGATCAATACCGGCTTTACTTTCTTTGTGCTGACTTTCTTTCCATCAACAACGATCTCGTCTGCGCTGCTGACCTTCTGACCCATAACGGCACGCACACCGTTGACTGTGATCTTTCCCTCATCGACGAGACGGTCTGCCTCACGGCGGGAACAGATTCCTTTTTCGCTCAAAAATTTGTTTAAACGAACTGTTTCTTCCATATATATAGGTGTCCTTTCTGAATTATAATTAGTGAATAAACATAGCATCGCCAAATGAGAAGAAACGATACTTCTTTTCAACAGCCTCCTTGTAAGCAGCTAAGATGTGCTCTCTTCCAGCAAGTGCAGATACGAGCATTACAAGTGTAGATTTTGGTAAATGGAAGTTTGTAATCAATGCATCCACCATCTTAAAATGATAACCCGGATAGATGAAAATATCCGTCCATCCGCTCTGTGCCTTTAATACGCCATCTGGAGTAGACGCGGACTCAAGTGTACGGCAGCTCGTGGTTCCAACTGCAATGACACGCTTTCCTGCTCTCTTTGCCGCATTGATCTTCTCTGCCTCCTCTGGCTCAATGCGGTAAAACTCCGAATGCATATGGTGCTCCAATACATTTTCAACCTTAACCGGACGGAAGGTTCCCAGACCAACATGAAGTGTTACGCTTGCGATTACAACGCCCTTCTCCTCGATCTTCTTTAACAATTCCTTTGTAAAATGAAGTCCAGCTGTCGGTGCAGCGGCAGAACCCTCATACTTTGCGTAAACCGTCTGATAACGATTCTTGTCCTGTAACTGGTGTGTGATATACGGTGGCAGTGGCATCTGTCCGAGCTCATCAAGAATCTCCTCGAAGATACCCTGATAGGAGAAACGAATCTTTCTGTTTCCATCCTCTACGACCTCAAGCACCTCTGCCTTTAAGCGTCCATCTCCAAATGTAATCACAGCGCCTGGCTTTGCCTTCTTGCCCGGCTTTACCAGTACTTCCCACACATCATCCTGCTCTCTCTTTAACAAAAGCACCTCAATGTGTGCGCCTGTATCTTCCTTTACGCCCATCAGACGTGCTGGAATTACCTTCGTGTTATTGATAACCAGACAATCACCCGGATTCAGCTCGTCAATGATATCTCTGAAAATCTTGTCCTGTGTCTCGCCTGTCTTCTTGTCAAGCAGAAGAAGTCGTGAACTGCTGCGATCCTCAATCGGATCCTGCGCGATCAGCTCCTGTGGCAGATCATAGTCAAAATCATTTATATCCATTACAGCTGCCGGATGTGTTGCATTCTCTGGTTCTGTCTCGTTTGTTGTATTTACTTTTGTTTCTGTAGTTTCCATTGTTTATTGCCTCCAAATATAAAAAAGCCCTCTAATACTCCTGTAGCATATCATAATTTTTTCGTAAATACAAGCAAATCCCCTCTTTCGATTCTATTAAATCTGGCAGAGTACCACGTCCATAGGAGCGATGCACCGCATGGGCGTGGA
>CAVCXB010000145.1:0-7761 GCA_963605535.1 Wujia chipingensis
GCAGTGGCAAGGATGGTTAAGCTGCCGCCCTCACGCATATTTCTGGCTGCACCGAAGAACTTCTTTGGCATGTGAAGCGCTGCCGGGTCAAGTCCACCGGAAAGGGTACGGCCACTCGGAGTAACGGTGAGGTTGTAGGCGCGGGCCAGACGGGTTAAGCTGTCCAGTAAAATCATGACATCCTGCTTATGCTCAACAAGTCTCTTTGCGCGCTCAAGAACCATCTCAGATACCTGCTTGTGATGCTCTGGTGTCTCATCAAAGGTGGAGTAAATTACTTCAACGTGATCGCCCTGAATAGACTCGCGGATATCGGTAACCTCCTCTGGACGCTCATCAATTAACAGAATAATCAGATTCATATCTGGATAATTGTGAGTAACCGCATTTGCTAATTCCTTTAACAGAGTGGTCTTTCCAGCCTTTGGCGGGGAAACGATCATACCACGCTGTCCTTTTCCGATCGGGCTGATCAGATCAACAATGCGAAGAGCAGTGGAGCCACCCTCTACTTCCATAGACAGACGGCTGTCTGGGAAAACAGGTGTGAGCTTTTCAAAATTTGGGCGATGCGCGGATAATTCTGGGTCTAAACCGTTGATTGTGTTGACACGAATTAAGGCATCGTATTTATTGCCATCTGCATTTGCTTTCTGGAAACCATCAACCATATCACCGGTGCGCATACCAAAACGGCGGATCTGAGACGGTGCTACATAGACATCCTGCTGACCGCTTAAGAAGTTTGCGGAGCGAAGGAATCCGTAGCCGTCTGGGTGAATATCCAGAATACCGCATGCTGGCTGGCAACCCTCTGGAAGTGCTGCATCATTGTCAAAACGGCTGACAAAATCATCACGCTTTGCATTGTCAAAACGGCTCAAAGAATCGGTACGATTCTGGAAATCCGTGCGGGTTTGGTAGTCTGCGCGATTCTGGAAATCCGATCTGGCTGCAGTGTCTCTTGTACTGTCAAAACGATTGGTAGACATGGTGTCGGTACGTACCGTCTGATCATTTCGATTCGTGGAATCCATGCGAGGAGTCTGATCGATCGGAATAGAAAATTCATTGCGGATGATATAATCATTTCGCACTGCATTGTAGCGATTTTGATAATCGGATCTGGAATTGTCGTAGCGGTTTCCATAGTCTCTTCCAGAATTGTTGTAACGATTTTGATAATCGGATCTGGAATTGTCATAACGGTTTCCATAATCAGAGCGGTTGGAGTAGTCGCTGCGAGTTGCATAATCATTTCTGGAATTGTCATAACGGCTCTGTCCATCGTTTCGATTGTCTCTGTTCTCTAAGCGATTCTGGGTATCGTTTCGGTTATCTCTATTTTCGAAGCGGTTTTGGGAATCGGTTCTGTTTTCAAAACGGTTCTGTCCGTCCAGTCGATTGTCGTAGCGGTTTGGCAGATCGGTTCTGGTGTTGTCAAAACGGTTTGTGGAATCCTGCCAGGTCTGATCTGGGCGGTTGTTTCTTACACGCGGCTTGCGTTGATGAACGGAATGTGTGCTAGACTGGCGTAAATCCTTAAAGGAAGAAGAGGAATAAGAATTATTCCGGCTGTAAAAATTGTTTCTGGCAGCAGCGTAGGAGGAAGCGGTAGCACTGTAACGGCGCTCTCTCGGTGCCTGTGTAGCAGAATCGGTTGATTTTTCCGCATTTTCGGAAGCAGAATCGGCTGTCTCGGAGACAGAATCGACAGCAGAAGCAGTCTGTGTGGACTCAGCGTCAGCCTGAGAATCCTCAGTCTCGGAAAAAGTTGCTTCAGAAGATGCGACTTCGAAAGAAGAAGTAGTAGCATTGTCAGATAAAACCGTATCAGATGTTTGAGTATGTGCTGTTTCTGGTGTCTGTGCCTGTTGTGACTGTTCAGGACTAAGTCTTTCCAAAATTACATCAATCAGCTGCGCTTTACGCAGAGTAGAAACGTTCTTGATGTGGTTTTCTTTCGCAATCTGTTTTAGCTCAGTGAGCGGAAGCGATTTTAATTTTTCACGCATAAATAACCATGCCTTTCTCATGTTTTTGTCAGACAAAATACAAATTATAATTTTTTCTTTTAATTTCACTTATTTGAAATGATGCAGCGTCACTATCGCTGCTGCGAAATGTCGCATTTTTATTATACGAACAAATTTCCAAAAAGTAAAGTAAAAAAGTAACGCAAAAAAAGCAAAGTAAAATGGAATACAAAAAACTTAGGAAAAAGCAAAGCAAAAAAGAAACCAAAACTTGACGAATGGGTATAAAATTGATATCATTATGTTACAGTTCGTTATGTTCTGGTTTGAGTTTGTTTGCTGAGTGAAGGAGGAAATAGAATGCTGTGGGGAGAGAAGCCGTATTATTCGCTGGATTATTACCTAAAGCAGACATTTGGCTCCAAGACGTATAAGGCATCTCTCGATGCGGGCTTTACCTGTCCAAATCGAGATGGAACGATTGGACGGGGCGGTTGTATTTTTTGCAGCAGAGGCGGCTCGGGCGAGTTTGCTGGCAGCAGGGCATTGTCCATTCGGGAACAGATTGATTCTCAGATCGAAAAGCTTGGTCCGTTTCATGCAAAACAGTATATTGCATATTACCAGGCTTTTACCAATACATATGCAGATTTGGACTATTTAAGACGTATTTATGAACCTTCTTTTGCACATGAAAAGATTGCGGCAGTCGATATTGCGACTAGGCCGGACTGTGTGGGCGAGGATGTGGTTGCGCTGTTGGCTGAGTATGCAAAGAAAAAGCCCGTGTGGGTCGAACTGGGATTGCAGACGATCCATGAAGAAACAGCAAAATACATTCGAAGAGGGTATGAGCGAACCTGTTTTGAGGCGGCGCTTGCCCGTCTAAAGACTGCACAGATTCCGGTGGTGGTTCATGTGATTCTCGGACTGCCAGGTGAAACGAAGGAAATGATGCTTGAAACCATCCGTTATTTAAATCAGGCAGGAATCTTTGGCATCAAATTACAGCTTCTTCATGTGCTTGAAAATACCGATCTGGCCGATGATTATCGCGCAGGCAACTTTCAGACGCTTTCGATGGAGGAATACGTCGATCTCGTTGTCTCCTGCATCGGTACGCTATCGCCAGACATTGTGATCCACCGCCTAACTGGAGATGGTCCGTCCGAGCAGCTGATTTCACCACAGTGGAGCAGGGCAAAGCGAAGTGTGCTCAACTGCATTCACCACGAACTGAAGAAACGGGGGATATACCAGGGCTGCTTTTTAAACGGACAGTTTGAAACGGGCGGGGCTGATAGATAGAAAGGAACTATTGGATTATGGCAGAACCATTGACATTATATAAATTAATGATACTTTATTTGCTAAAAAAGGTGAATTATCCGCTGTCAAATGGGCAGATGTCTGAATTTTTTGTCAGCAAATCCTATACGGATTATTTTACCTTTCAGATGGTGATCAATGAGCTGCTGGGAACCTCTCTGATCCACAAGGAAACGATCCGTAACACCTCACGTTACGAGCTGACAAAAGAAGGCGAAGAGGTACTCTTTTATTTTGAAAATAAGATTTCGGACGAGGTTCGGCAGGACATGGACGATTTCTTAAAGGAAAATAATTTTAAGCTGCGCACGGAAAATTCCGTTTTGGCAAATTATTATAAGAGCACGGCAAGCAACGATTTTGAGATCGACTGTGTGGTAAAAGAGGGAAAAAACACATTAATTGAGCTTAAGCTCTCCGCGGCAACCGAGGAAATGGCTGAGCAGATGTGCGAGAACTGGGAAAAGGCAAGCAAGGAAATCTACGAGTTTGCGATGAAAAAATTGCTGTGAATGCGGTTTAACGTTACAGTTCACGGGTAGAGTTACGAAAAGCCCACCAACGAATTGATTGAAAAAAATTAAAAATAGTACTTGCACAGCAGAACGATTTGTGTTATGATTTTATCGTTGCGTTATAAGCGCTGTTAATCAGTGCACGAGGCGCGTATATTATTAAAATGACTATTGATGATGGTTGGGAACCATCACAAGGAAGAAGAGGTGAGATCATGAAGGAAGGAATCCATCCAGCATATTATCAGGCAAAGGTTACCTGCAACTGCGGCAACGAGTTCGTTACCGGATCTACAAACAAGGAGATCCACGTTGAAATCTGTTCCAAGTGCCATCCGTTCTACACTGGCCAGCAGAAGGCAACTTCCGCACGCGGACGTATTGATAAGTTTAACCGTAAGTATGGTTTAAAGAGTGAATGATGTTGACTGAAGCAGGTTGAGATAATAATCTCAACCTCTTTTGTCGTTTAAGGAGAAAAAAAGGAAAGACAAACAGCGAGGAAGTGCGGATGAAGTCATCGGGAATTGGCGGTCAGGCCGTCATGGAAGGAATTATGATGCGAAACGGCAGCGAATACAGCGTAGCCGTGCGCAAGGAAAATGGAGAGATTGAGGTCAAAAAAGAGACCTACCGGGGCGCGGGAGCAAAGTGCAAGCTGTTTCGCCTTCCGTTTATCAGAGGAATCTTCAGCTTTGTAGATTCCCTCGTACTCGGCATGAAGTCGTTAAATTATTCCGCCAGCCTGTTTATGGAAGAGGATGGTGAGCCAGAGGAGCCTAGCCGTTTCGAAAAGTGGCTTCAGGACAAGTTTGGCGACAAAGCGGAAAAGATTATCATGGATATCACGATGTTTGTGTCCATCATCGCGGCAGTCGGAATCTTTATGGTATTGCCGGCATGGATTTCCACGCTGATGAAGCCAATTCTGGGAAATGGTTTCTGGATGGCATTGTTTGAGGGTGTGCTTCGTATCGCCATTTTTATTGCCTATGTGGGTCTAATCTCGTTGATGCCAGATATCAAGCGAACCTACATGTATCATGGTGCAGAGCATAAATGCATCAACTGTATTGAGCATGGCTTGCCGCTTACCGTGGAGAATGTCATGAAAAGCTCCAAGGAGCATAAGCGCTGTGGAACGAGCTTTCTTTTGATTGTTATGGTCATCAGTATTTTGTTCTTTTTGGTGATCCGCCCAGAGACGCTGTGGCTTCGCTTGGTGTCACGCGTACTTCTGATTCCGGTTATCGCAGGTGTTTCCTTTGAGTTTTTGCGTCTCGCTGGAAACAGTGACAATCCAGTTGTCAATCTGTTAAGTAAGCCAGGGTTAATGCTTCAGGGCTTAACCACAAGAGAGCCAGATGAAAAAATGGCAGAGGTTGCGATCTGTGCAGTGGAAGCTGTATTTGACTGGAAGGCATACGAGGAGGCAAATTTTAAGTGATAGCAGAAAATCAGATAATTTCATGGGCACAGCTGCTTGAGGAGGCAAAGAACACGCTTATCAAAGCAAATGTACCAGACGCGGACATTGATGCATGGCTTCTTATGGAGCACTGCTTTTCGATTACAAAAAGTTTCTTCTTTTTAAATCGCAGACAAATCGTACAGCCGAAAGAAAAAATTGCGCAATACCGAACATTCATTGAACAGCGCGCAGCACGCATTCCGCTTCAGTATCTGACAAAGACGCAGGGGTTTATGGGGTTAGAGTTCTCTGTAACCCCTGCTGTTTTGATTCCGAGGCAGGATACCGAGACGCTTGTTGAGACCGTGCTTTCCTGTACAAAGGATAAGCCTGGTGCGGCACTAATTGATGTATGTACTGGAAGTGGCTGCATTGCCGTGTCACTTTCTCATTATGGAAATTTCACGCAAGTAGCAGCATCGGATATTTCCAGTGACGCGCTTGCCGTGGCAAAAAAGAATGCAGCAGACAATCATGCACCGGTGCAGTTTTTTGAGAGTGATTTGCTTGAACAGGTGCCAGGAAGCTTTGACATTATCGTGTCCAACCCGCCTTATATAGAAGATGAAGTAATTGCTGGGCTTGAACCCGAGGTAAAGGATCATGAGCCAATGCTTGCTCTTTCAGGTGGAAGCGACGGGCTGATCTTTTATAGGAGACTGACCGAGACGGCAAAGGACCATTTAAATCCAGGCGGTGCCCTTTTTGTCGAGATCGGCTATAACCAGTGGGAGACGGTGGCGGCGCTGTTTCGTGAACATGGATTTTCGAATCCAACGCTGGTGCACGATTTAGTGGGACTCGACCGCGTAGTCTGGGGCGTGCTAGATAAATAGAATAATAGAAAAGAGGAGTTTTTATGTTTGACCGATTGGACGATATATTGATCCGCTTTGAGGAGCTTCTTCATGAGCTCGGCGATCCGGTACTCGCATCCGACCCGGAGCGTTTTCGCCGTCTGATGAAGGAGCAGGCCGAGCTTGCCCCTCTAGTGGAGACGTATACACAGTATAAGAAAACAAAGCAGAGCATTGACGACAATCTGGAGTTGCTAGAGGAAGAACACGATGAGGAGATGCGTGAGTTATTAAAGGAAGATCTGGCAGAGGCGAAAAAGCAGATTCCAGAGCTTGAAAAAAAACTCAAGCTCCTGCTTCTTCCAAAAGATCCGAATGACGATAAAAACGTATTTGTCGAGATTCGTGCCGGTGCGGGCGGCGATGAGGCAGCACTGTTTGCAGCCGATCTGTTTCGTATGTACAACCGCTTTGCCGAGCGTAATCGTTGGAAGAGCGAGTTCATTAGTGTCAACGAGAGTGGTATCGGCGGCATGAAGGAGGTTGTTTTCATGATCTCTGGTCAGGGTGCCTACTCCAGACTCAAGTATGAGAGCGGGGTGCATCGTGTTCAGCGTGTGCCAGAGACCGAGAGCGGCGGACGAATCCATACCTCAACGGCAACAGTTGCCATCATGCCAGAGGCAGAGGAGGTCGATGTCGTGATCGACATGAACGACTGTAAATTTGACGTGTTCCGCGCATCTGGAAACGGTGGCCAATGTGTCAACACGACCGATTCCGCAGTTCGTCTGACACACATTCCGACTGGAATTGTTATTTCCTGTCAGGATGAAAAGTCTCAGCTTAAAAACAAGGACAAAGCATTAAAGGTACTGCGCGCAAAGCTGTTTGAGCTGGAGACAGCAAAGAAGCAGGACGAGCAGGCCGAGTACCGCAGAAACCAGATCGGAACAGGAGATCGCTCGGAAAAGATTCGTACCTACAATTTCCCACAGAGCCGCGTGACCGATCATCGGATCAAGCTGACCCTTTACAAGCTCGATGCGATCATGGACGGGGATCTTTTTGAACTGATTGACAGTCTGACGGCTGCGGATCAGGCCCAGAAGCTGTCGAATATGGAAAATCAGACAATGTAGTTTTACAAAAAATGTTGTATTATTTTGTATAAATTGCTCTTTTTCGGTAAAACCATCAAAAAATATAGACTTTCTGAAAAAATATGGTATAATTCTTTTAGCTATGTGGAAAGGATGGATTAGATATGAACATTGGACTTACCGCTCATAACAGCAAAAAAACGCTGCTGGAAAGTTTTTGCATTGCGTATAAAGGAATTTTTAAGAAGCATACGCTGATTGCGACCAATGCGACGGCGGACCACATTGCCAAAGCCACAGGCATGAAAGTGACCAGTTTGCTGCCGGGCCAGATGGGAGGCTCGAAGCAGATGCAGAATATGATCGCAAACAATGATATCGATCTGGTTATATTTTTCCATAGTGCTGATTTAGAGCAGGATGCAGAAAGTATGAATCTGTCTGAGATTTCACGGTTGTGTGATATGTATAATATCCCTCTGGCGACCAACATCGCCACCGCTGAGTCACTGGTATTGTGCCTTGACCGAGGTGATATGGAGTGGAGAGACTACAAATAGTTAGTACGCA
>CAVCXB010000146.1:0-7706 GCA_963605535.1 Wujia chipingensis
TTCTGACCTCTGCCCAGGCAATGGTTGGAGTATCCTGTTGCTGGGGCATGGCGCATACATGTGATATACTAGCACATAATTTTCTCTTTGTCAAAGGTTTTTTATCAATCTCCCATCACATTTTTCATGATGACTGGCGGACAATATTTCCAGCTGCTGACACAGATACCCTTTGACTCAGATGCTGCATGAATGATCTTACCATTTCCGATGTAAATCGCAACATGGCCGATCACACCCGGATAACGACCGACATAAAAGATCAGATCACCCGGACGAATGGTATCCTCATTGACGGTTACACCAACCTCTGCCTGTGCACCAGAAAATTCCGGAAGCAGCACGCCAAACATCTTATACAGACACATTGTATAACCGGAGCAGTCGACACTACCCTCTGGTGTCAATTCCTTGCCACCCCATATATAGCTACCACCATAATACTCGAATGCCTTTCGAATCAAATCTTGACGTGTTTCAGACACACCATCAAGTGAGAAATAGATTGCCTCGTCGAGGAAATAGCCGGTAGAAACATTCTCTCGCTTTACATAACCGGACAGCTCAGTAACGGCCTCGATTTCAACCCAGTCCTTGGTCTCGCCATTGATGTCGTAGCGTTCACCCTTAAAGAAGGTCGTAATGACATCCGAGCCTTCCTTTGGCTCATACAGCGCATCAACAGACTCCGTCAGAATCTCTGCCATGTACTTCATGCTGGAAAGCGCAAGCTTTCTTGCTTCCTTTCCTGTCGTAACATACTCAGCCGAAACGTAGCCGGTCGCACCGCCAGACTCGATCTTCATCCAGCCATCGTTTTCCTCTAAGATCTCAACTGCGCAGTTTTTAAAGATAACGCCGCAGATCTCATAATCCGTTGACGGACCTTTTCTCATATTTAAGTAGTTGCGCACACCGGTAATCATACCGAGGTTGGTATACTTGTCAAGAACGGCTTTCTTTGCCTGACGTACCTCTTCGCTCTCGGTGGATTCCTCTTCGGTGCTCTCCTCCTCAGAGGATGCTTCCTCAGATGACTCCGACTCGTCTTCACTCGCCGGTTCTTCTGCCTCAGAAGACATCGCAAGCTCAGATTCACTCTCAGAATCTGTTTCCGATTCCGATGACGCTTCACTGTTTGCTTCCTGAGAAGTATTTCCCCCCTGTGAAGCCTTTGTGCTCGGCTCATTTGTTGCAGGCTCTGTCTTTGTCTCTTCCATAGAAGCATTTGCAGTGACAGCTGCCTCTGTGACTTTGTTTGGAATGCTCTGTGGTTTTGCCTTGTTCTTCTCCAGATAATACAAGGCACCGAGGCTCATGACTCCTGCTAAAAACAGTATCGTCAGCAGTACTGCCGCGATCAGTAAGCCATTGCCGGAGCCTTTACGCTTTTTTTTCGCTGAATCCTTCCTGTTTTCCATCGTTTCCCCTCTCTTCAAAGTAGGCGTGGCACGCACATGAGTCGGTCTTAAGCTGTTTTTTCAACGCATCAAGCCCGGAAAAACGAACCTCTTGCCTCTCGTAGTGAAAGAAGCTTACCTCTATCTGCTCCCCATACGCCATTTTGTTATATTGTAGCAGATGGGACTCTAAAAGTAAATCAGATTTTGTGGCATCTTTTTCAACGGTAGGACGATGACCAACATTGGTGATGGCCTCGTAGGAATTTCCTCCAATCTGTACCTTTGAAAAATAAACACCAACTGGCACAAGCAGCTTTTCTTCTGGCCATGTAAGATTCATTGTCGCAAAACCGATTGTGTGACCAATGGATTTTCCATGAATGACGGTTCCTGAAAGTGAAAATGGTCGTCCCAGCATGTCCATAGCCTCTTCCATGCGACCTTTGCTTATGGCTTCGCGGATGTGGCTGCTGCTGATTGGCTCTCCCTTGTAGGAAACCTTATCAAATACTTCAAATTCATAGCCACACTCGTGAGCCATTTCTTCTAAGAGTGCAACATTTCCTTTTCGCTCATAGCCAAAACAAAAATCTGGTCCTGCGGCAACGAAGGCTGCCCCAATTTTCTTGCACAAAATGTCCTGAACGAACACACGCGGATCGGTGTGACGCACCTTCTCGGTAAAGGGATATTCGATCAGGTAGTCAATTCCGTAGGATTCGAGGAATTCTTTTTTCTCATCGTTTGGTGTCAGCTGACGTGCATCTTCGCGTCCCGGAATTGGTGGCACGAAGAAAGTAAATACTACGGTCTTTAGCCCCTGCTTTTTCTTTCCAAGCAGGGCATTTAGAAGACGCTGATGCCCTTTGTGGATTCCATCGAATTTGCCGAGCGTGACGGCGGTCTTCTCTGTGATCTGAAAATCCTCTGTATTGCAAATTACCTGCATCTTTGGTCTCCTTTGTTAATTCCGATAAAAAATTTTCACAGGTTTCAGTAAGTGGCTGTCCCCATCAAGGCGATAGACTCCTATAAATTCGCTATCTCCCCCATTTTCATTTAAATACAGGCGTACACATGTATCTATAGCCCCCTCTGGTAGCCTCGAAACAGCATCAACACCGATCGCATTTCCATTTTTAAGCTGTTTCTCAAATTCGTTCGATGCGAGTACCTTAGGAAAATGGCCCAAAGCGCTATCAATCGTAATGATGCGCTCTTCGAGCCGGTTATCATCGACCAGTGCTTTGATTTCGTCAAGCGTAAGCGCCTGCCCTTTTGAAAAGCCGCCCGCCATCACGCGTGTTAAACTGCTCATGCAAGCCTCACAGCCAAGCGTCTTGCCGATATCAACACAAAGTGTACGGATGTAGGTTCCAGCGGAGCAGGTGACAAGAAAACGTGCCTTGTTGCCCGTTACAGATAAAACTTCAATATCCTTTAATGTAACTGGCACAGCCTTTCGCTCGACAATCTTTCCCTCTCTTGCGAGCTGATAGAGCTTTTTTCCGTCGATTTTCTTTGCGGAATACATCGGCGGTACCTGATTGTAGGTTCCTTCAAAGGCGCAGATCGCCTGTCTAATTTGTTCTGGCGTATAGGAGACGTCCTGTGTCTGCAGGATTGTTCCCCAAATGTCTTCTGTGTCAGTCTGAACACCAAAGGTCACCTCTGCCTCGTAGGTCTTCCAGTGATCGGGCAAGAGATCAAAGGTCTTTGTTCCCAGGCCAAGGCCGACGGCAAGTACACCCTCTGCCTGCGGATCAAGTGTTCCGGTATGGCCGATGCGCTTCTGGTGCAGGATGCCGCGCAGCTTTGCCACTACGTCATGTGAGGTATAGCCGCGCTCCTTCCATACCGCGATCAGGCCGTTGTAATGCTCAGCCTGCATAATCCTCCTTCGGAATCCGGTTTACGATCTCCGTGATAATCTCATCCGGACTCTGATTGTAGAATGTGCATCCCGATGCGCGAACATGACCACCGCCGCCAAAGGTAACAGCCAGTGCGCTGACATTTACTACATGGTTGGAACGGAAGCTGCACTTGTAAACACCCGGCTCCGTTTCATATAAGAATACGGCAACATCTGCACCGCGAATATTGCGAAGCTCACTTACAACGCTGTCAAGCTCAGAGGAGGTAACCCCAAAACGATCCATATCTTCTTTTGACATATAAGACCATACAAGGAAACCATCAAGCAGTTGCTCTGCCTTCGAAATGGCATACGCGCTTGCCTTTGCCTCGTCAAATCCCTTCTCGTAGAAGGTCTTCTGAATCAAATCGGTGAACGGAATGCCAAATGTGATCAGCTTTGCTGCGCGATTCATGGTATCTGTGGAGACATTGGAGTACTGGAACACACCAGTATCGTGAACCATTCCGGTGTACAGACACATTGCGGTGTTGTAGCCAATCTTGTCCTCCTCGAAGATGGTATAAAGTACCTCACAAGCAGAACCAATCTGTCCCTGTACATAGTTTACATCACCAAAGATCGGATTGCTGATGTGATGATCGATCATAACACGCTTCTTTGCGGTATCAAACAATTCTCTTCCAGTTCCGATACGATCTGCGTCTGCACAGTCAAGCGAATAGACCACATCGTATACCTGTGGCTCAAACTCATGACGAATCATCTCAGTACCCGGAAGCATATTGAAAGCGGTCGGATATGGCTCAAGATAAACGTCTGCCTCGTAGCCATAATTGTCCTTTAAATAATGATATAAGGACAGGCAAGAGGAGATGCAGTCTCCATCTGGATGAAGATGACCAACGATTGCAGTCTTTCTGACCGTTGCAAATTCGGCGCGAAGTTCTTCAATTGTATTATTCGGGCGCTTTTCCATAAGTTATGCCTCCTTTCCCTCAGAGCTCTCTGCTGGCTCCTTGGCTGCGAGCTCACTTGCAACCTCATCAATCAATCCGGTCATATGAACACCATACTCAATGGACTGGTCTAACACGAACGTCAGCTCTGGTGTATTTCTAAGGTTTACAGAGGATGCAAGCATTCTTCTGATATACGGCTTTGCATTCTTTAAGCCTTCCATTGTGCTCTTCTGTGCTTCCTCATTTCCGAAAACGCTGATATAAGCCTTGCAGTACTTTAAATCTGGTGTAACCTCTGCCATGACAACAGTTGTCATCGGGTGAATTCTCGGATCCTTAATTTCCTGCTGGATAATACGGCTGAGTTCTCTCTGAACCTCAGCGTTGATTCTGATATTTTTAATACTATTTTTACGCATGTTCTCTCCTTAATCTTCCGATATAGACTCGTTACCGAAACGGTGCCGAGACGATATGCTTTATTTCCAAAAAGCCATGACATCGCTGCCATGGCTTTTGGTTTTTGTTCTGCTTATCTCGGAACCTCTTCCATGATATAAGCCTCTACGATATCATCAACCTGAATATCATTGAACTTTTCAAATACAAGACCACATTCGTAGCCTTCCTTTACTTCCTTTACATCGTCCTTGAAACGCTTTAAGGATGCCAGACCGCCCTCATAGATCTGCTCGCCATCTCTGGTGATACGGATCTTGCAGCCTCTCTGGAACAGACCGTCGGTTACATAGGAACCAGCAATGTTGCCGACACCAGATGCCTTGAAGATCTGGCGAACCTGTGCGTGACCGATTACCTTCTCCTCGTAGATTGGGTCAAGCATACCCTTCATAGCGGCCTCTACATCAGCGATTGCCTGATAGATGACGCGGTACAGACGGATCTCAACCTTCTCACGCTCGGATACGGATTTTGCCATTGCATCCGGACGAATATTGAAACCAATGATAATTGCATTGGATGCGGATGCCAACGATACATCAGACTCGTTGATTGCACCAACACCGCTGTGGATAATCTTAACAACAACCTCCTCATTGGACAGCTTCAAAAGGGACTGCTTTACAGCCTCAACAGAACCCTGAACGTCTGCCTTAACGATGAGGTTCAGTTCCTTTAAGCTTCCTTCCTTGATCTGAGAATTCAGGCTGTCAAGGGTAAGCTGTGTCTTGGTATCAGCCAGAAGCTTTTCTCTGTTCTCCTTGATGAAGGTCTCAGCGAAGCTTCTTGCTTCCTTCTCATTCTCGGTGCAAACAAAGATCTCACCTGCGTTTGGAACGTCGTTCAGACCAAGAATCTCAACTGGCATGGACGGAGTTGCTTCCTTTACTCTGCGCCCCTTATCGTCGATCATTGCACGAACCTTACCATAGCAGGAACCTGCTGCCACATTGTCACCAACGTGAAGGGTACCCTTCTGAACCAGGATGGTAGCAACTGGTCCACGACCCTTATCGAGCTGTGCCTCGATGACAAGACCTCTTGCCTTACGGTTCGGATTTGCCTTCAGATCCTTCATCTCTGCATCCAGCAGGATCATCTCGAGCAGAGTGTCAATTCCCTCATGTGTCTTAGCAGATACTGGAACGAAGATGGTCTGACCACCCCAATCCTCAGCAACGAGTTCATACTCGGAAAGTTCCTGCTTAACACGCTCGATATTTGCACTCGGCTTATCAATCTTGTTGACTGCTACGATGATATCAACGCCTGCTGCCTTTGCATGGTTGATTGCCTCGATGGTCTGTGGCATAACACCATCGTCTGCTGCGACAACGAGTACGGCGATATCGGTTGCCTGTGCACCACGCATACGCATTGCGGTAAATGCCTCATGACCTGGTGTATCAAGGAAGGTGATATCCTGTCCATTGCACTTAACCATATAAGCACCGATGTGCTGTGTGATTCCGCCAGCCTCTCTTGCGATTACGTTTGTAGAACGGATTGCATCCAGAAGGGACGTCTTACCGTGGTCAACGTGACCCATTACGCAGACAACCGGAGGTCTGGAAACCTTTGTCTCTTCTGGATCGTCCTCCTCACGAAGAAGTTCCTCAATAACATCAACCTTTACTTCCTTCTCGCAAATGTAGTTGAACTCAAGTGCGATCTCCTCAGCCTGCTCGAATGTCAGCTCAGCGTTGATGGTCATCATGGTTCCCTTCATAAAGAGCGTCTTTACGAGTGCTGCCGGCTGCTGCTTCATTGCCTCAGCTAACTCTGCCAGTGTTAAGGTCTCTGGGATGGTGATTGTCTTGATTCCATCATCCGCTTCCTCCTTCGGCTGAACCTCTGGCTTCTTGTTGTTCTGCTTCATCTTGGAAATGTTTCGTGTATTCTCGGTGAATCTGGAGTTCTTCTCCTGATTCTGTCTTTCCTTCTCACGAATCTCGCGCTCCTTCTTGTTTAAGCCCTTGCCGCCTCTTGCCTCACTCTTGGTCATTCCAGTTCCCATGGAGTCAAGATTTTCTCTCTCGGGTCTTGCACCTCTCTGGCCGTCTCTTCTTGCGCCGTAGCCACCCTGGCCGTTTCCGCCGTCACGTCTCTGGCCGTTGCCCTGACCGTAACCGCCTTCGCGTCTCTGACCGCCCTGGCCATTGCCATAGCCGCCTTCTCTTCTCTGGCCGTTGCCGCCCTCGCGTCTCTGACCGTCTCTGGAGCCATAGCCGCCTTCGCGTCTCTGACCACCCTGGCCATTACCATTTCCGCCATCACGTCTCTGGCCATCTCTGGAGCCATAGCCGCCTTCGCGTCTCTGACCACCCTGGCCATTACCATTTCCGCCATCACGTCTCTGGCCATCTCTGGAGCCATAGCCGCCTTCGCGTCTCTGACCACCCTGGCCATTACCATTTCCGCCATCACGTCTCTGGCCATCTCTGGAGCCATAGCCGCCTTCGCGTCTCTGACCACCCTGGCCATTTCCGTTTCCACCGTCACGTCTCTGGCCATCTCTGGAACCGTAGCTGCCTTCGCGTCTCTGACCGTTACCCTGACCGTTTCCACCGTCACGTCTCTGACCATCTCTGCCGTCGCGTCTGGAATTGTTGTCTCTTCTATTTCCATTTCCATCGTTTGTGGATCTGGACTCATTTCGATCGTTCTTTGCGTTATCTCTTGGTGCATTCTCCTTGACTGGAGCTTCCTTTGGTGCCTCTGCCTTTGTATTCTCTGGTGCCTTCTCTGCAGGCTTTGCATTCTCTGCCTTCTCCTGCTTTTCAGCAGACTTTTCTGCCTTCTCACCTTCCGGCTTCTTTGCACCGTCTGGACGCTTCTTCTTGGAGATTGGCTTTGTACTGTTTTCCGGATGGAATAGCAGACGAAGTTTCTTCTTTGGAGCGCCATCCTTATCGGAACCTCTTTCCTTGTCAGAGGACTCTGCAGGCTTCTTGAATGCCTTTCTTACTTCCTCTACCATGGTATCCTGAAGCATGGTTG
>CAVCXB010000147.1:0-7650 GCA_963605535.1 Wujia chipingensis
CCTGACGGCTGCAATGGAATCCTCGTCCGACACGTCGGGCGGGGTTGTTCAAGCAGTGGGATAGTTTGACGCAAAGTTTTGAATATAGTAATTTAGGATTAATAAAGTCATTATCAGAACTTAGTAATCGGTTAGCAAGTGAATTCTTAAACTGAACAAAGTTTAACGCAATTTAACAAATCCTCCAGTGTCTTCTGGGGGATTTTATCGTTTTGCGAAAAAAGGCAGTTGTCATATTGGTTTATTCGCGGTATAATTATAAACAACTGTGTGCAGCGTTTTATTCGCTGCCGCGATTTACATTTTAAGGAGGCCATTATGGAATTAACTACAGTCCGCGAAATATTTGCGCAGCCGGACGCGTATATGGATAAGGAAGTAACAGTAGGAGGATGGATTCGCAGTATCCGCGATTCTAAGACATTCGGATTTATCGTACTGAGCGATGGAACCAGCTTTGAGACAATTCAGATCGTATATCATGATACTATGGATAACTTTGCAGAGATCTCAAAGTGCAACGTAGGTACCGCCCTGATCGTAAAGGGAACCTTAGTTGCGACTCCACAGGCAAAGCAGCCATTTGAGATTCAGGCTGAGACCGTTACCGTTGAGGGTGCATCCACACCGGATTACCCGTTACAGAAGAAGCGTCACAGCATGGAATATCTGCGTACCATTTCCCATCTGCGTCCGCGTACAAACACCTTCCAGGCAGTTTTTCGCGTTCGTTCCCTGATCGCATTTGCAATTCATCAGTTCTTCCAGGAGAAGGGCTTTGTTTATGTACACACTCCACTGATTACCGGAAGTGACTGCGAGGGTGCAGGTGAGATGTTCCAGGTAACTACTATGGATTTAAACAACATCCCGAAGACTGAGGACGGAAAGGTAGATTATTCTCAGGATTTCTTTGGAAAGCCAACCAACCTGACCGTAAGTGGACAGTTAAATGGTGAGACCTATGCAATGGCATTCAGAAATATCTATACCTTTGGACCGACCTTCCGTGCAGAGAACTCCAACACCACACGTCATGCGGCTGAGTTCTGGATGATCGAGCCTGAGATGGCATTTGCAGATTTGAATGATGATATGAAGTTAGCAGAGGATATGCTTAAGTATGTCATCCGTTATGTATTAGAGAAGGCACCGAAGGAGATGGAGTTCTTCAATTCCTTCATCGACAAGGGCCTGTTAGACCGCTTAAATCACGTATTAAACTCTGAGTTTGGTCATGTTACCTACACAGAGGCAATCGAGCTGCTTGAGAAGCACAACGATAAGTTTGATTATAAGGTAAGCTGGGGCTGCGATTTACAGACCGAGCATGAGCGTTATCTGACCGAGGAAATCTTTAAGCGTCCGGTATTCGTAACTGATTATCCGAAGGAGATCAAGGCATTCTACATGAAGCAGAACGACGATGGAAAGACCGTTGCTGCTATGGACTGCCTCGTTCCAGGTATCGGTGAGATCATCGGAGGAAGTCAGAGAGAGGATGACTATACAAAGCTGACCGACCGTATGAAGGAGCTTGGATTAAAGGAAGAGGATTATGGTTTCTATCTGGATCTGAGAAAGTACGGAAGCGCACGTCATGCCGGATTTGGTCTGGGATTTGAGCGTTGTGTTATGTACCTGACTGGAATGGGCAACATCCGTGACGTCATTCCGTTCCCGAGAACTGTAAATAACTGTGATATCTAATAACTGTAATTCGTTATAGTTTACGAAACGACATCGTAACCTAAATTAGCGGGTTGCATAAACAAGAAAAAGAAAAAACAGTAAAGAGATAGAACAAAAACAAGAGAGGAGACCGAATGCGCTTTATACACATCGCAGATTTGCATCTGGGCAGCAGCCCTGAAGCAGAATTTTCCTGGGGAAAGAACCGGGCAGACGAGTTATGGGATTCACTTGCTGCAGTGATAGATGCGTGTAATGAAAAAAAGATCGATCTGCTTTTAATTGCAGGCGATCTCTTTGATCGACCTCCCGTCTGGGCGGATCTTGATCGGGCGGCAAGCCTGTTTGGTAAGCTGACCTCTACCGAGGTTGTCATGATTGCCGGAGCATCCGACTATATTACAGATGATAGCCCGTGGCTTTCTTATCCATGGAAGCCATGGGTACATATGCTGTCTGACAAGCATTGCATGAGCGTGCAGCTGGGTGATATCAGTACATCTGTCCATGGATGCAGCTACTACGGTCCGACCGAAGGCAAGCCGTATCTGGAGGATGCAAGACCAGATAAGGAAAGTGAATATCAGATTTTACTCGGCTACACAGGTGATGCGAATCATATGCCAGCCGATTTAGAAGAGCTGTCCGAAAAAGGCTTTGACTATCTGGCACTTGGATCAGATCATAAGGCAAGGCTCATGCAGAGTGATCGTGTGGCTTACGCCGGTTCTCTCGAGCCATTAAGCGCACAAGAGGACGGCAAACACGGCTTTATCTTGGGCGAGATCGACGAGGACAGCACAACGATCAAGTTTGTTCCGTTTGCGTGCCGCGAGTATTTTAACATCAAGGTGCGCTTGTCAAGTGACATTACAGAGGATGAACTTGAAGAAAAGCTTGCTGCAGCGATGAAGCAGTACGGCAGTGAAAACATTTTCACAATCAGTCTTGAGGGCCGATATCAGCCGGGGCAGCCGTATGACAGGGATCGCCTTTTGGCGCTTGGCAATGTAGCAGCGGTAAACGACAGCACGATGCCAGATTACAATTTGGTGGCGCTGTTGGATGAGCATAAGGACGATATGATCGGAATGTATCTGGAAGAGTTTTTAAAAGAGAAGGCAGGCACACGTGAGCAAAAAGCGCTCTACTGCGGTCTGGAGGCTCTTTTAAATGCCGTGCAGAAGACTCGGTAACAGTCAGGGAAGCGAGGTAGCAGGTGAATATTATAAAACTGGAATTGACGCATTTTGGAAAATTCCATTTAAAAACGATTACATTTACATCCGGCTTGAACATTGTTTACGGCAAAAACGAGGCCGGAAAATCCACGATTCAAGCATTTGTGCGCAGTATGCTGTTTGGCATCCCAGATACAGAGGAGGGAAATGAGCGCTATGAGCATTACCTTCCGTGGGAGACGCCGCACGATTTCTGCGGCAGAATGTGGATAAAAAAAGACGACAAGGTCTATCGCATTGAGCGAAACTTCTTGCGACCGCAGCCGATGGTTCGCGTATTTGATGACGAGACGGGGGCCTCTCTTCAGCCAGCAAAGCAGACGTTACGAAATATCTTAAGCGGTCTTACCGAGACGAGTTATCTCAACACGATCTGCATCGAGCAGCTAAAGAGCGCGACCGATCCGCAGCTTGCAAAAGAACTTCAGGAGATGGCAGCGAATGCCAGCCAGAGCAAAAACATGAATATCGATGTGGACAAGGCAAGGCAGGAACTTTTATTAAAGAAGCAAAGCCTTGAGTCTCAGATCGTAAACGATGTGGACAGCGTTCATCAGAAGAATCAGAAAATGGCCGATGAGTCGGGCAAGCGTCTGAGTCGTTTGCAGCATTCACGTTACATTCGTGAAAAGCAAAGTAACGATTTACAGACACAGATTCAGACCGAGCGCCGTCAGGCAGAGGAAGAGCTGATGGCTTACGAGCGCGAGCGCGATGAACTTCGCCGCCGTTATGAGTCTGATAAAAAGGCGAGTGAAGCAGCATCTGGCAGCGCGAACCTGGTCGCAAAGAGTGGACATGGCTGGATTATCTGGCTTCTTCTTGCCATTGTCGCAGGAGCCTTTTCGATTTACCGTTATCAGAGCGTTGGCATGAATAACCGCAACGATTTCTGGATGATTACGATCGGCGCGTGCGCGGCATTTGTGTGCCTCGTTGCGATGTTCGTGACGGCATGGAAGAGTCAGGACAATAAGAAAAATGCGTTGGCGGCAAAGAAGTTGTCAGAGGAGCTAAATGCGAAGCTTTCGCAGAGCTTACAGGCATTTGAGGAGTGCAAGACCAAGATGCCAGCTGAGGCCACAGAGCGCTGCAAACCGCTAGAGGAACAGTATGAGAAAGCACAAAGAGAGCTTTCCTGTCTGGTTCATCAGCAAAAAGAGGAAGAGAAAATTCTTCTGTCGCTTGAGGAAAACGATCAGAAGTTAAAGGGTGCCGCGGCTGAAAATGCCCGACTGATGGAGGAGATTGAATCCGTCAATATGGCACTGAAGACAATGGCACATGTATCCGAGCGCATTCGCGCAACCTTTGGAAATCTGTTAAACAACGAGGCCTCCAAGCTTTTGTTTGACATTACCGATGGCAAGTATGAGAAGCTTGTGATCGGACAGGATATGAAGGTGAGGGTGTATGCCGACGAGCGCGAGGTCGCGCTTGAGAGCGTGAGCCGGGGAACGATCGAGCAGATCTACCTGTGCATCCGCGTTGCAGCTGCAAAGCTTTTATGGCAGGACGAGCCGATGCCGTTCCTGTTTGATGATGTATTTGCGTATTACGATGACGACCGCCTTGCCGCAGCCATCAACATGCTGAAAAAGTGTGGTCATCAGGTAATCGTATTCAGCTGTCATTCAAGAGAGGACAGTCTGTTAGGATAAGAAAACAAGAAGACTGGTTCGCCTTAGGAGCGAAGCCGTAGTTTAGGCCGCGGGTGCAGGATGCAAGGGCGGCAGAATGAGAGGAAACATGATTAGTGCAAATGGAGTAACATTACGTTTAGGCAAGAGAGCCCTTTTTGAGGATGTAAACATCAAGTTTACAGAGGGAAACTGCTATGGAATCATCGGTGCCAACGGTGCCGGAAAGTCCACATTTTTAAAGATTTTGTCCGGACAGCTTGAGCCGACAAACGGTACGGTCACCATGACACCGGGACAGCGTCTTTCGGTACTCGAACAGGATCACTTTAAGTATGACGACTGTGTTGTACTTGACACCGTTATGATGGGAAATGCCCGTCTCTTCGAGATCATGAAGGAGAAGGACGCCATCTACGCAAAGGAGGATTTCACCGATGAGGATGGCATCCGCGCAAGTGAACTCGAAGCAGAGTTTGCACAGATGAACGGATGGGAAGCCGATTCCGATGCGGCATCTTTATTAAATGGTCTTGGTATCGATACTGAGCTTCATTATAAGAAAATGGGTGAACTTGACGGTCCGGACAAGGTAAAGGTTCTTCTTGCAAGAGCATTGTTTGGAAATCCGGATATCCTGTTAATGGACGAGCCGACCAACCACCTGGATCTGGCGGCAATCGACTGGTTAGAGGAGTTTCTGATTAACTTTGAGAATACCGTGATCGTCGTTTCTCATGACCGCTATTTCTTAAATAAGGTATGTACGCAGATCGCTGATATTGATTATGCAAAGATTCAGCTGTACTCTGGCAACTATGATTTCTGGTACGAGTCTTCTCAGCTGATGATCAAGCAGATGAAGGAAGCAAACCGCAAGAAGGAAGAAAAGATTAAGGAGTTACAGGAATTCATCCAGCGTTTCTCCGCAAATGCATCTAAGAGTAAGCAGGCAACCTCCCGTAAGAGAGCACTTGAGAAGATTCAGCTTGACGAGATGCGTCCATCTTCCAGAAAGTATCCTTACATCGACTTTCGACCAGAGCGTACCATCGGAAACGAGGTGCTGACGGTTGAGAATCTGTGCAAGACCATCGACGGCGTAAAGGTACTCGACAACATCAGCTTTACCCTTCGTCACGACGATAAGGTTGCATTCGTTGGTTCCAACGAGTTAGCAAAGACCACTCTGTTCCAGATCTTAATGGGCGAGATGGAGCCAGATTCTGGTAGCTTTAAGTGGGGTGTTACCACCTCTCAGGCATACTTCCCGAAGGACAACACCGCAGAGTTTGACAGCGATCTTGTTATCTATGACTGGTTGCAGCAGTATTCTCCTGTAAAGGATATCACTTATGTAAGAGGTTTCCTTGGACGTATGCTCTTCGCCGGAGATGACGGTGCGAAGAAGGTGCGCGTCCTGTCCGGAGGTGAGAAGGTTCGCTGCATGCTGTCCAAGATGATGATTTCTGGTGCAAATGTCTTAGTATTTGATGAGCCGACCAACCATCTGGATATGGAATCCATCACCGCATTGAACAATGGTATGATGAAGTTCCCGGGCGTTATCCTGTTCTCCTCAAGAGACCATCAGATCGTCCAGACCACCGCAAACCGTATCATCGAGCTGCTTCCAGGCGGATTCATTGATAAGATCACCACATACGATGAGTATCTGGCAAGCGATGAGATGGCTATGAAGCGTCAGGTTTACACCGCAAATGTTGAGGATGATGTAGAGCCGGACGGCGAGGAATAAACATCAGAAAAACAGGAAAGGCGGTGGAGCATGAGTGCATTTGCATTAAAGATCATTGCAATGGTCACAATGTTTATCGATCATCTCTTTGCCTCCTGCATCAACCCATCCGGTGTTGATGTGTGGAATATTTCAAGGCTTCCTGTGCCGGGAACCGGAACTACGTTTTACTGGCTGGGCAGAATGATTGGACGAATCGCGTTTCCAATTTTCTGTTTCCAGATCGTAGAAGGTGTGCGCTACACAAAAAACTGGAAGCGTTACATGGCTCGTCTGGCGCTGCTTGCCTTGATTTCAGAGATTCCATTTGATCTGGCACTAAAGGGCTTTCAGGTCAATGACTCTTCACAAAATGTATTCTTCACGCTGCTGTTTGGTATGATGATCGTGACATTTATGAAGGTAGTTGATCAGGACTGGAAATATCTGATGTGGCCGGTTCTTGTATTTGGTTACGGTTACATGGCAAAATTTATCTTCCATACCGATTATGACTGGAGCGGTGTCATGTGCATCGCCGTCATGGGTTTGATGAACGAGCCGTGGGAGAAGGTCTTTAAGCCATACACTCCGGCAGTCGCCCAGATGATTCATGTTGTATTCGCGGCGCTTGGTATTTTTGTCCTTTACTATAAGAACAGCTTCGAGATCTACGGATTTTTCGCGCTGCTCCCGATTGCACTTTATAATGGAAGAAAAGGGTATTCGAGCAAAAAAATACAGTATGCATTTTATTTGTTCTATCCAGTGCATTTACTTGTGCTGTTTGTGATCGCATATACATTCCGTTAGGAATAAAAAATGAAATAAAGGTGGAAAAGCAAATGAAAAAAATTGAAGATTATGTAATTAGTATTCCAAATTTCCCGGAACCAGGCATCATTTTCCGTGACATCACCGGAATCCTTCGTGATCCGGACGGATTAAAGCTGTCTGTTGACAAGATTCAGGACATGCTGCAGGGAGTTGAGTTTGACGCTGTACTTGGCTTAGAGTCAAGAGGCTTTATCTTCGGTATGCCAATTGCCTACAACCTGCATAAGGCATTCATCCCGGTAAGAAAGAAAGGCAAGCTGCCGAGAGAGACCGTTTCTGCAAAGTACGATCTGGAGTACGGGACAGCCGAAATCGAGATTCATAAGGAAGATCTTCGTCCGGGCATGAAGGTTGTCATCATTGATGATTTGATCGCAACAGGCGGAACCGTAGAGGCAGCTGTAAAACTGGCGGAGAGCCTTGGCGCAGAGGTCGTAAAGATTGCATTCGTTATGGAGTTAGCTGGATTAAAGGGCAGAGACCGCTTAAAGGGCTACGATGT
>CAVCXB010000148.1:0-7582 GCA_963605535.1 Wujia chipingensis
AATTTATGAACGCATATCATGCATTTGCGCTGGTCTACGACCGTATGATGGAGGAAATCCCATACGAGGAGTGGTGCAATTTTGTGACGGACCAGTTAAAAAGCTATGGCATTGAGGATGGATTAATGCTTGAGCTTGGCTGTGGAACGGGAACTTTGACCGAAATGTTTGCCGCGAAGGGCTTTGACATGATCGGTGTGGATAACTCCGAGGAGATGTTAGCGGAGGCGGTTGAAAAGCGCGAACAGAGCGGCAGCCCGATTCTTTATCTGAATCAGGATATGAGAGAGTTCGAGCTGTATGGCACGGTGCGCGCGGTGGTCAGCCTGTGCGATACGATGAATTATCTTACCGAATATGACGATCTTGTTACCGTGTGCCGTCTTGTCAATAATTACCTTGACCCGAGTGGAATTTTTCTGTTTGATTTAAAGACCGATCATTACTATAAGCAGATTGGCTGTCAGAGCTTTTCGGATGCCAACGAGGAAGTCAGCTACATCTGGGATAACGATTATGATGAGGAATCTCATATCAACAGCTATGCGCTGACGCTGTTTGTGCAGGAAGAGGACAATCTGTATGAACGCTTTGACGAGTATCATGAGCAGCGTGCATTTTCGGTAGAGGAAGTGCGCCGCGCCATTGAGGAGTCGGGCATGATCTTTCTTGCTGCGATTGATAAAAATGGTGCACTGGCAGGACCAGATACCGACCGCGTTTATATCATTGCTCGCGAAAAAGGAAAGACACCGATTGAAAACGTCGATTAAACATGGATAGAAACGACGCTTTCGAATGAATATGACACAGCGTATAGGATGTATATAGTAGAACGCTTAGAAGAAAGAGAGGAACAAACAATTATGAATGACTATATGATTCGTGCGACAGCCGCAAATGGCCAGATTCGTGCGTTTGCCGCAACGACAAGAGACCTTACCGAGTATGCAAGAAATGCGCACAACACAAGCCCGGTTGTCACCGCGGCACTGGGACGTACCATGACAGCAGCTGTCATGATGGGCTCCATGATGAAGGGCGATAAGGATCTTCTTACGGTTAAGATTCAGGGTGACGGCCCAATCGGCTCCATCACGGTAACAGCAGATTCTCATTGTCACGTAAAGGGCTATGCGCAGAATCCGGTTGTGCTGATTCCGGCAAATTCCATCGGAAAGCTTGATGTGGCAGGTGCAGTCGGAAAGGGCGTACTCAGCGTGATCAAGGATATCGGCCTGAAGGACCCGTATGTTGGACAGACCGATCTTGTCAGTGGTGAGATTGCAGAGGATCTGACCTATTACTTTGCAGCATCCGAACAGACACCGTCCAGCGTTGGCCTTGGCGTGCTGATGAATAAGGACAACACCGTACGTCAGGCAGGAGGCTTTATCCTTCAGCTGATGCCAGATGCATCCGAGGAGACCATCTCTGCTCTTGAGAAGAAGTTAGCAAATGTATCTTCTGTCACCGCAATGCTTGACAGCGGAAAGACACCAGAGGATATTTTACAGGAGCTTCTTGGCGATATGGAGCTGGCAATTCTTGACCGCACCGCAGCATCCTTCCAGTGCAGCTGCAGCAAGGAGCGCTTCGCAAGAGGAATTGCAAGTATTCAGAAGTCTGATATTCAGGAGATGATCGATGCCGGAGAAAACATTGAGACCTGCTGTCAGTTTTGTAATGCAAAGTATGTATTTACACCGGATGAGTTAAAGGAACTCCTGTAATAGCGAAAACATACGAATGAGCAACTTATAATGAGTAACGTATAAATAAGCAATCGATAAATGAAAAATGCGTAACAAAAAGCCGTGTCCATTTTGATGTGGATGCGGCTTTTTGAAGTCTCTTTTAATTTGAAGCTTATTCTTCAGTCTGGAAAATCTGGTGTGCGTGCTTCTGAAGGGCAAATAAAAGTACCATTCCAAAGATGCCGCAGGAGATAATCTCACCGATACCGACGGTAGCCATCAGGTACCAGATGGAATCGGATGCACCGTAAACGATACGAAGCACCTGAGGTACGACAATGATATTGGCAAGAATCGGCGGCAGCGGAGCCAGCCATTTGGAAAAATGGCGAAGCTTGTAGGTAAAGAATGCGCCGATCAGCGTGGCGAGGGAACCAAATAAAATATCCCAGATGGCTGCGCCAGTGATCGTGTTGCTGATGATGCAGCCCACGAAAAGACCAGGAATTGCAGCCGGTGTAAAATACGGAAGTATGGTGAGTGCTTCAGAAAAACGAACCTGAATTGCACCATTTGCCAGTCCGAACAGGTTTGCCAGCCATGTCAAAACGACATACATGGCGGCAATCAGAGCTGCCTGCACCATAAGTAAAACATGTTTATTTCTCATTTGTAACAATAGGCCTTTCTAAATGCAAGTAAATCTCAAATTATAATCCCAGCATACGCTCAAGAGAAGCCTTAGAAGTAACGCCTGTCACCTGATTGATCAGCTGTCCATCATTGAAAATGATCAGAGTTGGGATGGAGGTGATGCCATACTCGGAAGCCAGATCAGACTCCTCATCGACATTTACCTTTCCGAATACGATATTGGAGTGCTCAGCAGCAAGCTGGTCAATGATCGGAGCCTGCATACGGCACGGACCACACCAGGAAGCCCAGAAATCAAGCAGCACCGGCTTATCAGACTTTAAAACAGTTTCATTAAAATTGCTTTTTGTAATAGTTAAAACGGACATAGTAAAACTCCTTTCTCGAAGTAGTATGCGCCCCAAAGTGGGCAGTTATACAGTAATGTTACACTGTATTGCAATGATAGTATTGCGATGATAATATTACGCGGTTTTGCAATAATAACATTGCATTATGCAATTACAGTGCTAACAGCTTTGTGATCAGTGTCTCAACGAGGCGAGCAGAATGATAGGACGCCATCTTGGAGAACTGGGTGTAATCCATGGTTGCGCTGCCATCTGCCTTATCGGAGATGGAACGGATGATCAAAAACGGTACTTCATTGATCGAAGCAACGTGGGCAATCGCGCCGCCTTCCATCTCGGCACAAAGGCCATGGAAGGTGTCGATCAGCCAGTTTTTCTTTTCCTGACCAGAGATGAACTGGTCACCGGTCAAAATCAGACCTTCGTAAACGGTGACATCCGGGTTTGCCTCATGGCTGCAAGTGACAGCCAGATCGTGAAGTTGCTTGTCCGGTGTGAATACCTTTCCGGTACCTGGAACATCACCCGGCTGATAACCAAGGTCAGTCACATCGAGATCATGCTGAATTACTTCAGTGGAAACGACGATGTCGCCGATGTTGATGCGGGCATCTAAAGAGCCAGCAGATCCAGTGTTTACGATCATCTTTACATCAAACAGATCGATTAACATTTGGGTGCACGCTGCGGCGTTGACCTTTCCGATTCCAGCTTTTACAATCACGACTGGATACTCATGGATGGTACCGCAGAAGAAAGACAGTCCAGCCTTATTGACGGTCTTTTCAAGTGAAAGGTGCTCAAGTAACAGATCAATTTCCTGCTGCTCGGCACCGATAATGCCAAGTGTTTTCTTCATAAGAATAAAAACCACCTTTCTTGTTTTTCCCTTAAAGTTACATCCGGGAACTGATGCAAAAATAGTCGCAACTGATTGGATAAGCGCGAGTTTTCGCGGATTTCGTCCCGGTATGATACAGTATATCAGCCAAATTTAAAGTCTGCAAGGGAAACTTTAATTCCAGATATCTATCAGAAGAAAATCGCGAATATTGCGATGTTTAATTCCGTTTCGGCTCATATCAAATTCATCAAGCGATACGACATATTTTGGAAAATTATCGCGAATACTGTCATATACACCAAATTCTCGTTCAATGCTTTCAGGAGAGGCAAGCAGGTAGGTCACTTGAATATAGAGCTTTTCACCACGCTTGCCGCATACAAAATCAACTTCTTTGGCACCGGATTTTCCGACCGTGACAGTATAGCCACGGCGCAGCAGTTCCATGTAGACAATGTTTTCAAGAATGAGGTTAATGTCACGCATATTGCCGCCAAAGACAGCTTCTCGAATACCATGATCTGCAATATAGTATTTCTCATTTGAAGCTAAAATTTGTTTTCCCTGAAGATCTTGGCGCTTTACCTGATAAAACAAATAGGCGTCGCAGCAATACTTCAGATAATTAAGAATCGTATCTGGGGAAACAGCACGCTTTTCGCTTTTTAAAAATTTTACCAGAGAAGAAGCAGAAAACGGTGTTCCGATATTCGCCATAATATAAGCAATGATTCGCTCGAGAAGGTCGACATCACGCACCTTATTTCGCTTAACAATGTCCTTTAGCTGTACCGAATTGAAGAGATCGGTTAAATATTGTATGGATGGTTCATCTGCATAGTGAAGATTTGCAAGATATGGCATACCGCCAGCCAGAAGATATTTTTGAAAACAAGCAGAAGTGGATGCATTTGGCTCAGTCTGGTGATATAATTCAAGAAATTCTGCAAATGAAAACGGATAAATGACGAATTCAACATAGCGCCCACCAAGATACGTAGCAAGCTCTCCAGAGAGCAGCTTGGCATTCGATCCTGTGATATAAATATCGCAGTCGAGTGTGATACGAAGAGAATTGATACATTTTTCCCAGTCTGTGACCTCTTGAATTTCATCAAAGAAAAGATAAACCTTTCCATCAATAGCAGAGGCTCGTTTTAGGATTTCATCATGCAATGCCTGTGCAGACTGCAAAGAAGTATAGCGCATATCTTCAAAGTTAATTGAGATAAAATGGGACGAATCAATGCCAGATTCTCGTAATTCATCCTTGATCAATTCCAGCATAACAGATTTTCCGCAGCGGCGTATGCCGGTCATAACTTTAACCAATTCACTGTTAATAAAAGGACGTATGCGTTTCATATATAGTTCACGTTTAATCATAGTAGATGCTCCTTTCCACGTGATAGTTATACTATATTATACTATATCACACTTATAAAAGAAAAAAACAGAAAAAGATAAATTTTATTCAGTATACTGAATAAAATTTAAAATTTATCGGGAAAAAACAGATATAAAATTAAAAAATGGTGAATATAAGTGTATGGCAATTACTCGAAGACTCCTGCACATGTTTTCTGAAGTATGCTTTCTTTAAAAAATATGAAAATATGTAACCAAACAAAAATAAATCGGACATACATAGTGAGAGGAGGTGAAAACGTTGGATCACATTGCAATACTAATACCATGTTATAATGAGGAAATTACAATTGGAAGAGAGCTGTGAACTCACAGTCTAAAGGGTAGCACTAGCACAAATAAAAAAGGCATGCAAAGATTCACTGTGTATGCCTTTTCTAACGCGATTTAATAGACAACTTAATAGGTTTTCAGTGTCTTAGAAAGCTTCTTTAAATGCTCCGTCAGCTTTGTGTTTTCACGATAATCGACAGGGCAATCAATGATGACAGGAACGGTTTGCTGGAATGCTTCTTTAAGCACCGGAACAATATCCTCCGTCTTTTCGATGCGATATCCGATTCCGTGCATAGACTCAGCAAACTTTACAAAGTCTGGATTGGAGAAATCAACACAACCAGAATGACCGTACTGATCCATCTGCTTCCATTTAATAAGACCGTAGGAATCGTCATGAAAAATCAATACAACGATTGGAAGCTGCTCACGAAATGCAGTTTCAAGTTCCTGATTGTTCATCATGAAACCGCCATCTCCGGTGATCGCAAGGATCTTCTTATCAGGATTTAAAAGCTTTGCAGCAACTGCGCCGGGCACAGCAATACCCATAGAAGCAAATCCGTTTGAAATGATACAGGTTCCGGGACAATAACAATTGTAATGACGGGCAATCCACATCTTATGAGCACCAACGTCGGAAATTAAGATATCCTCAGGTTCGAGGACGCTTCGCACATCGTGAAGAATCTTCTGTGGTTTTGGCGGAAAACTCAAATCATCCTCATACTGAGCATATTCCTTCACCATCATATCGCGGATGGCAAGCGCACGCTCAGGTTCTGTATTTCGGCTGCAGCGTGTGGCAATGCGGTCGAGTGAGTTCGAGATATCTCCGATTACCTCAACTTCTGCCTGATAACACTGGTTAATATGGGCAGGACGAAGATCAATGTGGATGATAGTCTTATCCATATGCGGATTCCATTTTTGCGGTGCATACTCGACTAAATCATATCCAACAGCAAGAACTAGATCTGCGTCTGCTAAGATTTTATTTTGATAATCGCTTTGCGGAATTCCAACTGTCCACATGGAATATGGATTGTCAAATGGGATGATTCCTTTGCTCATCATCGTATTAACAACTGGAATCTTAAGTTTGTTTGCAAATCGGGTAACCGCTTCCGCAGCGCGCGAGCGGATTGCACCGGCACCAGTTAGCATAACTGGATTTTTTGCCTGAAATAAAAGTCCGGCAGCAGCCTCAATCGATTCCAGATCGGCAAATTCCTTTGGTGCGATTTTCTTGTGAATTGGGCGAATCGCGGAATTGACCGTCATCTTTCCTACATTGACCGGAAGGTCGATATGAGTTGCACCAGGCTTTTCGCTCTCTGCATATTTAAATGCAAGGCGGACAATCTCATTTGTAGTCTCCGGATTGACGACCATTTTGGTACGCTTCGTGATTGGCTCAAACATTTTTGTCAGATTTAAAAACTGATGAGAGGTTAAATGCATACGCTCGGTACCGACCTGACCTGTTATAGCGACAAGTGGCGCACCGTCGGAATCGGCATCGGCAACACCGGTAACCAGATTGGTAGCACCAGGACCAAGGGTCGCAAGGCAGACACCGGCTTTTCCACTTAAACGGCCGTATACATCGGCCATAAACGCAGCACCCTGTTCGTGACGCGTTGTGACAAAACGAATGTTTGGATGATTGGAAAGTGCCTCGATCATGGCAAGATTTTCTTCGCCGGGAATACCAAAGATCACGTCAACTCCTTCTTCTTCAAGACATTCTGCAAGCAGCTCGGCTGCAGTTTTTTTGCTGTCATTTTCCATAGTTAGTTATCCTCTATCTTTCAGAATGGTTGAAAACTCCGTTAGAACTTTTCAGACGAAAGTATAACATAAAATCTGGAAGTTGTCTATGTTGATATTTTGGGCTTGCAATGTGGTGATGCATGTATTATAGTAGGGGAAAATACGTTTGGAGAGCAGGGTATTATGAATATAAAACTGGTAAAGCTGACACATGAATATAAGCAGCAATTAACGGACATGATGGATGAGTGGCTGGCGGTTGAGCAGGATGTCTCACCGTATGCGATTTTCAAAAATGACTATCATGACTTTGATAATTATTTGGAGAATCTGGAACTGAAGGAGGCACGAGATGGTCTTGTCCCGGATTCTACGTTTTTCTGTCTGGATTTTGAACGCAATATCTTTGTCGGTGCTGTCAACATTCGCCATTATTTAAATGAAAAGCTGTCCAAGTCGGGTGGTCATATCGGTGACGGAATCCGTCCAAGTGAGCGTCGAAAGGGCTACGCAACAGCGATGATCGGTCTGGCACTTGAAGAGTGTCGAAAGCTTGG